>JBQCEN010000200.1:0-4484 GCA_051960215.1 Pararhizobium sp.
GGATGAGAACGCTGACCCAGCCGGGCACGATCAGGGCGACGAGCAGCAGGACGCGCCAGCGCGGCGCGACGATCCGGGCGATCACGTAGCTGAGCGGCAGGGCGATCGCCAGCGTGCAGAGCGTCGTCAGCAGCGCCATCCAGGCGGAGCTTGCGAGCGTCGAGAAGTAGAGGCTGTCTGAAAAGACGCGCGCATACTGGGTGAGATGAAATGACCGGTCGAGGTTGTAGCTGTCATCGACGGTCCAGAAGCTGTAGGCGGCCGTCAGCGAGATCGGCGCGACGAAGAGAGCGACCAGCAATGCGAGCGGAGCGGCGATCAAAGCCGCAAGGGTCCGCCACTCCTTCCTTCTCTCCTCCTCGCGCACGGAGCCTCCCAGTCGCTGCGCAATCGATGCCACAAGGTAGCTCCGCCGATTGATTTTGCAAATTTATTGATTTAATCATCTTCCATAAATATGTGAAATGCGTTTCCGTGGAACTCGATCTCGATCTGCTGCGCACCTTCGTCACAATCTCCGAGTTGAAAGGCTTCTCGGCGGCCGCCGACGCGCTGGGCCGGACGCAGCCGGCCGTCAGTCTGCAGATCAAGCGGCTGGAGTGCCGGCTTGGCTGTAGCCTGTTCCGCAGGACCGGCCGCTCGGTCGCGCTTACGGCGAGCGGCCACCTGCTGCTCGATTACGCTCGCCGGATCTTCGAACTGCACGACGAGGCCTTCGCCCGCCTCACCTCGCCCGACCTCAACGACTTCATCCGGCTCGGCATTCTTGAGGAACTGGCGACCTCTCGCCTGCCGCGGATATTACAGACGTTCGCCACGCTCTATCCGAAGGCCAAGCTGCAGGTGCAGGTGCAACTCGGCAATGATCTGGTGGCCGAACTCGCGCACGGCCGGCTGGATCTCGTCGTCGCGAGCGGCGACGGCGCGCAGCCCGGCACCATGCACCTGTGGAACGAGCCGCTGGTTTGGGCTGCATCGAGCCGCATGGAAAGGGTGCCGATGAACCCGATTCCGCTCGTCCTGCTTCCTGATCCGAGCTTTTATCGGCGCGCAGCGGTCAAGGCGCTTGCCGGGGCGAATCTCCGATGGGATCCGACCTGCACCAGCAGTACCATGACCGGCGTTCGGGCCGCGGTGATCGCCGGCATCGGCGTCACTGTCGTGGGGCAGAGCGAGCTGACGCCCGATCTCAGGGGTATCGGACCGGAGGAAGGTTTGCCGAGCCTCTCGAACGCGCCGATGGTGCTCTACTACAATTCCGACGACTACACCGCGATGGGCCGTTCGCTCGCCGTCCACATGCGGCGTTTCGCCTTCGACTAACGGCCGCGGCCGGGGCCAGGGGCACTTCTGTCGGCGCGGCCGATCAGTGAACGAAATCCCTCCGCCAGGGCGGTGATATCGTCGCCGAGCGCCACGAATCCAGCTTCGTACCGGAAGCAGAGGTCCTGGACGCGCGGATCGAGCGCCGGCACCGCCCATGGCTTACCGACACGGCGCGCCGCAAGTGCAACCCGGGTGATGTCGTCGAGATCCTCCTGCTTTGCAGTGAACGCGCCGCGCCCCCGCGTCGCCGATAGGTCGGCCGGACCGACGAACAGGCCATCCACCGTGTCGAGCGCGGCGATCGCGTCCACCGCTTCGAGAGCGCCCGGCGTCTCGATCATCAGATAGACGTGCCGCCGGCGATTCTCGTGTGCCAGGAGATCGTCGGTGACCGCCGCATATCCCATGGCTCGGCTGTACCCGATGCCGCGGGTGCCGGCTGGCGGATACTTTGCCATCGCAGCCGTCTGCCGGGCATGCTCGAGGTCCGCGATTTGCGGCACGACGACCCCATCGGCGCCGCAATCGAGGGCGTGCTGGATTGTCGAGCGCTGCGAATCCGCCAGCCGGACATAGGCTGCAAGGCCAAGTTGCTGTGCAAACGGAACCAAGCGATCGAGGGCGGTATGAGACATCACCCCGTGCTCGGCATCGAACAAGACGATGTCATAGCGGGCAAGCCGGGCGACTTCGCATGCAACGCTGCTTTCTGTTTCCAGCCAGAATGCTTTTTGTGGACCCGTTTTCGACACTGCGATTCTCCTATGGCGCACGCGCTAAAATAAATAGCAAATGACGCATCGCCAGCAATCGGACGCCGATAGGACCTGCTCTGTCGTCGCCATGATGCCTGCCTGAACTCGGCGGCATCCCACACGGCCGCCGTTCGCAGCGTCGCCGGAAAGAGCAAGAAGATTTGCAGCGAGCGCCTCAAGAACAGGCGGTCGCGCTACGTGTAAAATGGGCCGGCCTGCTCGGCGATCTCACCGAAGGCGAACGGCAAAAGAAATTGCCGGCCATCCGCTACGCGGCCCGCCTCATCGGCGGAGGTCGATGAGCACCACACGCAGAAGCGTGCCGGCCACGCTTCCGTCGAGATTCTCGCCGTTTCCAGCGCGGTGCGCCCGCCCCAGCTCAACCTGACCAAGGTGGCAGGCTGTAGGGACACAAGTCCCCCTGTCTTGAATCGGCCTCCCACGCCGCCTCAGCCGGCCGACCAGCAATTACACTCCGCCACGTTCAAACGTACGCTCGTGTTACCCAAAATGACACTCGGACGCGACTGCCATGTAGCGGATAGAGACTTGTCTACCTGAAATCATTGAAGGTTTTTGGTAGCGGAGGAGGGACTCGAACCCCCGACACAAGGATTATGATTCCTCTGCTCTAACCGACTGAGCTACTCCGCCACTGGCCGCTCGGGCATGCCGGCTGGCACGGCGCGATATAAGGGGCGGGCCCGGCGGGTGTCAAGCGCGGGGAACCGGCGTTCGAAGCTCATCCGAAGATGGCTGTGGCGAGCCCGGATTGGCGGTCGCGACGGGTCGCCGGGCGGAAAACCGCATCGTTTGGACGCCGGTGCCGGCACCGTCATTTCCCTCACCCCTCTTGCCGCATGGTCTTGCGCCATCCCTGCCGGAAGCGGTGGTGCGACGAAAGGAACGGCGCCGCGTGGCGGTTTCCCGGCCGCGATGCTTGCACGCTTCGGACCCGGCGGATAAGCCTCCGCCGAACGACACTGCAAGACGAGCGAACGCATCAATGACCGACACTCCCCGGATCGCCGTCCTCGGCTGCGGCTATTGGGGCCGCAACCATGCCCGTACGTTGCAGGCGCTTGGGGCGCTTGCGGCCGTCTCCGACCACAACCCGGCCCATGCGGAGGAGGCCGGCAAGGCCTTCGGCGCGCGCATCGTGGCGACCGACGCACTCTTCGACGATCCGGGGATCGACGCGATCGTCATGGCGCTGCCGCCGCAGGACCACGCGGAGAACGCGCTCCGGGCGATCGCTGCGGGCCGGCATGTCCTGGTCGAGAAGCCGATCGCGCTGACGGTCGCGGACGCGACGCGCATCGTCGACGCGGCAGAACAGGCCGGCGTCGTCGCGATGACCGGCCACGTGCTGCGCTATCATCCCGCATTCGAGAAGATGGCGGCGCTCTTAGCCGACGGTGCGCTCGGCGCCATTCGCTACATCCATTCGCATCGCGTCGGCCTCGGCAAGTTCCATCCCGAGAACGATGCGCTCTGGGACATCGCCCCGCACGACCTGTCGTTGATCCTGGCGCTGACGGGCGAGGAGCCGTCGGCTATCCGCGGCGAGGGCTCGGCGGTGCTCAACCACCTGAGCGACTTCGCCCACCTGCACCTCGAGTTCCCCTCGGGCGTCCGCAGCCATGTCTTCACCTCGCGGCTGAACCCCTATCGCGAGCGCCGGCTGACGGTGATCGGCACGGACGCGATGGCCGTCTTCGACGACGTGGCGCCTTGGCCGCAGAAGCTGGCGCTCTACCGCCACGAGATCTGGCAGGACGACCACGGCATCCAGTCGCGGATGGTCGAGCCCGAATATGTGCCCATCGGGGAGGACCTGCCGCTTACCCGCGAGCTCTCGCACTTCATCGACTGCATCAGGAGCGGTGCGGAGCCGCGGACGCCGGTCGCCGAGGGGCTCGCGGTGATCCGCATCCTTTCCGCAGGCACCGTCACCCACGACTGAGGGCGGAGCGCTGCCTCAGGCCGCCGCCGGCGCGGCGAGTGCGGCGAGCATCGCCTCGACCTCCGGCGCGCGCGCGCTCCGCGCGATGAAGCCGCCACCGAGGACGCGGGCCTCGTCGCCGGCATCGGAATAGAGGACGCAGGCCTGTCCCGGCGCGACGCCCGCCTCCCCGTCGAGGAGATCGACGCGGACGCGCCCGTCCGTGACGCGAAGGCGGGCGGGACGCGGCGGACGCGTCGACCGCACCTTGGCGAAGCAGTCGAAGCCGCCCTCCGGCAGCGCGCCGAGCGGCGCGTCGCCGAGCCAGTTGACGTCGCGCAGTTCGAGCGTCCGCGTCTCCAGCGCCTCCCTTGGCCCGACGACGACCTGCCGCGCCCGCGCGTCGAGATGGACGACATAGAGCGGCTCGCCGGTCGACACACCCAGGCCGCGCCGCT
>JBQCEN010000201.1:0-5656 GCA_051960215.1 Pararhizobium sp.
TGATCGACTGCAGCTCTTCCTTCGAAGTCTCCAGTTCCTCGTTGGAGGATTGCAGTTCCTCGTTGATGGAGGAGAGCTCCTCGTTGGCCGATTTCAGTTCCTCGTTGGAGGATTCGAGCTCTTCCGTCGTCGTCTGCAGCCGCTCCTTGGTGCTGCGCAATTCGTCTTCGAGCTGACGGACGTTGCCTCCGAGCAGATCGTCGTCCGGTTCGTGATGGTCCGGCTCCTTTTCCGGCCTGACGACGCCCTTGTCGCGGAACACCAGCATATAGACGGTATCGCCATCGCGGCGGAGGGGCTGCACGATGAGATCGATGGTCTGGCGCCCGCCGTTGGTGCCGACGGAGACGTCCTTCTGCATGCTGATGCGGCCGGTGCCGATGGCTTGGCTCAGGGCCGAGCGCACGTTGAGGCGCAGGCCCGATCGCGCCATGGTGAAGATGTTGTGGTCGGGCGCCCCCCTCGGCAGCTCGAGATACTTCCCCGTGCCGGACGAGCTGTGGATCAGGTCGCCGGTATCGTTGACGATGACATAGGACGGCGCATAGCGCTCGAGGAGTTCACGCTCCGCCATGTCCTCGAAGCTCGCCCGCGCATTGGTGTCGCGGACGCGATTGACCTGCGGAACGCGGACGCGCGCCGTGAGAGGAAATTCCGGAAGCCGGTTGCCGGTGCGCGGCCGCTTCTGGAACAGACGGTTGGCCTTGTCGATCGTCGAGAAGAGACGGCCGTGCCGCGTGATGTTTTCCGAGGAGCCGAGAAAGAGATAGCCGCCGTCGCGCAGCGAATAGTGGAACAGCGGGATGACCCGCTCCTGCAGATCGGCGCCGAGGTAGATCAGCAGGTTGCGGCAGGAGATCAGGTCGAGGCGGGAGAAGGGCGGATCGCGCAGGATGTTGTGCGGGGAAAACAGGCAGATCTCGCGAAGCTCGCTGTTGACGCGATAGGTGCCGTCTTCCCGCGAGAAGAAACGCCGGAGCCGGTTCGGCGAGACGTTCTCGGCGACCGACGCCGGATAGCGGCCGATCCGCGCCACCTCCAGGGCGCGCTCGTCGATGTCGCTGGCGAAGACCTGCAGCTTCGGGCCGCCATGGTTCTTGCCCATCTGCTCGCGGAGCAGCATGGCGATGGAATAGGTCTCCTCGCCCGTCGAGCAGCCCGGCACCCATACGCGCACCACATCGTCGAGCCCCTTGTTCTCGAACAGCTTCGGGATGACCTCGCGTTCGAGCGCCTCGAACTGCTCAGAATCCCGGAAGAAGCTCGTGACGCCGATCAGGAGATCCTGGAACAGGAAGTCGATCTCCTGCGGTTCCTTGCGGAGCTTGGCGTAGAACTCTTCGATGTCATCGACCTGCAGCACCTGCATGCGGCGCTGGATGCGCCGGATGATCGTATTGTCCTTGTAGCCGCTGAAATCGTGCCCGGTGCGCTCGCGCAGGAGAACGGCGATCCGCGAAAGCTGATCAACCGCATCGGGGCGCAGGCCGCTCGAACCTTTGCCGTCCCTCGTTCTCGCTGCCTGACCGAAGTATTCGACGATCTTGGCCGGCATCTGCTCGGCGGGCAGGATCACGTCGACCAGTCCGGTGCTGACGGCGCTCCTCATCATCCCGTCGTATTCCGCGCCTTCCTGCGCCAGCGTCAGCCCGCCGTGCCCCTTGACCGCCTGAAGGCCGATCGTTCCGTCGCTTCCTGTTCCGGAAAGGATCACGCAGGCCGAGTCTTCCCCTTGCTCTTCGGCAAGCGAGACGAGGAATTCGTCGATCGGCATGCGCTTGGTGTGGAGGTCGGCCGCCTTTGCGAGATGCAGGCGTCCGTCCTTGATGGTGATCCGGGTAGCCGGCGGGATGACGTAGATCTTGTTCTGCTCGATCGACGCTTCGTTTTCGACGACCCTCGTTTCGATGACGCTGTGCCGCTGAAGTATGTTCGCAAGATTGCTCTTGTGCTCCGGATCGAGATGCTGGACCACGACATAGGCAAACCCGCTGTCGTCGGCGATGTTCGTCACGAAGGTCTGCAGGGCGGCTACGCCGCCTGCCGAGGCTCCGATCCCGATGATCGGGAATGCCGGCGGTGTTGCATCCTTTGCGCTATCGTCCGGCTTCGCGCTCGCCGTCTTCTTGTTCATGTGTCGATGCTTTCTCCCCGGACGCTCCCAGCGTCCCTAGCCGCCTGTTCTGGATGATCTGCTCCACGAGGTCGGCGTCCGCCTGGTATTCGTCTGCCCGCTCTCGCAGGCGAATGGCAAGATCCTTGCGTTTGGCTTTTTCTTCCTTCCGCGCCAGACGCCGGACGAACTCCGCCCGTTGCTGGTGTGCCCTGAGCAGGCTCCACAGGATCTGCTCGGCCTCGACGGCCTGGGCCTCCACCATCGCCTCGGAGGTGAAGGCGTGTCCGGTATGGCAGCGGTAGCGCAGCATCGGCCCGTCCTTGATCTCCCAGAGCGGGCCGTGACATTCGGGACATACAAACACCGATAGATCGCCAAGTCGATCTTCTGCTTTCATCGATCCGTGCTCCTGGGCGGCGATCGCCACCTCGAAAAGAATCCGCGAAGGAATCTCAGGCGTCGTTCCTGCTTTCTCATGGGCGAGCCGCGTCAAGAGACCGGGCATCTCGGCCAGCGGGACGCAGTGGTCGATCTCGACGTTCTTCAGCGCGCTCATCACCATGTCCGGCACGACAGCATCATCTGGATGCTGGACCACGCTGATCCCCCCGCATGTCTTGATGGCCCTGAGGCCGGCGGTGCCGTCGGAGAGGCTCCCCGTCAGTATAACCCCGATGACGTGCCCGCCATAGCTGCAAGCCGCCGAACGGAACAGGGGATCGATCGACGGCCGCACCAGATTTTCGCGCGGCCCGCGCCGAAGCATCATGTGCCCGTCATGCAGCAGCAGGTGGTGGCCGGGCGGCGCGACATGAACCCGGCCGATCTCGATGTCGGCGCCGCTCGTCGCGTTGGCGACCGGAAGCGGACCGGCCCTGTCGAGAATTTCCGCAAGGTGGCTCGTCGGTCCGACATGCAGGACGACGAAGACCGCCGCCGGCAAATCCTTGGGCAGGCCCGCGACAAGTCTTTGCAGGGCCTCGACGCCGCCCGCCGACGCGCCGATCGCGATGATGCAGCGGTTTTCGCAGGGGACGCGGGAGAGGCCTGCGGCGGCTGGATCAGTCCGGGGTCCCAAGCCAATCGGACCGATCTCCTCGCTCATCATGCAGGTTCCTCCGAAATCGCCAGCAAGGGCGGACCACCCGGAATGATGCGGCTGAGGTCCACCGGCCCGAACACGGGACCGTCCGGCAGGTTCCGGTGCCGGTCTATCGGACGTGCGACCGACGAGCTTCACACTTTTGTGTGGCAGGTTTTCGCTCTCGCCGATCTTGCTATGTCTGCCGTGAGGGTCGACGCTGACCGGCCTGTCGGCACGACCCGCCTCCACCGGGTGGCCTTGCTTGCCTGCAATCCTTTCGGAACAGAAATTTTGACGACAGCTTCATAACTTCCAGATCCGGCTCACCGACCAGACGATGTCCTAGCATGACTCCGCATCGCCAACGCCATTGCCGTGCAACCGATATCGAGGGCGTGCTCCGCCTGCTGCGGCGCCTGGCCTTGTGCCTCGTCGGCGTCTTCCTGTCAGCGACGCTGGCGGCCGCAGATGCCGCGGCGCAACAGCCCGCCAAGGCGCCGCCTCCTGCCGTGACGGTCGCGAAGGTCGTGAAGAAGAACATCGCGCCGACCCATACCGCAATCGGCAGGGTCCAGGCGATCCAGTCCGTCGATGTCCACGCGCTCGTGCAAGGCCTCCTTCAGGAGGTGGCCTTCAAGGAAGGTTCCGACATCCAAGCCGGTGAACTTCTGTTCGTGATCCAGCCCGACATGTACCAGGCGCAGCTGAAGAGCGCGGAGGCGGCACTGGCGAAGGCGCAGGCGACGCTCAAGAACGACCAGTTGACGGTGGCGCGCAACCAGGAGCTTGCAAAGAAGGGCGCGACACCGCAGGCGACGCTCGACCAGGCGATCGCCACCCGCGACGCCGACCAGGCGAACGTCGAGGCGGCCGAGGCCCAGGTGGAAACCGCCAAGATCAATCTCGGCTACACCCGAATCACCGCGGCGATCTCCGGCCGCATCGGCGCGGCGGCCGTGACGAAGGGCAATCTGGTGGACAGCACGACCGGCACGCTTGCGACCATCGTCCAGCTCGATCCGATCCGCGTCGTCTTCTCGGTCGATCAGAGCGCGCTGGTGGAGGTGGAGCAGAAGCGCGGCTCGTCCGTCCAGGAACTGACGAAGGAGTTCCTGCCGCGCATCCAGTTCGGCAACGGTTCCATGTATGAGGAGCAGGGCCGGCTCGCCTTCGTCAGCAACCAGGTGGACCAGGCGACGGGCACGATCCCGATCTACGCCGAATTCCCCAATCCGAAGAAGCTCCTGCTGCCCGGACAATACGTCAACGTCGTGATCCGGCCCTCGAAGCCGGACGAGCGGCTCCTCGTGCCGATCACTGCGGTGCAGCAGGACAACAAGGGCAAGTTCGTCCTGCTCGTCGGCCCTGACGACAAGGTTTCACAGCAACGCATCGAGGCGACGCGGCAGAGCGGCCAGGACTGGGTGGTGGACAAGGGCCTGAAGGAAGGCGACACGGTGATCGTCGAGGGACTGCAGAAGGTGCATGCCGGGCAGGTGGTGGCGCCGCAGCCCTCAGGCGATGGCCCCGACGCCGGCGCCTCCGGCAGCTCCGGCACGCAGGCAGGTCGATAGGCGATGCTGTCGGGCTTCTTCATCGACCGGCCGAAGCTCGCCATCGTCATCTCGGTCGTGATCGTGCTCGCCGGCCTGCTGGCGCTCGCCGTGATCCCGATCGCCCAGTATCCGAGCATCACGCCGCCGCAGATCCAGGTCTCCGCCACCTATCCCGGCGCCGATGCCGAAACGGTGGCGAATACGGTGGCCGCGCCCATCGAGACGCAGATCAACGGGGTCGAGAACGCGATCTACGTCCAGTCGACCAGCGCCAATACCGGGCGCTACAGCCTGACGGTCACCTTCGACATCGGCTCCGATCCGTACATCGACCAGGACAACGTCCAGAACCGCCTCCAGCTCGCCCAGTCGCAGCTTCCCGCAGCGGTGACGCAGCAGGGCCTCACAGTCCGCAAGGCGTCGACCGGCTTCCTCATGGCCGTCAACCTGTTCTCGCCGAAGGGCACGAAGAGCGACCTCTTCGTCAGCAACTACGCCAACGTCAACATCCTGCAGCCGGTGTCGCGGCTGAAGGGCATCGGCAATGCGCAGATCCTCGGCCTGCACGAATATTCGATGCGCATCTGGATGAACCCGGACAAGATGCGCGCGCTGAACATCACGCCCGCCGACGTCTCGAGCGCCATCCAGGCCCAGAACATCCAGGCCTCCGCCGGCTCGGTCGGCGCCGATCCGATGACCGGCGCTGTCGCGCAGGAACTGACGGTCACCGCGCAGGGCCGCCTCAACGACCCGCAGCAATTCGCCAACATCATCGTCAAGACGAACGCCAACGGCGGCATCGTCCGGGTGCGCGACATCGCCAGGGTCGAGCTCGGCGCGCAGACCTACTCGTCCTCCTCCAAGCTCAACGGCAAGCCGACGGCGACGCTCGTGATC
>JBQCEN010000202.1:0-14982 GCA_051960215.1 Pararhizobium sp.
GAGGCGGTTTCGGAAGAAGCCTCCGACGAGGAGCGTGCCGTCGCCTTCGCCAAAGCGCTAGCGCGCCGGGCGGGGCTCGCCTGGGAGGGCGTAGGCGACGCCGATGGCACTGCCATCGACCCCAGCCCCGAGAGCATCGACGCGCTGCTCGACATCTGGCCGATCTTCGAGGCCTTCCAGCTGACCTATGTCTCGAAGGGCTTGCGGCTGGAACAGGAAAAAAACGCCTCCGCGCTCTCGCCGATTGGTCCTTCGGTGGGGGCGAGCGCTACTGCGAAGCCTGCCCGCAAACCTGCCCGGACTGCCCGGCGCGGCTGAACCGTCCGGAAACTCCAGAGGGTTGGCAGGTCTGGGACCTCGTCGGGCGTCTCGGCGGCCAGCTGCGCGTCCTGCCGGGCGCGGTGATCGGCTGGGACATGTCGGCCGCGCTGGCGCTCGGCGAGGCGCTCGGCGTGCCACCGCTCGCCACTGCCGAACTGCTGCCCGTCATCGAGGCGGTGATGGTGGTCAAGCTCAACGAACAAGTGGAACGTCCCAATGGCTGAGAAGCGTGTCTCCGTCCGGCTCGCCGCAGTCGGCGGGCGGCAAGTGCGCGCCGAACTCGAGGGCGTAGGGGAAGCCGGATCGCGCGGCTTCGGGCGGCTCAGCCGTGAGATGGAAGCGGCGAACGCCCGGCTCGCGGCGTTTTCCCGCCGTGTGGCTGTAGCGGCTGCGGCCGCGGTGGCCGCCGCTGCCGCCGCTGGCGTCGCAATGATCCGGTCTGGTCTCCAGACGGTCGATGCGCAAGCGAAGCTCGCACAGTCACTCGGCACCACCGTCGCCTCGATCCAGACGCTGGAGCGCGCGGGCGAGCTGGCAGGCGTCTCGATGTCCGGGATCGAACAGGCGACGAAGGACCTGACGCGCCGTCTCAGCCAGGCGGCCGCCGGAACCGGCCCAGCTGCCGACGCACTGGACCGGCTTGGGCTCTCGGCCGGCGAGCTGATCGCCCTGCCGCTGGATCAGCGCGTCGGCGCGATCAACGCCGCCATCGAGCAGTTCGTCCCCGCTGCCGAGCGTGCCGCCGTGGCTGGTCAGCTCTTCGGCGAGGAAGGCTCCATCGCCATGAGCCGGATCGACACGGGAACGCTGCGCCAGGCGACCGAGGACGTGCTCGCCTTTGGGGTCGTGGTCTCGGAGCAGGATGCGGACCAGATCGAGCGGACGAACGACGCGATTTCACGGCTCGGCCTGATCTGGCGCGGGCTGTCAAACCAGTTGGCGGTTGCCGCGGCCCCAGCGCTGGAAGCCGTCGCCAATGCCATGGCGGCGGTCGCCAGCCGCAGCGGTCCGCTCGGCATCGCGATCCGCGCTCTCTTCGACAACATCGGTCGCCTGACCACCTATACCGCCACCTTCGCCGCATTCCTCGGCGGCCGGTGGGTTGCGGGACTGGCAGCAGCGGCGCTGTCGGTGCGGGGCCTCGCAACCGCTCTCGTTGTTCTACGCGGGGCACTCATCCGCACCGGCATTGGTGCGCTGATCGTTGGCGCGGGTGAACTGATCTACCAGTTCACCGAACTTGCCCAAGGAGCCGGTGGTTTCGGCAATGCGATGGCCTTGCTTGGCGATGTCGCCTCGGAGGTCTGGGACCGGATCAAGCTGGGCGGAGAGTCGCTTTCGCTTTCCCTGCAGTCGGTATGGGCTTCCATTAGAGCAGGCTGGCTTTCAGCGCTCCAAAATATCCAGAAGACCTGGGCGGATTTCCTGCACGCGGTGGCGCGCGGCCTCGACGGCATTCCCGGCATGGAGTCCACCATGCTTGGCGTCTATGGAGCGGCGGTCAGCGCCGGGTCTGCCTTCTACGAAACGGCTGGCGCGGCTGCGGAGGCGAGCGCAGAGGCGGATCGGCTCGCGGCTGCTGCGAGGGCAGCAGCAAACGCCGCAGTAGCGCCCCTCAGCTCGATTGAAGCGCTGCGTCAGGCACTGTCACGCGCCAGTGAACCCGACAATTCTGCGCTGACCGATGCCACGGATGCAGCCCAACGGTTCGAAAGCGCCCTCGGCGATGCCGGGCGCGCAGCCACAGAAGCAGGTGCTGCCGCCGGAACGGCGGCCGCCGCAGCGAAGCCCGACACCGAGGCCGCCGTCACCGGCTGGCAGGCGGTAACCGCGGCGCTGAGCGACTATGCCAGCAAGGCGCGCGAGATCGGTGGTGATATCGGCCAGAGCCTCGTCAGCGCCTTCCAGTCGGCGGAGAACGCCGTCGGCGAGTTCGTAAAAACGGGCAAGCTTAATTTCACTGACCTCGTCACGTCGCTCATTGCCGATCTCGCCAAGCTCGCGGCACGGCGGTTCATCCTCGGCCCAATCGCGAATGCGCTTGGTGGCATTCTTGGCCAGGCCGGTGGCCTGTTCGCAAATGTGCTGCACGCGGGCGGCATCGTCGGAGCTGGCGGACCAGCACGGATGGTGCCGGCGCTCGCCTTCGCCGTAGCGCCCAGGATGCACTCCGGGGGAACCGTTGGTCTTCGCCATGATGAGGTGCCCGCGATCCTGCAGCGGGGCGAGCGGGTGCTCTCGCGGCGCGAGGCAAAGAGCTACGGCGCAGGCGGCGGGGTCAACGTCACCATCATGGCCCGCGACGCCGAAAGTTTCCGCCAGTCACGTACTCAGGTGGCTGCCGACATTGCCCGCGCCGTGTCGCTTGGACGGAGGGGTCTCTGATGGCGTTTCATGATGTCCGGTTTCCCGACAATATCAGCCGGGGCGCTCGTGGCGGTCCGGAGCGACGCACGCAAATCGTCGAGCTCGCTTCAGGCGACGAGGAGCGTAACGCCAGCTGGGCAAACTCGCGTCGCCGCTACGACGTAGTCTACGGGATCCGCCGAGCGGACGATCTGGCGGCGGTCGTCGCCTTCTTCGAAGCGCGAAACGGACGGCTCTACGGCTTCCGCTTCAAGGACTGGGCCGACCACAAGTCTTGCCTTCCCTCGCAATCTCCAGCGCCAACTGATCAAGGGATCGGTATTGGAGATGGCAGCCAGACCGAGTTCCAGCTGGTGAAGCGCTACGCCTCCGGCGGTCAAACCTGGACGCGGACAATAGCCAAGCCTGTCACGAGCACAGTGCGCATCGCGCTGGATGGCGTGGAAACGGACTCCGGCTGGGCAGTCGACACGACGACCGGCGTGGTAACCTTCGGCACCGCGCCGGCCGCCGGGGTTGCTGTCACCGCGGCTTTCGCCTTCGACGTGCCCGTCCGCTTCGACACCGATGTGCTCGACGTGACGCTCGATCTCGAGCGGCTCGGATCGATCACGTCCATTCCGCTTCTGGAGATCCGGCGATGAAGTCGCTCGACCCTGCCTTGCAGACCCATCTCAGCGAGGGCACGACGACGCTCGCCTGGTGCTGGCGCATCACACGCGCCGATCCCGGATCGGGGTCCGGGACAGGCTTTGTCGCTTTCGGCTTCACCGACCACGACCGGACGCTCAGCTTCGACGGCACTGAGTTCGAGCCGGAGAGCGGACTAACAGCATCTGAAATCCGCTCCGGCTCTGACCTGTCAGTCGATGCGCAGGACGCCGAAGGCGTGCTGACGTCGGACCGCATCACCGAGACCGACATTCTCGACGGCCGCTGGGACAATGCCGAGATCGAGGTCTGGCGGGTGAACTGGGCTGACACTTCACAGCGCGTGTTGATGCGCCGCGGGGCCATCGGCCAGATTCGTCGCGGGCGGCTGGCCTTCGTGGCCGAGGTGCGTTCGCTCGCGCATGTGCTCGGCCAGACTGTCGGACGGACGTTTCAGGCGAGCTGCGATGCCGCGCTCGGTGATGCCCGCTGCGGCGTCGACCTCGCTGACCTCGCCTATAAGGGCACGGGCACCGTCATAGACCTGCTGCGTGATCGCGCTTTCACCGCGTCGGGACTCGGCGGGTTCACTTCCGGCTGGTTCACCTTCGGAACGCTTGAATGGACCAGCGGAGCAAATGCTGGACGAACGGCGGAGGTGCTAGGGCACGACGTCAGCGACGGCATCGGCATCCTGACGCTGCTTGAAGCACCGGTGCGTCCCTTTGCGGAGAATGACGTCTTCACCATTCGAGCGGGCTGCGACAAGCGGATCGAGACCTGCGGTGCAAAGTTCGCCAACACTGCTAACTTTCGCGGCTTCCCGCACATTCCCGGGCAGGACACGGTGCTCCGCTATGCGACCAGGGATGGCGGACACGACGGGAGCGTCCTGTGATCCCCGTCGATCCCGAGCGCGTCATCAACGCAGCTCGCTCCTGGCTCGGCACGCCTTATCACGACCAGGCGAGCCTGCGCGGCGTGGGCTGCGACTGCCTCGGCCTCGCCCGCGGGATATGGCGGGAGGTCGTCGGCCCCGAGCCCTTCCCGATCCCGCCTTATAGCCGCGACTGGGGCGAGACGGGCCCGCGCGAGGTGCTGGCTGATGGGGCGCGGCGCATGATGATCGAAGTGTCGATCAGCGCGGCTGGTCCAGGCACGCTGATCCTATTCCGGATGAAGCCCCGCGCCATCGCCAAGCACGTCGGGTTTCTCACGGGACCCGGTGCCTTCATCCACGCCTATGAGCGGCTCGGCGTGATCGAGGAGCCACTCACCCAAGCTTGGCGGCGGCGTATCGCCTTCGCCTTCCTGTTCCCGGACAAGACCTGATCCAACATGGCCACTCTCGTTCTCGGCGTTGCTGGTGCTGCGATTGGAGGCAGTATCGGCGGCGCAATCCTCGGCGTCAGCGCCGCCACGATCGGCGGCTTCGTCGGCTCCGCCATCGGCTCGGTCGTGGACAGCTGGATCATTTCCTCGCTTGCGCCCACGCAGCGTATCGAAGGCCCACGGCTTGACAGCCTGCGCATCACCTCTTCCACGGAAGGTGCGGTCATTCCGCGCGTCTACGGACGCATGCGCATGGGCGGCAACATCATCTGGGCGACCGATTTCCGCGAGGAGACGAAGACCACCACTCAGGGCGGGGGTAAGGGTGGCGGTGGGGGCAAGGTTCAGACGACCGAGTATCTCTACTACGCCTCTTTCGCGGTTGCCTTGTCTGAGGGACCGATCACGGGCATCGGGCGGATCTGGGCCGACGGCAAGATGCTGGATACTGCCGGGATCACCTGGCGCTGGTATCCGGGCGACGAGAGCCAGAGCCCCGATCCGTTCATCGTGGCGAAGATGGGCGCGGCGAATACGCCCGCCTATCGGGGCACGGCGTATGTCGTCTTCGAAGAGCTGCCGCTCGGCAACTATGGAAATCGCCTGCCGCAGCTCTCCTTCGAGATCTTTCGGCCGCTCGCTGATGCAGATACCGCCGAGGGTCTCACCCGCGCCGTGACGATGATCCCGGCCTCGGGCGAGTTCACCTACGCCACCGAGGGCGTCCGCAAGGGGGGCAGCGGCGCACAGGTCGCGGAAAACCTGAACGCGCTGTCAGACACCGCCGACATGATGGTGGCGCTGGACCGCCTGCAGGCCATGGCGCCGAAGGTTGAGAGCGTCAGCCTCGTCGTTGCCTGGTTCGGCAATGACCTGGGCGCGGGACAGTGCCAGATCAGGCCCGGCGTCGAGTACACGGAAAAGACCACCAGCCCGAGGACGTGGCGCGTCAACGGCGTCAGCCGGGCCGCTGCCCATCTCGTCAGCCGCGATGAAAAGGACCGGCCGGTCTATGGCGGGACCCCCGCCGACTTCGCCGTGGTGCAGGCGATCAAGGAGATGAAGGCCCGCGGCCTGCGTGTCACCTTCTATCCCTTCATCCTGATGGATGTTCCGCCCGGAAACACCTTACCGAATCCGTACTCGGACAACGCCGCCGAGACTGGCCAGCCCATCTTCCCGTGGCGCGGCCGGATCACCTGTTCGCCCGCGGCCGGCTATGCTGGCAGCGTCGACAAGACCGCCACGGCGGGCACACAGGTCGCGGCGTTCTTCGGCGGGGCCAGTTCGTCCGACTTCGCGGTGTCTGGAGAGACCGTCTCGTGGATCGGTGCCTCTGGCGACTGGGGGCTGCGCCGCATGGTGCTGCACTACGCTCATCTCTGCGCGGCGGCAGGTGGAGTCGATGCCTTACTGATCGGCAACGAAATGCGTGGGCTGACCACCATCCGCTCGGGCGCCAGCACCTATCCGGCAGTGCTGGCCTTCCGCGATCTGGCGGCCGACGTTCGGTCCATACTCGGGGCAGAAACGGAGATCAGCTATGCCGCCGACTGGTCGGAATATTTCGGGCACCAGCCGGCTGACGGCTCCGGCGATGTCTACTTCCACCTCGATCCACTCTGGGCCGATCCGCAGATCGATTTTATCGGCATCGACAACTACATGCCATTGTCGGACTGGCGCGACGGGTTCGAGCATCTCGACGCGGAGGACGGCTGGCCCGCGATTTACGACCGTGCCTACCTGCAGGCAAACATCGCGGGCGGCGAAGGCTTCGACTGGTTCTATGCCTCGGATGCAGACCGGTCGGCGCAGGTCCGCACGCCCATCACGGACGGCGCTGCCGGCAAGCCATGGGTCTTCCGCCACAAGGATCTCCGCAGCTGGTGGTCCAACCCGCACTTCGATCGTCCCGGTGGGGTGGAGAGCGCTACTTCGACCGCTTGGGTGCCGGAGCTGAAACCCATCCGCTTCACCGAACTCGGCTGCCCGGCCATCGACCGCGGCACCAACCAGCCGAACGTGTTCTTCGACCCGAAGTCCTCCGAGAGCTTCGTGCCGTATTTCTCGCGCGGCTGGCGCGACGACGCGATACAGCGGGCCTATCTCGAGGCGACCTACCTCTTCTGGAGCGATGGCGCGAACAACCCGATGTCGTCGATCTACGGCGACCCGATGGTGCACGTTTCCGAATGCGCCGCCTGGACCTGGGATGCGCGGCCCTATCCGTTCTTCCCCGAGCTCACCGACGTCTGGACCGATGGGCCGAACTGGCGGCTCGGGCACTGGCTGACCGGGCGTCTCGGGGCTGTATCGCTGGCCGCGCTTGTCCGCCATCTCTGCCTGCGTGCCGGGATGCCCGAGGACCGCATCGACGTCTCCGGCCTCTGGGGTGCGATCGAGGGCTACGCCATCGGCGCGCTCGAAAGCCCGCGCGCCTCGATCACCACGTTAGCGCGTCACTTCGGCTTCGATGCCGTCGAGACCCAGGGCGTGATCCGCTTCCTGATGCGCGGGCGGGCCGCGGTCGCAAGCGTGACGCCGGACAATGTGGTCACTGTCCGCGAAGGCGACGTGCTCGAACTCACCCGTGGGCAGGAGACCGAACTGCCACAGGCATTGAAGTGGCAGGTGGCCCGCGCCGACGAGGACTACGACGCCGCACTCGTTGAAGCGCGGCGGATTACTGTCGATACGACCCGCATCGCCTCCGAGAGCTTCCCGTTTGCTGTGCCGCCCGAAGAGGCTGAACGGCGCTGCCGTCGCACGCTCATGGAAGCATGGACCGGACGCGAGAGCGCCGTCTTCCGCCTGCCGCCGTCACGGCTTGCGCTCGATCCGGCCGATGTCATCACGCTCATTCATGACGGACGTGGGCTTTCGCTGCGCCTCGTCTCGACTGCTGACACGGAGTCACGGAGTATCGAGGCTCTCCGCCAGGACCGGGAAGCCTACGACCTGCCGCCCGGGGCACCGCGCCCTGCAGCGCTGTCGAAGGCGGTGGTGTTCGGTGCACCCGAGGCTGTCCTCCTCGATCTGCCGCAACTGAGTGAGAACCAGCCCGCGCATCGGCCTTTCGCCGCGGCCCATGCCGTGCCGTGGCCCGGCGAGATCGCGGTGTTCCGCAGCCCCTCGACCGACGGCTTCGAGCTGCTAACAAGCTTCGGCACGCGCGCCCGCATGGGCGCGCTGGTCTCGGACTTCTATGCGGGGCCGAGCTCGCGCTTCGATCTCGGCAACGTATTGGTGGTCGATCTGCTGTCGGGCACGCTCGAGAGCGTCACGGATCTGAGTCTCTTTGGCGGCACCAACGCGCTTGCCATTGAGAGCGCGCCGGGTACGTGGGAGATCGTGCAGGCAGGCGCGGCCGAGCTGATCGCCCCGGGCCGATATCGCCTGACCCGCCTCCTGCGCGGCCAGCGCGGCACCGAAAGTGCGATGGGCAATCCGGCTCCCGCAGGCGTGCGAGTGTTTGTGCTCGACGACAGCCTCGCATCGCTGCCGATCGCGGAGGCCGATCTCGGCATCCCATGGAACTGGCGGATCGGTCCGGCGAGCCGGCCGGTGAGCGACGAAACCTATGTCGCGCAGAGCTTCACGCCTGCGGGCGTGGGGCTGCGGCCGTTCTCCGTCGCCCATATCGAGCAGCCTTGGCGCAGGCCGCGCATACCCGGCGATCTGACGATCCGTTGGACGCGCCGTTCCCGCGCGCTGTCTGCCGATAGCTGGGGCGCGCTCGAAGTGCCGCTGGGCGAGGAACTGGAAGCCTACGAAGTCGAGATTCTCGACGGCGCCGCCGTGAAGCGGGTGCTTACCGCGACCACCACCAGCGCGCTCTATGCGGCCGCCGACCAGACCGCCGACTGGGGCGCATTGCTCGGCCTCGGTGACACACTGACCGTCCGCATCTTTCAGCTCTCCTCCCTTGTCGGGCGGGGGGCGCCGAAGACTGTCACGCTATCGTTCTGAAGGACTCCCATGTCTGACGCCACGACTCATCTGCTGCTGCCCTACATCCTGGCGGCACAGGCCCAGAAGCATGTCGCCCACAACGAGGCGCTGCGGCTCCTCGACGGTTTGGTGCAACTCTCCGTCATTGATCGGGACCTGACCACGCCGCCTGCCATCCCTGCGGGCGGCGATCGGTACATCGTCGGCTCTGGCGCAACCGGCGACTGGTCCGGATGGGACCTGAACGTCGCACTCTGGACCGACGGCGCTTGGCTGCGCCTGCCGCCGCGGGCCGGCTGGCGGTCCTGGGTCGAGGATGAAGGCACGCTGCTCGTTTATGACGGCTCTGATTGGGTCAGCACGACGCCTGCGGCGCTGCAGAACTTGGAGTTGCTCGGGATCGGCACCACGGCGGACGCGGCCAATCCATTCTCCGCCAAGCTCAATGCCGCGCTCTGGACAGCCAGGACCATCGGCGAAGGTGGAACCGGCGATCTCTTCTACACGATGAACAAGGAATCGGCCGGCGACGACCTCGGTCTGACCCTACAGACCGGCTATGACACGAAAGCGCTGATTGGGCTCTTCGGCTCGGACAAGTTCAGGCTTGCCGTGTCGGCGGATGGCTCGAGCTTCTTTGACGGCTTCATCGTCGACAACGCAAACGGCATCGTCGACCAGCCGCGGCTGCCTCGCTTCAAGGCCTACACGAATTACGACAACTACGTCGCCATCGACACCTGGACGAAGATCGGCATCAATAACACGGACTACAATGACCAGGGTGCCTTCGACGCCGGCAACAACCGTTTCGTCGCGCCGGTCGCAGGCACGTACCTCTTCGGCGCGACGCTCCTCTACAAGGTGAATTCCAGCACCACGGCGCGCATGCGTGGTCGCCTGGTTCTCAACGGCGCCGCCGAAATCAGGGGCTCCTTCGGAGAGATCAGCGGAGGGCACGTCTCGGAGGCGACCGCTCTCTGGTTGCAGACGATGGTGCGGCTCAACGCCGGAGACACTGTCGAGCTGCAAGGCACCTTCCGCGTCGCCGACGGCTATTTCGCCGCTGATCACACCTCGTTCTGGGGCGCAAAGGTCGGTTGATGAGCGGGAAAGGAGCAACGATGACACCACCCCGTTCTGACCAAGGCCTCATTCGCATGCCGCAAGCCGAATTCGAAGAAATCCTGGCGCGCGCAGCCGAGGAAGGCGCCAAACGGGCGCTTGCCGATGTGGGACTCGAGGGCAAGGAGGCCGCCCTCGACATCCGGGATCTTCGTGCGCTGCTGGACTGCATCCGGCTCGTGCGCCGTACCGCAGTGCAGACGTCAGTACGGATGATCACAACCGGCATAATGCTGGCGCTGCTCGCCGGGATCGCGATCAAGCTCAAGATCTTCGGCGGCAGCCCCTAAGCCGAAGCACATCAATCTGCCGACCAACCGCACCCGCCCTCGAGGCGGGTTTTTCGTATCCAGCTTGAGAGGAGAACCGGTATGAGCACGCCCAAGTTCCGACGCTGCCATGACGTGACGAAAGCCTGGGAGGGCGGATGGTCCGACCATCCCGCTGATCCCGGTGGAAAGACAATGTATGGCGTGACCGAAGCCGTATACCACGCCTGGCTGCGCGAGCACGGCAAGCCGACCCGCCCGGTTCGCCAGGTCACCCCGGCAGAAGCCGAGCAAATCTACTTCGAACAGTATTGGGAGCCGTGCGGCGGGCCAACGCTTGCAGCGGGCGTAGATCTTGCCACCTACGATGCCTCAGTGAACTCCGGTGTCTCTCGCGGTCGCAAGTGGCTGCTCGCTTCAGTCGGCGGACCGGACCATGAGACGGTAAAGCGTGTTTGCGCCAAGCGCCTCGGCTTCATGCAGTCGCTGAATATCTGGAAGACCTTCGGCCGCGGCTGGGCGCGTCGCGTGGCCGACATCGAAGCCAAGGGTGTCGCCTGGGCGCTGACCGCTGCGAACGACAACCAGGCCGTCGTGAAACAGCAGCTTGAGGAGCATGCAGGCAAGGCACGCTTGCAGGCGCGGAAGCAGACGGGTGGGGCAGCAGGCGTCGGCACCGGAGGCGCGATCTCAATCGAGCAGGGAACGCAACTCGGCGATTGGATTCTCGCGGGAATCGCAGCCCTCGCTGTTGCGGCGCTCGCCTTTCTCATCATTCGCGCGGTGATCAACACCCACCGCGCCTCCGCCTACGCGCGTGAGGCCGCCAATGCTTAGTTCTCTTGCTCCCATCCTTGTCAGCCTTGGCGCGCCCATCCTCGGCTCGATCCTGCGCACCAATGTCGGCGGCGTTGCCGGCGAGGCTTCCGCGAAAGTGATCGAGGCGCTCGCGGATGCGTTCGGTGCCGAGCCAGAACCAGAAGCAGTGAAAAGCGCGATCGAGGCTGATCCGAACGCCGGCCGCAGAGTGCAGGCTATCGAGCGCGAGCGAAGCACGGAGTGGATTGCCTATCTCACAATGGCGACATCGCAGCGCAATCAAATGCTAGACCGGGAGGACGAGCGTGGGAGCGTCTTCTCCTGGGGATGGCGACCGGCCATGTCGTGGATGTTGCTGTTCCTCTGGTCATGGAACGGCGTCATCCTGCCGGTTGTCAACGCCACCGCCGGGACTTCGATTTCGCTGATTCCGTGGGAGCACCTCCTGGGATTCGCTGGCCTCTGGCTCGCGATTTATGGCGGCGGCCATACGATCAAGTCGGTGTTGGGCCGGTAGGCGAACAGCCGATCAATTGAGCTGCGCCGGAGCTCGGCATTGCTGAGTAATCTCAATCTAGACTTTTTGTGCTTGCCCTTGCGGCCGATTGAGCAGGTCAACCGCATCCTTGCCGATGGCGAACCGAGACGCGGGAGGCGCAACATTCCTGCTCCCTGCGGGATCAGCGGAGAGCCCATGGATTTCGTCGGCAGCCTCTCGGCGATACCCTACCAGGCGGTGCGGCTGGACACATTTTGACATCTGACTCGAGCTTGTGAATGTCTCCACTTGCAGCGCGGAGGCAAGCAGCTTGACCCTGTAGTGGCTTCAGGGTGCACTGCCTGGGAGGATGGACCTTCAGATATCAAACATCGGAATCGTGGCGGCGGTTGCGGCAGGAGCGGTATCGTTCCTGTCGCCCTGCGTGCTTCCGCTCGTGCCGGGCTATGTTTCTTTCATAGCGGGAAATTCCGGTGCCGCACGGCCCAGTGCGGAGCGCGGAAAGTTGGCGGCCACGCTGCTGAGCCTGTTTTTCGTGTTCGGGTTCTCGACGGTCTTCGTGGCGCTTGGCGCGAGCGCGACGGCGCTCAGCCGACTGCTGCGTGCCTACAGCTTCGAGGCAGGTCTCGTCGGCGGCGCCATCGTCGTCCTGTTCGGCCTGTTCACCACGGGGCTGGTGCGCCTTCCATGGCTGCAGAGGGACGCGCGATACCATGGCGAGATTCCCGGAGGCGGCCCGCTCGGGGCCTACCTGCTGGGCCTTGCCTTCGCCTTCGGCTGGACGCCGTGCATCGGACCGATTCTCGGAGCGATCCTGACGGTGAGCGCGGTGTCGGCGACTGCGTCGGACGGGATCGCCCTTCTCGCCCTCTACTCGCTTGGTCTCGGCATCCCCTTCGTCCTCGCCGCTGTCTTCACGCAGACGCTGATGTCCACCTTGCCGCGCATGCGACGCACGGGCCGGATTCTCCAGGTCGCGGCTGGAGGCATCATGATCGTTATGGGCATCGCCATGATGACCGGGCACATGACGCGCTTCGCCTTCTGGCTGCTCGAGACGTTTCCCGCGTTCGGAAGCATTGGATGAACGACGCGACACAGGACGGCTCGTGGCCGATGCTGTTCTCCGCCTTTGCGATCGCGCTCCTGGCCAGCCTCTCCGTCCTCTTCATCGGCGAGGTGATGGGGCAGGCCCCCTGCAATCTCTGCTGGTTCCAGCGAGCCTTCATGTTCCCGCTGGCGGTGATCCTCGGCCTCGCCGCGCTTCGATCCGATGTCCAGGTGGCGGTGTACGGCATAGTGCTTGCGGCCTGCGGGTGGCTGATCGCTGCCTTCCATACGCTCGTCTACGCCGGGATCATTCCCGAGGCGATCCAGCCCTGCACGGCGAGCGGGCCGTCCTGCTCCAGCACCGACATGACGATCCTCGGCGGGGTGCCGCTGCCGTTGCTCTCGGTAGCGGCATTCACTGCCATCATCATCCTGCTCCTTCTCTCGCGCCGGAGATCCACGCCATGAACCGCCGCACCGTCGTCATCGGAACCGCTGCGCTGGGGGTAGCAGCCTTCGCAGCCGCGGCCGCATATTATCCCGGGCGAAACGCCCAGCCTGGTCCGAAGGTGGAGAGCAATCTCGTGCGGGCGCATTCGCCCGTGGTCGGGCCTGCCGACGCTGCCGTGACCATCGTCGAGTTCCTCGATCCCTCCTGCGAGGCCTGTCGCGCCTTCTACCCAATCGTGAAGCAGATCATGGCGGCGTTTCCCGAAAAGACGCGGCTGGTGATCCGTTACGCGCCGCTGCACGAAGGCTCTGATGAGGCGGTGCGGATCCTCGAGGCCGCCCGCGTCCAGGACAAGTTCGTTCCCGTCCTGGAGAAGCTGTTCCTGGAGCAACCCAGGTGGGCGATCCACGGCGCTCCCGACCTTGAAGCGGCCTGGCGCTTCGCGGGAGAGGCAGGCCTGGATGTCAAGAAAGCACGCGAGGACACCAAAGCTCCCTCGCTGGTGGCCGTGCTCAATCAGGACGTCGAAGACATGAAGGCGATCAACCTCCAAGGCACGCCGACCTTCTTCGTCAACGGCAAGCCGCTGCCGTCCTTTGGGCCGCAGCAGCTTTACGATCTCGTCGCGGCGGAGGTGAAGGCGGCAGACGAAGTGGCAGCCCGGTAGGTCGCGGCGGCCGGCTTGATTCGGGTGACGATGGCTTCGGCATCGGCTCCGACGCCCATGACGAGGGCCGAGGCTCGGTTGCGCTGCCAGGGACGGCCCGCGAAGTAGAGGCCCGCTACAGGAGACACGCCCTGCTCGTGAAGGATACGTCCGGCGGAGTCCTTCGCCTCTGGAATTTCGAGCCAGTCGAAATCGTCCCGGTAGCCGATGCACCAGACGACAGCATCGACCTCCGTACCGCTCCCCTCGGCGAAGGTCGCCCTGCGCCCTTGCGCCTTCACGAGCCGGGGTACGAGACGGACGCCGGCCGCCTTCATGGCGGCAACATTGCGGTTGCGGTCGGGGAACGGGTCGGCCTTCCGCATCAGGCGGCCCAAAAATGATCCCGCGCCGACGCGCATCAGGCCGAGGACCTTGAGCCACCACCAGACACTCTTCCCGAGAATGCGCTCGGGAAAGAGCCGCCTCGGCTTGCCGACCGCGAGGAGCGTTTCGTGCGTGGCGGCAAGCTCCACGGCGATGTCCCGGCCCGAGGCACCGTCACCGACGACCAGCACGCGCCCCGCAGGAACGTCCCCTGGGCCGCGGTAGGACCCCGCGTCGAGCTGGACCACGTCGGCAAAGCCGACCGAGATGCCCGGCCTCATGGCCCGCTGAAAGCCGCCGGTCGCCACCACGATCTGGCGCGCGCAAACCTCGCGTCCGTCCGAGAGCCGCGCGCGGAAGCGCCCGGACCCGAAGGTGAGCCGGACGACCTGCGCTCGGGTCTCGACGGGAAGAGAGAACCGGGTGGCATAGGATTCGAGATAGCTGGCGAACTCGTCGCGGGACGGATAACCCTGCGGATCGCCTTCGAGAGCCAGCCCCGGCAGTTGGCTGAACTGCCGGGGCGTGAACAGCGTCAGCGAGCGGTACCGCTTCCGCCAGCTGTCACCGACGCGCGGCTCAGCTTCCACGATCAGGAATGCCAGCCCTGCGCGCTTGAGATGGTACCCGCTGGCAAGCCCCGCCTGTCCGCCGCCGATCACCAGAACGTCCAGTTGCCTGTCAGGCATTGACGAGCCGCCGCAGCTTTGCCAGCACGTTCTCACGCGGCTCGTGCATGTCGAGCGTGCCAACGAAACGTCCCTCAGCATCCATGAGGATCACGCCCGCCGTGTGATCCATGGTGTAGCCTCCACCCTCGACGGGGACCTTGCGGTAATAGGCGGCGAAGGCCTTCACAGTCGCATCGGTTTCCTCTTGGCTGCCGCGAAGCGCGAGGATTCGCTCGTCGAAGGCGGTCATGTATTCAACGAGGACCTGCTGCGTGTCCCGTTCCGGATCAACGGTGATGAAGAGCGGGGTGAAACGATCGGCTGCCGGGCCGAGCTCCGCCATGAGGTCGGTGAGTTCGAACAACGTTGTCGGGCAGATGTCCGGGCAGTGGGTGAACCCGAAGAAGACCAGGTACGGCTTGCCGGCGAGTTGGGCGTTG
>JBQCEN010000203.1:0-12561 GCA_051960215.1 Pararhizobium sp.
CGGAGCGATTTCCTTCGAAGTCCGCATCGACGTGATGGAGAACCTCGGCGGCGTCTCCTTCGCCTATGCCCGTTCCGATGCGGAAAGCCCGTTCGTCATCGAGCTCAAGAACCGCAAGGCGATCGAAGGAGGGATGCTGAAGACCGGCTTCGAGCCGCAGCGCGCGCTGCTCTTCGATCCGCAGACGGAACTGCGCATCCGATAGCAGGCCGGCGGGGTCATCCGTTCGCGAAGGTGAAATCCCGGAACTGCTCGCGCAGCGTCGTCTTCCTGATCTTGCCGGTTGCCGTGTGCGGGATCTCTTCGACGAAGGCGACGTCGTCGGGCAGCCACCATTTGGCGACCTTGCCCTGCATGCTTTCGAGGATGCCGGCCTTGTCCGGCTTCCTGCCGTGCTTCAGGACGACGACGAGCAGCGGGCGCTCGTCCCATTTCGGATGGGGCACGCCGATGACGGCGGCCTCGGCGACGTCGGGATGGCCGACGGCGAGGTTCTCGAGCTCGATCGAAGAGATCCACTCGCCGCCCGACTTGATGACGTCCTTCGAGCGGTCGGTCACCTCCATGTAGCCGTGGGGATCGACATGGGCGACGTCGCCGGTGTCGAACCAGCCTTCGGGATCGAACTGCTCGCTGCCGCGGTTCTGGTAGTAGGCGCGGGCCACCGCCGGCCCGCGCACCTTGAGCCGGCCGAAGGTGCGCCCGTCCCAGGCAACCTCCGCGTTCGCGTCGTCGGTGATCTTCATCTCGACGCCGAAAGGCGGGAAGCCCTGCTTGGCCTGCAGCGCCAGCTTCTCCGCACCCGCAAGATGGGCGTATTCCGGCTTGATGCCGCAACTCGTGCCGAGCGGGCTCATCTCGGTCATCCCCCAGGCGTGCACCACCTCGACGCCATAGACGTCCTGGAAGATCTTCGTCAGCGCCTGCGGACAGGCCGAGCCGCCGATGATGACGCGATCGAGGTCGGGAAGCGCGCCGCCGGCCTTTTCGAGGTGCTGGAGGAGCATGAGCCAGACCGTCGGCACCGCTGCCGTGATCGTCACCCTCTCCGCCGTCAGGAGCTCATAGATCGACTGACCGTCCATGCCGGGGCCGGGCAGCACCATCGCGGCGCCCGCCATCGGCGCCGAAAAGGCGGTCGACCAGCCGTTCGCGTGGAAGAGCGGCACCACCGGCATCAGCCGGTCGCGCGCCTTGAGGGCCAGCAGGTCGCCAGAATTCGCCATCAAGGCGTGGAGCACGTTGGAGCGGTGGCTGTACACGACGCCTTTCGGGTCACCGGTCGTGCCCGAGGTGTAGCACATGCCCGCCGCCGTCTGCTCGTCGACGGCGCGCCAGGCGAAGTCGTCGTCCGCCTCGGCGAGCCATTCCTCGTAAGGCGCGACATTCCTGAGGCGGGTCTCCGGCAAGTGCGCCGCGTCGGTGAGCACGATCACCTTGCGCAGCGACGGGACCTTGTCGGCGATCGCCTCGACGATCGGCAGGAAGGTCAGGTCGACGAAGAGCAGGCTGTCCTCCGCGTCGTTCATGATCCATGCGATCTGGTCGGGGAAGAGACGCGGATTGAGCGTGTGGTAGACGGCGCCGATCCCGGTGATCCCGTACCAGGCCTCGAGATGGCGCCAGGTGTTCCACGCCATGGTCGCCACCCGGTCTCCGAGGAGCACGCCGTCCGCCTCGAGCCGCTTTGCAAGCTGCAGGGCGCGGCTCCGGATCGTGCGGTAGTCGGTGCGATGGATCGGGCCCTCGACGGAACGCGAGACGACGTCGCGGCCGCCATGGATGCGCGCCGCGTGATCGATGATCTTGTGGCAGAGCAGCGGCCACTCCTGCATCAGTCCGAGCATGTCTTCCTCCCGTTCGCCGCGCCCGCGTCTCCCCCGCGCCGCCGCACCATCACTATGAGTGGCGCATGCCGCATTGGGAAGACCGACCAACCTCCGACGAGCCGGATGCATCAGCCCACATTTGTTGACGATCTGGAAATAATACACTTGATTTATGTTTAGATCGGCCGTGAGCAGCGCGTTCCTCTGTTGCCATGAGATCACGCCTGTGTGAGACGGGGCTGCGCGGATCGGGAGTACCGGGCAGTCGAGCGTTCGCTTCCACGAGGCGAGCAGGCGGTTCTACCGGACCCGAAGTCCGGACCATTCGAAAAGAAGCAGTAATGGACGCCGAGGCACGCACGGAGCAGACGAAGTCGTTTCTGAAGGAAATCAGCACTCTCCAGACCCAGTTCGACATCTTCCGCTTCCTGAAGCGCGTCTGCGATCTGTTTTCGTTCAAGGCCTTCATCGTCTTCCGCCTGCCGCAGCCGTCGGACACACGCATCAGCGAGCGCTCCGTCATCACCAATTGGCCGACCGCCTTCCTCTCCGCCTATGACCGCCTCGGCCTCCTGCGGACGAGCCCCGTTGTCGCGACCCTCAGGCGGTCGACCAAGCCCTTCGCGATGACGCTTTCCGAGCGGCTCGCCGACATAGGCCCCGTTCGCGCGGAAGCGGAGGAGCTTTTCCGTTCGTTCCAGCTTACGACGACCGTGGCGCTTCCGGTGCACGATGCGGCGGGGTCGCGCGCTGCGATCAGCTTTGCCGGCGACCGCGAGGCGCCGGACTACGGCGAGATGCTGGAACTCAACCTGCTCGGCAGCCACGTCTTCGACCGGCTGTCGCAGATCGCCTATGCCGATCCCCGCGGGACCTCGACGCTGACGGAACGCGAGACCGACTGCCTGGCCTGGACCGCGGAGGGCAAGACGAGCAGCGAGATCGCCGCGATCCTCGGCCTCTCGGAGCATACGGTGAACCACTATCTGAACCGCGCGGCGAAGAAGCTCGCGACGGTCAATCGGACTCAGGCGGTGGCGAAGGCGCTGAGGCGCGGCTGGATCAAGTAGCGCGCCTGCTCTACGAAAGTGCCCGCAGGTCCGCCCGCAGGCGATCGGGATCGGACAGAAGGCGTTCCGCTTCGGCGTGGGTCGCCTTCCAGATCGGCAAGGCCTCCGTAAGCAGTCGCCGACCGTTCGTCGTCAGCGTCAGGCGGCGCGTACGCCGATCCTCCGGATCGACGTCGATCGTCACGAGGCCGCGGCGCCCCAGCGGTTTCAGGTTGGCCGTCAGCGTCGTGCGGTCCAGCGCCAGCAGCGAGGCGACGGCGCCCATCGTCGGCGGCTCCGGCCGGTTCAGCGACATCAGGATCGAGAACTGCCCGTTCGTCAGGTCGAGCGGACGCAGCGCATCGTCGAAGAGCCGCGCGATGGAGCGCGCTGCCCGCTGCAGATGCAGGCACAGGCACGCGTCCCGCACCATCAGCGTCGTCTCGTAGGGAGGGCCGTCACGGTTTGACATGCTGTAATAATATTGATATCAACCTATCGCGTCAAGAAATTGCCGGCCTTGTCTGCGATGTCGGGATCCGGCGGATGGAGGAGAAGCGGACATGAAGCTTTATTATGCCGAGACGCTCAACCCGCGAAAGGCTTGCGCCGTCGCCCGCCATCTCGGCTCGCCCGTCGAATTCGTCCAGGTCACCCTTTCGAAGGGCGAGCACAAGACGCCCGATTTCATGACGATGAACCCGAACGCCAAGGTCCCGGTTCTGGAAGCCGAGGGGAGGACGATCTGGGAGTCGGCCGCGATCATGTGTTTCCTCGCCCGCGACGCCTGCTCCGACCTTTGGCCGCAGGACGAGCGCCAGGTCGACGTCGTCCGCTGGCTGAGCTGGGATGCGCGCCATTTCCTGCCCTATGCCGGAACGTACTATTTCGAGCACATCATCAAGCCGATGTTCGGGATCGGCCCTGTCGATCAGGGTGCGATCGACAGGGTAGCGGACGACTTCAAGCGCTCCGCCGGCGTGCTCGACCACCATCTTCGCGACCGGGCGTTCCTCGTCGGCAACAGCCCGACCATCGCCGATTTCGCCGTTGCCATCACGCTGCCTTATGCGGAGGAGGCGGAGATCCCGCTCGATGATTTCCCCGCCATCCGGCGCTGGCACGACCGCATGAACGAGCTCGAAGGCTGGCGCAATCCGTTCCCGGCCATGCAGGCGGCCGCCTGATTTCATCGGCAAATCGAGTCTGAAGGGAGGGATGGGAATGGCAAGGAAGGTTTTGCTTCTCCTCGGCACGCGGAAGGGCGTCTTCATCCTCGACAGCGATGCCGACCGCCGGTCGTGGTCGCTGCGCGGTCCCTTCTGCGAGACCTGGCCGATCAACCACGTCGTCGGCGATGCGGCGTCCGGCGCCATCTATGCCGGCGGCGGCAACGAGTGGTTCGGCCCGGCGGTCTGGAAGTCGACCGATCTCGGTGACAGCTGGACACATTCGAGCGAGGGTCTCGCCTACGCGCCGGGGGAGGAGCCGATCAAGGCCGTCTGGAGCCTCGCGGCGCGCAACGGCTCCCTCTATGCCGGTGTCCAGCCGGCCGGCCTCTTCGTCAGCGGCGACCGCGGCCAGACCTTCAGCCACATCGATGGGCTGCAGAAGCATCCCTCGCGTCCGGAATGGCAGCCGGGCGGCGCCGGCCTCATTCTCCACGCCCTCCTTCCGCATCCGGACGATGAGGACCAGATGTGGATCGGCATCTCGGCGGTCGGCGTCTTCCACACCGCCGACGGCGGCAAGACCTGGGAGACGCGCAACCGCGGAACCCGTTCCGACTATCTTCCCGAAGACCAGCGCTATCCGGAATTCGGCCAGTGCGTCCATTCGATCGCGCTGGCGCCAGGCATGTCGAACCGGCTTTACCAGCAGAACCACTGCGGCATGTATCGCAGCGAGGACGGCGGCAGGAGCTGGCAGAGCATCGAGGCGGGCCTGCCGTCGAGCTTCGGCTTCCCGTCGGCCGTCCATCCGCGCGACCCGGATACGCTCTTCCTCCTGCCGCTCAACGGCGACAGTGTCGGCCGCTACGTGCCGGAGGGCAAGGCGGCCGTCTGGCGCACGCGCGACAGTGGCGGGAGCTGGGAGGCGCTCCGCAGCGGCCTGCCGCAGCAGAACGCCTTCTTCGGCGTACTGCGCCAGGCGATGGCGACCGATCCGCTCGATCCCTTCGGCCTCTATTTCGGCACCAGCTCCGGCGAACTCTATGCCAGCGCCGACGAGGGCGAGAACTGGACCTGCATCGCCGAGCACCTGCCGACGATCTCGTCGGTGGAGACGCTCGTTCTGGATCGCTGAGCGATGCTCGAGCGCGCTGCCCCAGCGACGGAAGCCACTGCAAAGGCGCCGGTGCGCGTCCGGCTGCCGGCCGCGCTCCTGGCGCTCTTTCCGGAGGCGGAGCGGCGCTTCGATGCCGAAGCGGAGAACGTTGCGGCGCTGATCGACCTCCTCGACCGGCGCTGGCCCGGCATGCGCGACCGCCTCTGCGATTCCACGCCGGCCGTCCGCCGCCACATCAACATCTTCGTCGACGGCGAGCGCGCGACGCTGCAGACCCGGCTGCTGCCCGGCGTGGAGGTCTTCATCTTCACGGCGATGAGCGGCGGCTGACCGCGCTTTCTTCCCTCTGCCCGCCCCTTGGGCACCTTCGATCCGATCGATGCTGCGCTGCGCGCCGCGGAGGCTGGCGGGATACGGCTCCTGCCGTTCCGGGGCTCGTTCCGCCGGCTGGCACGGTTCGTGCTTGGAATTGGCTGCGGTCCAGAGGGGACCTCAAGAGAGCGCGGCCTTGAAGCACGCGCCCGAAGGCGAGCCGCCGGGCCGACGACTGTTCGATCGGGACACGAAATCGGTTCGGCGGCCTCGTCGCCTCAGGCCGCGTGGTGCAGCGCGGTCAACTCTTCCAGCGCAGGGTGGTGGCCCTTCAGGTAGAGCGCGCAGGTCGTGCGCAGCATGGACGCGAAATTCGGGATCTCGCCGTTGATCTCGATCGCCTCGTCGTAAAGCGTCGACAGGAACTTCGGCGTCGTCAGCCCCTGTTTTCCGGCGATCTCGTCGATCAGCGCCCAGAAGGCCGCCTCGAGCTGGATCGAGGTCGAATGGCCGCCGATGCGGACCGACCGGTTGACCTGCCGATACCCGTCCGGGTTCTGCCCGGCGAAGACCTTGCACATGAGAACCTCCCAATCCTCATCGTCCAGGAGAGCTGTCGCTTGCCTGTGCCGTTTCGGCACGGATCAGGCGGCCCATCGCGTCTCCTGCCTGGAATTCTTCGCTCAAGAGCGGCGAAAGACAAGCCAAAAAGCCGGCGCCGCGCTCTTCATAGCCCGGCAATTAGTCGTGCTTCGCCTGGAAATCGCGCTTCGTGGGGACGTGGTAGCCGACTGCCACCATCGCCTGTGCGATCTCGTCATAATCCGGTCATGACGATGCGCCGGTTCGGGACGGATCGGCCAGACAGCGGAGTAGCGCTTGGCAAAGGCAATCCATTCGATGATCCGGGTCCTCGAGGAGGACCGATCGGTTTCATTCTACAGGCAGGCTTTCAATCTCGACATCGCCGACCGGTACGATTTCGAGACCTTCACCCTCGTCTATCTGCGCAATCCGGAGGCGGATTTCGAGGTCGAGCTGACGATCAACAAGGGCGAGGCGACGCCTTACGACCTCGGCAACGGCTACGGCCACATCGCCTTCTGCGTCGATGATCTCGACGGCGAGCATGGCCGCTTCAAGTCGCTTGGTTTCGCCCCGCGCGACATCGTCGAGTTCAAGCGGGACGGGGCGCGGCTCGCACGCTTCTTCTTCGTCGCCGATCCGGATGGATACAAGATCGAGGTTCTGGAGCGTCACGGGCGCTACCGCTGAGGAAACTGCGGTCGAAAGGCCGTGCTGAACACCATGAGGAGGAACACAGATGACAACCGTCTTTGATGGTCGCAGCAGGAGCGGCGAGGATCGCCCGCGTCTGTCGCGGCGCGATCTCCTGAAGACCGGCGGGGCCGGCGCGCTGGCGCTGCTGGTCGTCAGCGGCAATGCCGTGATCAGCCCGAAGAACGCCTGGGGCATGGAGACGACGGCGCTCAAGCCCGAGACGATGGCGACGCTGATCCAGATGGGGCGCGACGTCTATCCGCACGACCAGATCGCCGACAAATTCTATGCGATCGCCATGAAGGACCATGAGGTCCAGGCGGGCAAGGACCCGGCACACCGGATCCTGATTGAGCAGGGCGTCGCCGAGCTCGATCGCCGCGCCGGCGCCGGCGGCTACCGCGGCCTCGGCTGGGAAGCGGACCGCGTGAAGGTGCTGACCGAGATGCAGGACACGCCGTTCTTCCAGACGGTGCGCAGCGGCCTCGTTGTCGGCCTCTACAACCAGCAGGCGATCTGGCCCACCTTCGGTTACGAGGGCGAGTCCTTCTCGAAGGGCGGCTACATCCACCGCGGCTTCAACGACATCGAGTGGCTGTGAACGCCGGGCTCCGGCATGCGCACACTGTTCGGGAGGAATGACAATGGCAGCGAAGACATTCGACCTGAAGGACGACAGCGTCGTCGTCATCGTCGGCTCGGGCGCGGGCGGCGGAACGCTCGGCAACGAACTCGCCCAGAAGGGGATCGACGTCGTGATCCTCGAGGCCGGCGCTCGGCACGAATACACCGACTTCATCAACGACGAATGGGCTTCCTTCGGGCAGCTCGCCTGGAAGGACATGCGCACCACCTCGGGTGACTGGCGCGTCCACAAGGACTTCCCCAACCTGCCGGCCTGGATCGTCAAGTCCGTCGGCGGCTCGACGACCCACTGGGCGGGCGCGTCGCTGCGCTTCCAGCCGCACGAGTTCAAGACCCGCACGACCTATGGCGACGTCGCCGGCGCCAACCTCCTCGACTGGCCGGTCGACCTGAAGGAGATGGAGCCCTACTACGACAAGGCCGAGAAGAAGATGGGCGTCACCCGCACCAATGGCTGGCCCGGCCTGCCCGGCAACAACAACTTCAAGGTGATGAAGGCGGGCGCCGACAAGCTCGGCTACAAGGAGTGCCACACCGGCCGTATGGCCATCAACTCGGTCGAGCGCGACGACCGCAACTCCTGCCAGCAGACCGGCTTCTGCTTCCAGGGCTGCAAGTGGGGCGCCAAGTGGTCGACGCTCTATACGGAGATTCCGAAGGGCGAGACGACCGGCCACCTGGAGGTGCGCCCGAACGCCATGGTCATCAGGATCAACCATGACAAGACGGGAAAGGTGACCGGCGTCGTCTATGCCGACGAGAACGGCAAGCTGCAGGAGCAGAAGGCGCGGATCGTGGCGGTCGCCGGCAACTCGATCGAGAGCCCGCGGCTTCTCCTGAACTCAGAGTCGAGCATGTTCCCGGACGGTCTGGCGAATTCGTCCGGCCAGGTCGGGAAGAACTACATGCGCCACACGACCGGCTCGGTCTACGCGATCTTCGACAAGCCGGTGCACATGTATCGCGGCACGACCATGGCCGGCATCGTCCGCGATGAGGCGCGCAACGACCCCTCGCGCGGCTTCGTCGGCGGCTACGAGTTCGAGACGCTGTCGCTCGGGCTGCCCTTCATGGCGGCTTTCCTCGACCCCGGCGCCTGGGGCCGGTCGTTCACGACGGCGCTCGACCACTATGACCACATGGCGGGCTTGTGGATCGTCGGCGAGGACATGCCGCGCGAGCAGAACCGCATCACGCTCAACAAGGACGTCAAGGACGAGCACGGCATGCCGGTGGCGGACGTCCACTTCGACGACCATGAGAACGACACGGCGATGCGTAACCATGCCTATAGGCAGGGGCAGGCGCTCTATGAGGCGGTCGGCGCGACGCGGACCTTCCCGACGCCGCCTTACCCCTCGACCCACAATCTCGGGACCAACCGGATGAGCGAGAAGGCATCGGACGGCGTTGTCAACAGGCATGGCCAAGCCCACGACGTCAAGAACCTTTTCGTCTCCGACGGCAGCCAGTTCACGACCGGAGCGGCAGAGAACCCGACCTTGACGATCGTCTCGCTGGCGATCCGCCAGGCGGACTTTATCGCCGGCGAGATGCAGTCCGGCACGATCTGAGCGGAGTGGGACGCGGCCCGTCGGACGAGCGGGCCGCGAAGTGGACGGGGAGTTGCCGGGTTCGGCCTCCCAACGCCCGGCAGGACGGGCCGGTTGCCGATGGAGATCGGCAACCGGCCCGTTTGCTATGCGGTCCGGACCGTCAGGCTTGGCCGCGCTGCTCACCTTGGCGGCGAGGACCGCCCTGGCGGTTGCCGCGACGCGCGCCGCCGCCGTTGTTGCCGTTGCCGCCATTGCCATGGGCATGCGCCGGGCGCCCTTGCGGCTTGCCACCGCGCTTGTGGCCGCCGGGCTGGCCGTTCGCCTGAGTCTGCTGTCCCTTGCGGTGCGGCTTCTTTCCCGGACGCGGCCCGCGCTCGCCTTCGGTAGCCTGGACAGCCGAACCGTTCATGCCGTCGACCAGCGCGGCGAAGGCGCCGCCGCGCGCTCCGTTCGGCTGGCCGCCGAAGCCGCCGCCGTTGCGACCGCCCCGGCCGCCGGCGCGCCCGCCGCCATTGCCGTTACGGCTGGCCCGCGGGCCGCCGTCGGCATACTGCGGACGGCCCTGGCCGCGACCGGCGGGGCGTCCGCCGCCGCGGCCGTTGCGCCCGCGCGTCGCGCGCGCCTGGTCTTGCGGCACTACACCCGAAGCGACATTCACCGAAAGACCCATCCGCCGCTCGATGTCGCGCAGCCGCCGGATCTCGTCCGGCGCGCAGAAGGCGATCGCTTCGCCCTCGCGCCCGGCGCGCGCCGTGCGCCCGATGCGGTGGACATAGGCGTCCGGCACCTCCGGCAGGTCGTAATTGTAGACATGGGTGACGCCCGGCACGTCGATGCCTCGGGCGGCGACGTCGGTTGCGACCAGGACGCGGACCGCGCCGTCACGGAAGGCCTTGAGCGCCCGCTCGCGCTGGCCCTGGCTCTTGTTGCCGTGGATGGAGGCGGCCTCGAAGCCGGCCTGCTTGAGCTGCTTCATCAGCTTCTCCGCGCCGTGCTTGGTGCGCGAGAAGACCAGCGCGAGGCCGTCGGGATTGTCGGCGAGCGAGCGCGACAGGAGGTCGGTCTTCGCGTTCCTGTCGGTGACGAAATGCACCGACTGGCTCACCTTGTCGGCCGCCTTGCCGGACGGCGTCACCTCGACCTTCTTCGGATCGGTGAGGAAGGCGGAGGCGAGGTCGGCGATCTGCTTCGGCATCGTCGCCGAGAAGAGCAGCGTCTGGCGCTTCGCCGGCACGAGCTTCACGATCTTGCGGAGGTCGTGGATGAAGCCGAGATCGAGCATCTGGTCGGCCTCGTCGAGCACGAGCCGCGTCACGCCGTCGAGCGACAGCGCCTTGCGGTCGATCAGGTCGAGCAGCCGGCCCGGCGTCGAGACGAGGATGTCGAGGCCGCGCGACAGCATCTTCGCCTGCATGTTGATGGAGGCCCCGCCGACGACGATGCCGATCGAGAGCGGCGTCTTCTTCGTGAAAGCCTTCAGGTTCGCGGCGATCTGGTTCACGAGCTCGCGCGTCGGCGCGAGGATCAGGGTGCGCACCTTGCGCGGCTCGGGCTGCCGGCGCTCGGCGATCAGCGCCTCGATGAGAGGCAGGCCGAAGGCGGCCGTCTTGCCGGTGCCGGTCTGGGCAAGGCCGATCAGGTCGTGGCCGGCGGCGACGAGCGGGATCGCCTGCGCCTGGATCGGCGTCGGCGCCTGGAAGCCGAGGGAGGAGAGGGTCTTGAGCGTCTGCGGGCTCAGGCCCAGGGATTCGAATGTGGTCAATTCATTGCCTTTCGGGGCGGCGAACGAACGGATCGGAGCCGCGAAAGATCGCGGTTCCGGCGTCGTCCGGCGTCAAGAACCCCGTGTGAATTGGGAACTTGCTCTGGTTGGAAAAAAGCTTTCCGCGCTGAACCGGCCGCCGGCTCATCCGGCAGCCCTCGTGCTATGGCGCTTTGATCCTCTTCGGCGGTCGGGAAAAGACCGCAGGGGCACGCTCACGCGGCGGCCAGGAGGTGAAAGCTGGCCCGCATGTCGGCGTTCCGGCGCGGAAAGTCAAGCGCCGTCTTCGCAAAGGACGACGGTGCGCCGCTTTTGCCTCACTCGGAAGAACGCTCGCCGGAAGCTTTCCAGCCATCCGTCAGCGTCCCGAGGAAGGCGACGAGGGCATCGATCTCGTCGTCGCTCAATCGCGGCTTGTCGCCCGGCTTGCCGCCGAAGGGCGCGTCCATGTCGATGGTCTCGCGATAGCGCGCCGGCAGGTCGTCATAGATCGCGACGCTGCCGTCCGGCCGCTTCGGATACCAGCGGCCGGGATCGGTGTCGCGCGTCGCATAGAAGCTGACCGCCTGCTTCAGCGAATGGAAGACGCCGTTGTGGAAGAAGACCTTGCGCGTCGCGACGTTGCGCAGCGACGGGGTGCGGAAGAGGCCGCAATAGTCGGCGCGGCCGAGGAAGTCGGTCCGAAGCGGCCCGCAGAGCCCGAGGTCGTGATAGGCCGGATCGGCATTGGCCGGGATCGCCGGATTGCGCGGCACGGCGAGCGCAATCATGCCGTAGTCCGTGAACTGCGGCGGCGTGCCGTCGTCGGCGCGCGCGCTGAAGTGGCAGGAGGAGCAGTTGCCCTTCGCCGGGTCCTCGAAGAGCTTCAGGCCGCGCGCCTCCTGCGGCGTCAGCGCGGCCTTTCCGGCAAGGAAGGCATCATACTTGCTGGAGTAGGGATAGAAGACCTGCCAGGACTGCTCGTAGACCTCCAGCGCCTTGAGGAGCGCCTTGAACATGGCCTTCCGGTCATCGAGGATCGCCGGGCCATAGATCGCGGCGAGTTTCGGCCCGTAGCCCGCATCGAGCGCGTGCCGCACGACTGCGCCGGGGTCCCTGTTCCCCATCTCGAAGACCGAGAGCAGGGGGATCCGCGCCTGCTCATGGGCGGAGTCGGCCCGGCCATCCCAGGTCAGGCCGCCGGTCGGGCCGTTGTCGACGCTTTCGTCGGCCTCATCCTCCGATTCGAAGAAATGCTCGGTGAACTGCGGCACCGCCTGCAGGTATTTCAGCGACGGCACGGCGCGCCCGCCCGCCCGCCCCATGTCGGTCCCGCCGAGCTGGACGGAAAGTCCGTTCGCCGGCGCGAAGGCGTGGTCCGGATCGTGGCAGGAGGCGCAGGCGAGGCGACCGGAGCCCGAAAGCCGCGGATCGGAGAACAGCACCTTGCCGAGGCTCGAAAGCGCATCGGCCCGCTCCCGCGCCTCGGCCCGCGACATCGGCCGCGCCGCGGCCGGCGATGTCACGAGGACGAGGATCGCCGCGACGGTAAGGAGAACGGCGGCGGCCGGACCAGTCCGCGCGAAGCCCAGCCGCCATGCGCTGCGCGCCGGCAGCGCATTCGCGCGTGCCGGAAGCGACCCGGTTGTAATCTCCGTGTTGCAGGGAGGCTGTAACCGTGTTCTCATTTCATCTTCTGATAGGGGAGGTACGCATGACACGGTCGCATATTCTTGCCCTCTGTTCCACCACGCTCGCTCTTTCGACGGCGCTCGCCGCGCCCGGCCGTGCCGCGGAGGCGGGAGGGCCGCCGGACGGCATCGACAAGATCGACACGGTCGTCGTGATCTTCGCGGAGC
>JBQCEN010000204.1:0-2043 GCA_051960215.1 Pararhizobium sp.
GTAGAAGACCGTCCAGGCCGAGCCGCTGCCGATCAGCACCCCGAAGAGCCACGGCGCCACGATGCCGCCGGTCGCCGTGCCGATCGAATAGAAGACGGCGATCGCCAGCGCGCGGGTTTCCAGCGGGAAGATCTCGCTGACGGTCAGATAGGCGGAACTAGCCGCCGCCGACGCGAAGAAGAAGATCACCGACCAGAGCGCCGTCAGCGTGATCGCCCCGAGGGCGCCGATCGCGAAGAGGTATCCGGTCGCGAGCAGCAGGACGCCGGAGACAGCGTAGGTGAAGGTGATCATGGCGCGCCGGCCGAAGGTATCGAAGAGACGTCCGAGCACGAGCACGCCGAGGAAGTTGCCGATGGCGAAGGGCACCAGATAAAGGCCCGTCTTGTCCGCCGGAACCTTGAAGAAGTTCGACAGGACAAGGGCATAGGTGAAGAAGATCGCGTTGTATAGGAACGCCTGCGACGCCATCAGCACGAGGCCAAGGATGGAACGCTTCAGGTGCGTCCTGAACATCGCGACGAGGATGACGCGGAAGCCGAAGGAGGGCCGCGGATGGATGGTGATCTGCGCGCTGTCGTCGACCGCCTCCAGCTTCCCGGCTTCTCCGCCGCTGGCGCGGTTTTCGATCTCCTCCATCGCCTGTTCGGCTGCTTCACCCTGGGCGTGCGTGATCAGCCAGCGCGGGCTTTCGGGGATGTGGCGGCGCATGAAGAGGATGATCAGCCCGAGGATGGCACCGATTCCGAAGCCGACGCGCCAGCCGATGTCGGTCGGGAAGATCGAGGGATCGAGAAGCGCGATCGTCGAGAGCGCGCCGATCGTCGCGCCGAGCCAGTAGGTCCCGTTGACGAGCAGGGCGACCTGCCCGCGCACCCGCGCCGGCATCATCTCGTCGATGGTCGAGTTGATCGCCGCATATTCGCCACCGATGCCGAGTCCCGTGATGAATCGAAAGCCGATGAAGCTCCAGAGATCCCATGAGAAGGCCGTGAGGAAAGCGCCGACGAGGTAGACGCCGAGCGTGACGAAGAAAAAGACGCGGCGGCCGTAGCGATCGGTGAGGTAGCCGAAGACCAGCGAGCCGATGACGCAGCCCGCCAGATAGAACGAAGCGATCATGCCGATCTGGGCGGTCGTGAGGCCGAGGCTTTCGGGCTTCTGCAGGACGCTGCTGATCGCGCCCTTGAGCGTCACCTCGAGCCCGTCGAGCACCCATGTGACGCCGAGCGCGACGAGCACCATCGTGTGGAAGCGCGACCAGGGCAGCCGGTCCATCCGCGCCGGGATGTCGGTCTTGAGGGCCGCATCCTGCCGGCCCTTGCCTGCCTTCTCGAGCATGATCGCCTCCCCGCGCCTCGTCTGGTGCGATAGGGAAAGGCCTGAAGAACAAGCTTTGTTCCGGCCGGGACGGCCATCGGCGGCCGTTCACGACAAAAGCGGCGTCGATCGCGACGCCTGCACTGAAACCGTTTCAGGAAAAGTCGGCAGCGGCCGCCAAGGGCAGCACGGCAGAAGCGCACCAGATCATTCTCGCGATGTCGGTGAAGCGCGAAGATGATCTGGCTTTCCGCAATCCGACGCGCCGCGGCCTTAAGGAGGCCTGCTAGATCGTTTTCGCGTTTCAGTGAATCGCGAAAACGATCTATGTCTTTGTTTTGTCGCGCTTCCGGACGGAAAACCGGTTACCACTTTTCCTGGAAGCGCTCTAGGCTGCCCCTCGCCTCTGAAACGGTGCGGGACGAGACGGATTTCTGAGGAATAGGACGAAGGCGGCCTAGTTGACGGCGTCCTTCAGGCCCTTGCCGGCCGCGAACTTCGGCACGTTGCGGGCGGGAATGTCGACCTCGGCGCCGGTCATCGGGTTGCGGCCCTTGGAGGCTTCGCGGCGGCTGACGGAGAAGTTGCCGAAGCCGACGAGGCGAACGTCGCCGCCCTTCTTGAGCTCAGCGGCGATCGTGTCGAAGACAGCCTCCACCGCGGACCCGGCATCCCCCTTGCCGAGACCGGCCTTTTCGGCCACCGCAGCGACGAGTTCATTCT
>JBQCEN010000205.1:0-2691 GCA_051960215.1 Pararhizobium sp.
CCGGCCGGGGTCGTTCGGCGGCAGCCGCCGCCCGGACGGGATCGGCCTGGTCAGTCCTAGTTGTCGAGATGCCCGTTCGCGAGGATCATGCGGCGCGCATCGACCTGGTCCATCAACGACAGGTCGTGGGTGGCGATGACGACGGCGGTGCCGAGGCGGTTCAGTTCCATGAAGAGCTTCAGAAGGCGCCGCGCCATCGGCGGGTCGACGTTGCCGGTCGGCTCGTCGGCAAGCAGGATCTCCGGCTGGTCGATCAGCGCCCGTGCGATGGCGGCGCGCTGCTTCTCGCCGCCCGACAGCACCGGCGGCAGCACGTTGATGCGCTCGCCGAGCCCGACCCATTTCAGGAGTTCGATGACGTCGGTGCGGTAGCTCGTCTCGGCCTTGCCGCGAACCCTCAAGGGGAGCGCGACGTTCTCGTAGGTCGTCAGGTGGTCGAGCAGGCGGAAGTCCTGGAAGACGATGCCGATCCGTCGGCGCAGCATCGGCAGGTCGCCGGACGGGATCGTCGCGATGTCGCGGTCGAACATGGTGATCAGGCCGCGCGTCGGCTTCAGCGACATGAAGAGCAGCCGGAGCATCGTCGTCTTGCCGGCGCCGGAAGGGCCCGTCAGGAACTGGAAGGAGCGGCGCGGGACGTCGAACGTCAGGTCGCGCAGGATCTCCGGCCCCATGCCGTAGCGCAGTCCGACGTTTTCGAAATGGATCACGGTCTTCGCCCTGCCGGGCCGCCGGCCGCTTCCGCGTCCTCAAGCGGCCAAATTCGAATACTGGCTCCGGCAGACTCGCCGAGCGTGGTTAACGCGAGGTTACCTTCGGGGCGGCGCCCGGCCGATGCAGTGAGCAAACGTTAACCTCTTCCGTTTACGTTTCGGCAAGGTGCGGTTCAACCGCATTCCCGCCACCCCCTGTCCGGCGGACGCCCGAAGGAGAACGATGGCCGCGCAGAGCCCTGGCGATGATGCCTTCTCCCTGTCGGCCCCGGACCTCATCGCGCCGGAGACGAGACGGCGTCAGCGCCCGGCGCTTTTCCCCGCCGGCGACGTTATAGACGCCGAGTTCGAGGAAATCACGGCGGCCGCGCCAGGGGATGACCCCATGCCTCCGGCCCATGACAGCCGGCTCGCCGGCGGCGGCGGCCGGCGGCACGTGAGCGGCATCGCAAAGCCGGTCACGGTCTCCCTTCCCGTCGCCGCCGAGCAGACGGCGCGCCGGCTGCCCTTCGGCGTCGCCGTCGTTGCGCTCAGCGCCGTGAGCTTCTGGGCCTGCGGCGGGCGAACGCTCGCCACGCGACTGCTGCCCGCCGTTCCCCGAACGCTCGCCATTGCCGACCTCACGACCCGGATCGGTCGCGTCAACGGCATCCCCGTCGCCGTGGTCAATGGCCGCGTCCACAATGGAACCGCAGAACGCAGGGCCGTGCCGCCGATCGAGATCACGATCGGGACGGCGCGGCGCGTCACCGTCGCCGCCGCGGCGGACGTTCTCGATCCGGGCGGAACGGCGGGTTTCCGGGCGCGCGTGCCCGTTCCCGGCGAGCCTGCGCCGGCAATATCCGCTGCCTTTGCGGATATCGAATAGGACGAGCATCCGTCCGGCCCAGGCGCTGCTTTGCCTGAGCGGCAGGCTTGCGCTATCAGTGCTGCCGCACGAAGCCCAAGGACCTGTTCATGCCCGTCGTTCGCGGAAAGACCATCGACACGCTGTTTTCGGCCGAGGAGATCGCGCAGCGCAATCTGGCGCTCGCCGCCGAGATCGCGGGCCGCCCGCACAAGGACTTCCTCGTCATCTCGATCCTCAAGGGATCGTTCGTCTTCGCCGCCGACCTGATCCGCGCCTTGCATGCGGCGGGGCTCGCGCCGGAGGTCGAGTTCATCACGCTCTCGAGCTACGGCAAGGGCACGAAGAGCCAGGGCGTGCGGATCATCAAGGACATCGATTCCAACGTGGCCGGGCGCGACGTGCTGATCATCGACGATATCCTCGAATCGGGGAACACGCTGCGCTTTGCCCGCGACCTGATGCTGGAGCGCGGTGCGGCGAGCGTCTCGATCGCCGTCCTCCTCGACAAGCGCTCGAAGCGCGAAGGCACACTCGACGCCGATTTCGTCGGCTTCGAATGCCCCGATTACTTCGTCGTCGGCTACGGCATGGACGTCGCCTACGCCTTCCGCGAACTCCCTTTCGTCGGCGTCGTCACGGGCGACGCCTGACGCCGGTCGCCCCTTCGCGTTTACTCCGCGACAACCAATCCGTGGTCAATTCGGGACGGGCGGGGAACGACGGAGACGACGCATGGCACGCATTCTGATCGCCGAGGACGAGGCTTCGCTCAGGACCTTCGTCGCGCGTGCGCTCCATCTCGACGGCCACGAGACGGCCGAGGCGGCGGATGGCGAGGAAGGGCTCGAGAAGCTCAGGAGCGGCGCCTATGACCTGCTCCTTTCCGACATCCGCATGCCGGTCATGGACGGGATCGAACTCGCCCACCGCACCGCCGGCGAGTTCCCGGCGACGAAGATCCTGCTGATGACCGGCTATGCCGAGCAGCGCGAGCGGGCGGACGACCTCGTCGGCATCGTCGTCGATGTCGTCGACAAGCCCTTCACGCTGCCGGCAATCCGCAGTGCCGTCGCGACGGCACTCGCAGCGTAAGCCGCCCCTTCCTGGAAGGCGATGCCGGCATCAGCC
>JBQCEN010000206.1:0-29963 GCA_051960215.1 Pararhizobium sp.
GACCTCAATCCGATCGAGATGGCTTTCTCCAAGCTGAAGGCACATCTCCGGGCTCGCGCCATCCGCACCATCGACGGCCTCTGGCAGGCCATCTGCGACATCTGCGACCTCTACTCACCCACAGAATGCCAGAACTACTTCAAAGTCGCCGGGTATGTCTGAATGCCCGGCGCTCTAGTTCAGGCGCCAGATGGCGGCGTTGAGGATCGACGCGAAGGCGACCCAGGCGGCGTAGGGCACGAAGAGGAGAGCCGCCAGCCGGTCGCGCCGCCACGACAGCATGATGAAAAGAAGGATCGCGGCGAGCAGCGCGAGGATGATCGTGAGGGCGAGCCCGATGTCGTGCGCCCGGAAGAAGATCGGCGACCAGAGGAAATCTGGACGAACCACACCCACAGGCTGCCGTCGCGACCGCGCACCCAGGCGCGTGCGCCGGCGACGGCGATCAGCACGTAGAGGATCGTCCAGACCGGCGCGAAGATCCAGTCCGGTGGGTTGAAGGAGGGCTTGATCAACGCCCGGTACCAAGCGCCGGGGGCGCTGGTCAGGCCGATGGCGATGCCGCCGGCGAGCGTCAGCACGATGCAAACGAGGAGGATGCGACGGGTCCGCATGGAAGATCGCCAAGACCGGAAAACACCCGTGACGTTACGCACCGCAGGCCGCAGCGGTTCATCGGCGCGGCATCGCGGCGATGGAAAAGGAAGCCGGGGATGCAATCTGCGGCAGCACGGCTTAAACAGGAGCGTCCGATTCACGACCGAGGGGAGAACCGATGAACCTGCCGATCCTTGTCCTCACCGCCTCCGCCCTCCTCGTGCCGTCGGCCGCCTTCGCCATGCCGGCGCGGATGATCGCCTCCCTCAAGGAGATGGATCCGGCGACGCGCTTCGAGCAGCGCTGCATCATTGAGGCGATGGATCGGATTCCGAAGGAGCATCACGGCATGCTGCCCGACGAGATGGTGATCTACGCCTTCGGCAGCCCCAAGGTGAAGGGCAACGTCATGATCGCCAAGGGCGCGGCCTTCCGCAGCCACAATGTCTGGCGCCACATCCACTTCCGCTGCAAGACCAGCGGCGACCGCATGGAGGTCCTTTCGTTTCGCTACAAGATCGGCGACGAGGTTCCCCGCAGCGACTGGTCGGGCCACTACCTCGTGCCGCAGTAGGCGCCGGGCTGCCCGGAAACCGTCACTTGGCGTCCGGTGGCGCGGCCGGCGCGAGCGCGAAGACGGCCGAAGGGCTGGCATCGGCGCGGCCGAAGTCGTGTACGCGGTATTCGGCGACGAGGCGCAGGCGCTCCTTCGGCAGATGGAGCCGCCACGGGTCGCCGACCAGCACGTCGAGACCGGCGCCGAGGCAGCCGTCGAGGAAGCGGAGGACACGCAGTGCGAGCGCGCGCTCGTAGAAGAGATCGCCGACGAGGACGATGTCGGCGGCCGGCGGCGGTCCGGCCGTGAGATCGGCGATCACGATGTCGAGCCGGACGCCGTTGGCGGCGGCGTTCAGCGTGGCGGCGGAAAGCGCGGCGGGGTCGATGTCGACCGCCGTGACGGCTGCGGCCCCCGCCCGTGCGGCTGCGATCGCGACGAGCCCGGAGCCGGTCCCGAGATCGACAACCCGGCGGCCGAGAACCGTCTGCGGGACATCGAGCACGTGGCGCGCGAGCGCCAACCCGCCGCCCCAGGCATAGGCCCAGTACGGGATCGCTGTTTCGCCGCGCTCGGCCAACAGCCGCCGCAGCCCGCTCTCGGGGACCGCCCGGTGCAGCCGGATTTCCGGCAGCGTCGGCAGCGGCGCCAGGGGCAGGTTGTCGCGGATGAAGCGCATGAGGCGCGGGTCCGGCACGGTGTCGCCGTCAGTCGGCACGAAATCCTCCCGCCACGGCACCGGATGCCCTCGAAGCGCCGGTCAGGAGAAGGCGCCCGCATCAGCTCCTGTCATCGACAAGGGCGGCTACGCCCTCAATGGTGGCCGTGGCAGGCGGGATTGCGCCAATCGCGGCGGCAATCGGTGCGGTGGGACCCGCTCGGCGAGCGGTCGCCGTAACGATGGTCGTCGTGCCTGTCCCGGTCGAAGCGGTGATCGTCGTGGCGCCGGCCGTCGCGGTGATCGTCGTGACGGGCATCGCGGTGATCGCGGTCGAAGCGATCATGGCGCATGTCACGGTCGACATGGACGACGGGGCCGGAGCCGTAGAAACCGCCATGATGCGGCCCGGTGTCGACGCAGCCCGAGACGGCGCCGCCGGCGAGCGCGAAGGCGCAGGCCATGGTCACTGCTTTCAATTTCATGAGGCATCCTCTCCTTTGACCGGAGGGCATATGGCGCAGCCTGCGCCGAGGGCAAGGCGACCCGGCCGGGCTGAACCTGAGCGGTCTTTGTCATCTGTTGACAATCGGCAGGTGAAGTGTAGCAGAGGGGAATGGACGACATGATCGCAGGGGGTCGGGGCATGAGCGCCAAGGGAGAACTCGAGGGACGGGTCGCGCTCGTGACCGGGAGCACGCGCAACATCGGCCGCGCGATCGCACTCGCTCTCTCGGAAGCCGGCGCTGCGGTGATGATCCACGCCCGCTCCTCGAAGGAGGCCGGGGTCGAGCTTGTCCGCGCGATCGAGGCGGGGGGCGGACGGGCAGCGCTGGTCCTCGGCGACGTCTCCGAGCCGGCCGGGGCGAAGGAGATCGTGGCCGCCACGACCGCCGCCTTCGGGCGGCTGGACATCCTCGTCAACAACGCGGCCGTACGCCGCGAGACGGCCTTCGAGGCGCTCGAGCCGGCCGAGTGGCGCGAGGTCCTCTCGGTCATCCTCGACGCTGCCTATTACATGACCCGCGAGGCGCTGCCGTTCCTCGCGCGGTCCGGCCAGGGCGCCGTGATCAATATCGGCGGCCTCAGCGCGAATACGGGCGCGGCCCGTCGGGCGCACGTGGTCGCGGCGAAGGCCGGGCTCGCGGGCCTGACGCGGGCGCTTGCGCTGGAACTCGCCGACCGGGCGATCACCGTCAACTGCGTCTCGCCGGGTTTGATCGCGACCGAGCGTCGCGCGGCGACAGCCGGCGGCGAGCCCGAGCATCACAAGCGCCTGGAGCCGCCTGTCGGCCGCCGCGGGACGCCCGATGACATCTCTGCTCTCGTGCGCTTTCTCGCCGGTCCCCACGCACGCTACGTCACCGGCCAGACGATCCACGCCAACGGCGGCGTCTATCTCGGGTGAGGTGATCGGCATTGTAAAAGCCGCCCCGCTTCATAGGCCTGAACGATATCAGAATCAGAATTAACGATTTTACAAATAGTGCCGCCTTCCGCAGGATCGCCCTGCATTCACTTTCAGGAGGACGGCGATGGCCGGGGAGACCCCAACCGGACCGGCACGGCTCGAGAGCCCGAGGCTCGGCGAACCCTATCTGTTGACGCCGGGACCCTTGACGACCGCCTATGAGGTCAAGGAAGCCATGCTGCGCGACTGGGGCTCGTGGGACGGCGATTTCCGGGCGATGACAGCGGACCTGCGCCGCCAGCTTCTTGATCTGGCCGGAGACGTGGACGGTTCCTACGACTGCGTGCCGATGCAAGGCTCCGGCACCTTCTCCGTCGAAGCGATGCTCGGCAGCCTCGTCCCGCGCGACGGCAAGGCGCTGGTGCTGATGAACGGCGCCTACGGCCAGCGCATCGCCCAGACGCTCAGCTATCTCGGCCGCGCCTACACCGCGATCGACAAGGGTGACTACATGCCGCCGCGCGGCCACGAGGTGGCGGCGGCGCTCGATGCGGATCCGGCGATCAGCCACGTCGTCCTCGTTCATTGCGAGACGAGCTCCGGCATCCTCAATCCGCTTGCCGAGATCGCCGACGTCGTCCATCAGCGCAGCCGGAAGCTCCTCGTCGATTCCATGAGCGCCTTCGGCGCCGTACCCGCCGATGTCGCGTCGCTGCGCTACGAAGCACTGGTCTCCTCGGCGAACAAGTGCATCGAGGGCGTCCCTGGCTTCGGCTTCGTCATCGCGCGCAAGAGCGCACTCGAGGCGGCAGCCGGCAACAGCCACTCGCTCAGCCTCGACCTCAACGCCCAATGGGCCTACATGAACACGACCGGCCAGTGGCGCTATACGCCGCCGACGCACGTCGTCGCCGCCTTCCTGAAGGCGCTCGAGCTGCATGCGGCCGAAGGCGGCGTCCCCGGACGCGGCGCACGCTATGCCAGCAACCGCGACGTGATGGTCTCCGGCATGCGTGGCCTCGGCTTCGAGACGCTGCTGCAGGACCGCTGGCTGTCACCGATCATCGTCACCTTCTTCAGCCCGGCGCACGAGAACTTCGCCTTCGAGCGCTTCTACACACTGATGAAACAGAAGGGCTTCATCATCTATCCGGGCAAGCTGACGGTCGTCGACAGCTTCCGTGTCGGCTGCATCGGACGCATGGACGAGCACGTCATGCGCGACGTCGTCGAGGCGGCGCGCCAGTCGCTCGAGGAGATGAACGTGCCGGATGCCGCGCCGCCGAAGGCGGCGCTCGCCGAACGGGCCCGGCTTGCGGCCTGATCAGTCGAGGAATGCCAGAAATGAACCAGATGTCCCCGGTCACGGTCTCCGCCAACGGCCGCACCTATCCATGGCCGCGCGTGCCGGCGATCGCCATCTGCCTCGACGGCTGCGAGCCGGCCTATCTTGACGCCGCGATTGAGGCGGGTCTGATGCCGGCGCTCGAAAGGATCAAGGCGAAGGGCACGGTCCGCTTCGCCGACAGCGTCATCCCGAGCTTCACAAACCCGAACAACCTGTCGATCGCGACCGGCCGCCCGCCGGCGGTCCACGGCATCTGCGGCAACTACCTCTACGACCCGGCGACGGGCGAGGAGGTGATGATGAACGATCCGAAGTTCCTGCGCGCGCCGACCGTCTTCAAGGCGTTCTACGATGCCGGCGCCCGCGTCGCCGTCGTCACCGCAAAGGACAAGCTCAGGGCGCTTCTCGGGCACGGCCTCGGTTTCGACGAGAAAAGGGCGGTCTGCTTCTCGTCGGAGAAGTCCGACGGCACGACCAGGGCCGCCCACGGCATCGACAACGCCTCGGCATGGCTCGGCCGACCGGTCCCCGCGGTCTATTCGGCCGAGCTTTCCGAATTCGTCTTCGCCGCCGGCGTCAAGCTCCTCAAGGAGTTCAAGCCGGACGTCATGTACCTGACGACGACCGACTACGTGCAGCACAAATACGCACCCGGCGTGCCGGAGGCGAACGCCTTCTACGCGATGTTCGACCGGTACCTTGCCGAGCTCGACCGCCTTGGTGCCGCGATCGTGGTGACGGCCGACCACGGGATGAAGCCGAAGCACGACCGCAGCGGCGCGCCGGACGTCATCTACCTGCAAGACCTCTTCGACGACTGGCTCGGCAAGGATGCCGCCCGGGTCATCCTGCCGATCACCGACCCTTATGTCGTCCACCACGGCGCGCTCGGTTCCTTCGCCACCGCCTATCTGCCGAAGGGGGCCGACCGCGAGGGCCTCGTCGCGCGGCTGGCGGCGATCGACGGCATCGACCTCGTGCTCGGCAAGGAGGACGCCTGCGCCCGGTTCGAACTGCCCGGCGACCGGATCGGCGACATCGTCCTGATCTCGTCGGAGAACAAGGTGCTCGGCACGAGCGAGGCGCGGCACGATCTCGCGGCGCTGAAGGAGCCGCTGCGCTCCCATGGCGGACTTACCGAGCAGAGGGTTCCGTTCATCGTCAACCGCAGCCTGCCCGACCTGCCGGAGGCGCCGAAGCTGCGCAACTTCGACGCCTTCTTCTACGCGACGATGGCTGCGACCAAGGCGTGAGGCTCGGAGGACCCATGACGAGAGCCGACGCCAAGATCACTGTCCGGCACGAGCCGATGCGCATCGCCGGCCGCAAGGTCGATGCCGACGCCGTCATCGAAGTGCGCTATCCCTATGACGACACGGTCGTCGGCACGGTGCCGGCGGGCACCGCCGCGCACGTTCGGGAAGCCTTCGAGATCGCCGCCGGCTTCACGCCGAAGCTGACGCGCTACGAACGCCAGCGCATCCTGTTGACGACGGCCGAGACGCTCAACGCGCGCAAGGACGAGATTTCCGACCTCATCACCCACGAACTCGGCATCTCCAAGCAGGATTCGCTCTATGAGGTGGGGCGGGCCTACGACGTCTTCACGCTCGCCGGGCAGGTTCTGATCCATGACGACGGCGAGATCTTCTCCTGCGACCTGACGCCCCACGGCAAGGCGCGCAAGATCTTCACGACGCGCGAGCCCCTGACGGCGATCGCGGCGATCACGCCATTCAACCATCCGCTGAACATGGTCGCCCACAAGGTCGCGCCGGCGATCGCCACCAACAACTGCGTCGTCTGCAAGCCGACCGAGCTGACGCCGATGACGGCGCTCGTGCTTGCCGACATCCTCTACGAGGCCGGGCTGCCGCCGGAGATGCTTTCGGTCGTCACCGGCTGGCCGGCCGACATCGGCATGGAGATGATCACCAATCGCCATGTCGAGATGATCACCTTCACCGGCAGCGTGCCCGTCGGGAAGATGATCGCCGAGAAGTCGGGCTATCGCCGGCAGGTCCTGGAACTCGGCGGCAACGACCCGCTGATCATCCTCAACGACCTCGACGACGCCGACCTCGCGAGGGCCGCCGACCTCGCGGTTGCCGGGGCGACGAAGAACTCCGGCCAGCGCTGCACCGCGGTGAAGCGCATCCTCTGCCAGGAGAGCGTCGCCGACCGCTTCGTGCCGCTCGTGCTCGAACGCGCCAAGGCGATCCGCTTCGGCGACCCGATGGATCCGGCGACGCAGCTCGGCACCGTCGTGCACGAGAAGGCGGCGGCGCTTTTCGACGCGCGCGTGTCCAAGGCCGCGGAAGCCGGCGCTGCCGTCCTCTATCATCCGGGGCGCAAGGGCGCGCTGTTGCCGCCGATCGTCGTCGATCGCGTGCCGCATGCGTCGGAACTCGTGATGGAGGAGACGTTCGGGCCGGTGATCCCGATCGTCCGCGCGCCGGACGACGACGAGGCGCTGATCGCGCTCTCGAATTCGACGGCGTTCGGGCTTTCGTCGGGGGTGTGCACCAACGACTTCCGCCGCATGCAGAAATACATCGCCGGCCTGAAGGTCGGCACCGTCAACATCTGGGAAGTGCCGGGCTACCGGATCGAGATGTCTCCCTTCGGCGGCATCAAGGATTCCGGCAACGGCTACAAGGAAGGCGTCATCGAGGCGATGAAGAGCTTCACCAACGTGAAGACCTTCTCGCTCCCCTGGGGATAGGCCTTCGCGCCGCCAGGCATCAAAGGGACGCGGCTCCCCACGTCCGTCCGTTCGTCGTGAGGAACGCGCGTGAAGGCAGGCTCGTCAATCGTCCACACGGAAGGCGAATCCAACAGGTCGGCGGCGCGGCTCGCGTTCTCGCGCGGGCGCGACGATCTTCGCACGGCCGACCTCCTGCGCCGTGATGGCGAGGCCTTCCTGCACCAGAGCCTGTCGAGCCCCTGCGTCTCGACGATCGCCAGGGCCGAAGGAATCTGGATCGAGGACACCGCGGGCCGCCGTTACATGGACTTCCACGGCAACAGCGTCCATCACATCGGTTACGCCCATCCGAAGCTCGTCGCGGCGATCAAGCGGCAGCTCGACGACCTGACCTTCGCGCCGCGGCGCTTCACTTGCGAGCCGGCAGTCGAACTCGCCGAGACGCTCGGGCGCCTGGCGCCCGGCGATCTCGGAAAGGTGCTGTTCACGACCGGCGGCTCGGACGCGATCGAGGTGGCGCTGAAGATCGCACGCGCCGCGACGGGCCGCTTCAAGACCCTGTCCTTCTGGGACGCGTTCCACGGCGCAGGCTTCGGGGCCTCGAGCGTCGGCGGCGAAGCGACGTTCCGCTCCGGCATTGCCGGGCCCCTGCTGCCGGGCACGGAGCACATCGCACCCTGGGCGCCGCGCCGCTGTCCCTACGGCACAAATTCACTCGAGGATTCGGCCCGCGCCTGCGCCAACATGATCGCCTACGTGCTCGGGCGCGAGGGCGATTTCGCCGCCTTCGTCGCCGAGCCGATGCGCGCGACGCCGCTCGTGCCGGCACCCGGCTTCTGGAAGGCGGTGCGCGAGGCCTGCAACCGGCACGGCACCCTCCTGATCTTCGACGAGATCCCGACCGGTCTCGGCAAGACGGGACGGTTCTTCGCCAGCGAACATGACGGCGTGACGCCGGACATCCTCGTCCTCGGCAAGGCGCTGGGCGGCGGCATCCTGCCGATCGCCTCCGTCATCGCGCGGCGCGATCTCGACGTCGCCGGCGACTACGCGATCGGGCACTACACGCACGAGAAGAACCCCGTCACCGCACGTGCGGCGCTGACGACGATCGGCATCATCCGTGAGGAGGGGCTTGCGGAGAGGGCCGCCGAACTCGGCGTTTACGCCATGGATCGGCTACGGGGCCTCATGGGACGCTCCCGCCACGTCGGCGATGTCCGCGGCCGCGGCCTGCTCTTCGGCGTCGAGATCGTCGAGGACGGCGAAGGCGGAACGCCGGCACCCGAGCGGGCCGAGCGGATCTACTATCGCTGCCTCGCGGAAGGCCTGAGCTTCAAGATCAGTGCCGGCAACGTGCTGACGCTGTCGCCGCCGCTGATCATTTCGCGCGCCGACCTCGATCATGCGCTGGAGATCGTCGAGAAGGCGATTCTCGCCGAATAGCCGCGCGCCGTTCTCGCGGGGGACCACGCATGAAGGCGGTGCTGACAGACGCGGGAACCGGAGTGCGGGCTTCTCCGCAACGACCGCGCCGTCAATAGATCAGGCTTACCGTCATATAAACGGAATAGATTTTACTTATCGTTTTTTGCCACGCAGACTTCGCCGTGTGAATGGGAGCCGGAGGTGCCAAACGAGCCGAAGACGCTCGGGTGCCGACCGAAACAGAGAACCGAACAGGGGAACGAAATCCATGCCAAACTGGAAGGACAGGATCATCGGCGAGCGGCTGCCGACGGACGCCGCGGCGGCCGATCGCCGGCGCCCCGAAGGGTGCGTCGCCCACGACGTTTCAGCCTCCTTAGACGTCATCACGCTGTCACCCAACCGGCCTAGCGCTCCTCGCGTTGAACGCCGCCTTGGGAAGAACCGCACCATGAAGACCACAGCATTGCTTGCCGCGACCGTCCTCGCGCTCTTCGCCGGACCGGCTTTTGCGGCCGACGACGTCGTCACGATCTACAGCGCCGACGGCCTGCACGACGGGAACCCGAACTGGTACGAGACGGAATTCGCCGCCTTCACCAAGGCGACCGGCATCAAGGTCCAGTACATCGAGGCGGGCTCGGGCGTCGTCGTCCAGCGCATCGCCAAGGAGAAGTCGAACACGCAGGCCGACGTTCTCGTCACGCTGCCGCCCTTCATGCAGAAGGCGGCCGCCGACGGTCTGCTCGAGGCCTACAAGTCGCCTGAGGCCAAGACCATTCCCGCATCCGAGAAGGATCCGAGCGGCGCCTTCACGCCGATGGTCAACAACTACATGAACTTCATCTACAACACGAAGGTGCTGAAGAGCGCCCCGAAGAACTATGCGGCGCTGCTCGATCCGCAGTTCAAGGGCAAGCTTCAGTACTCGACGCCCGGCCAGGCCGGCGACGGCACCGCCGTGATGCTCCAGGCGATCCACGCCCATGGCGGCAAGGATGCCGGCTTCGACTATCTCAAGAAGCTGCAGACGAACAACGTCGGTCCGTCGTCGTCGACCGGCAAGCTCGCCGCCCTCGTCAACAAGGGCGAGCTCTACGTCGCCAACGGCGACCTGCAGATGAACATGGCGCAGACCGCCCAGAACCCGAACATCAAGGTCTTCTGGCCGGCCAACGCCAAGGGGCAGAAGACCACCTTCGCGCTGCCCTACTACATCGCCCTCGTGAAGAACGCCCCGCATCCGGAGAACGGCAAGAAGCTCATCGACTTCCTGCTTTCCAAGCAGGCGCAGTCGCAGCTCTCGACCATCGCCTGGGGCCTGCCGGTGCGCTCCGACGTCAAGCCGACCGACGAGAACTTCAAGACGATGCAGAACCTCATGAAAGGCGTGAAGGTCTGGCACCCGGACTGGAACGCGGTGCTGAAGGATCTCGATGCGGACGTTTCGCGTTGGCACAGCGTGACGGGAAGCTGATGCTTCGGGCAGAGCCGAAGACCTGGGAGGGCGCCATGACGGCGCCGTCCCCGGTCGACGCCGGAGGCATGACCGGCAGCCGGATCCACTTCGACGACGTCTCGGTCTCCTACGGCGCCCTCACCGTCCTCTCGGACTTCACGCTGACCGTCGAGCCGGGGGAGATCGTTGCCCTTCTCGGGCCGTCGGGCTCGGGCAAGACGACGGCGCTCAGGGCCGTCGCGGGCTTTGTCCGGCCGAGCCGCGGGCGCGTCCATATCGGCAGCCGCGACGTCACCGACTAGCCGCCCTATGCCCGCAACATCGGCATGGTCGTGCAGAACTACGCGCTCTTTCCGCACATGACGGTGGCCGAGAACGTCGCCTTCGGGCTGCGGGCCCGCGGCGCCGACCGGCGCCTCATCGGCGAGCGCATCACGTCGAGCCTCAAGATGGTCGGCATGGCGCCCTACGAGAAGCGCATGCCGCGCGAGCTTTCGGGCGGCCAGCAGCAGCGCGTGGCGATCGCGCGGGCCTTGGCGATCCGCCCGACCGTGCTGCTTCTCGACGAACCGCTCTCCGCGCTCGACGCGCAGATCCGCCGGTCGATGGTCGAGGAACTCGCGCGCCTGCATCGCGAGCTGCCCGACCTCACCGTCCTCTACGTCACCCACGACCAGAGCGAGGCGCTGACGCTCGCCGACCGCATCGCCATCATGCGCGACGGCCGGCTGACGGCATTTGACGCGGCGCGCAGCCTCTACCGGCGCCCGCCAAACCGTTTCACCGCCGCCTTCCTCGGCCGGGCGAACGTCATCGCCGGAACCGTCTGCGGGATCGCCGAGGAGGGCCGCATCGCCGAGGTCGCCGTCGAAGGCTCGCGCGTGCGCGGCCTTGCCAACGGCCGGCTGGAGATCGGCGCGCCGGCGCTCGTCTGCGTCCGGCCCCACGACCTCAAGGCCGAGGCCACGCGCGAACACGTCAACCGGCTCGAAGGGCGGGTCACCTTCGTCGACTGGCAGGGCGAGGTCGAGACCCTGACGATCGAGATGGACGGCTGCGAGTTCCGGGTCGCCGCCCCTCCCTCACGCTCGACGCCGCAGGCCGGCGAGAGCCTTTCCGTCTTCTTCAGCGAGGAGGACACCACGATCCTGCCACACGAGCCCGAGCATGGCTGACGCCGTCCTCCACGAGGCGAGACCGTCGATCCGGCTCAGCGCCGGCGCCGCGGGGCTCTGGATCCTGCCGCCGCTCCTCCTCTCCGCCTGCGTCTTCCTCTACCCGCTCTCGCTCATCATCCGCGAAGCGGCGACCGGCGGCGGCGGATCCTTGCAGATCGGGGCGGCGCTGGCGGTGCTCCAGTCGAGCCTCTTCCTCAACGGCCTCTACAACACGATCCGTATCGCCGTCGGGGCCAGCGCCGGGTGCATCGTCCTCGGCTTCGTGCTCGGAATCGTGCTTGCCTTCGTGCCGTTTCCCGGCCGCGCCCTGGCCACGCGCCTGATCGAGACCTTCATCGCATTGCCGACATTCCTCGTCGCGCTGGCCTTCACCTTCTTCTACGGCTCGGCCGGCATGCTCAACGAGGGCCTGATGGCGGTCACCGGCGCGAACCTGCCGCCGGTCGACTTCCTCTATTCCGCCTGGGGCGTCATCCTGGCGGAAGTCACGGTCTACACGCCCTTCGTGCTCAGGCCGCTGCTCGCCGCCTTCTCGATGATCGACAAGGCGCAGCTCGAGGTGGCCTCGAGCCTCGGGGCGAAGGCGCCGATGATCATCCGCCGCATCATCCTGCCGGCCGCGCTGCCGGCCCTGATGGCGGGCGGCTCGCTCTGCCTGCTCCTGACGGTCAACGAGTTCGGCATCGTGCTCTTCATCGGCGCAAAGGGCGTCATCACCCTGCCGCTCTTGGTCTATTCCAAGGCGATCCAGGAATTCGACTATACGACGGCATGCGTGATCGCGGTCGCCAACCTCGTCCTGTCGCTCGGTCTCTACTCGCTCTATCGCGTCCTCGTCGGACGCCTCGGAGGCGCCCGTGCTGGTCTGGTCTAGGAGCGGCACGGCCTTCGCCCAGGGGATCGCCGGCCTGCTCATCCTCGTCGTCTACATCGTGCCGCTGGCGATCATCGTCGCGGCGAGCTTCGCCGGCCAGTGGAACGGCGTCTGGCCGAGCCACTTCGGCCTGTCGAACTTCGCAAACGCCCTGCACGGCCAGCCGGGCGCGGCGCTTCGCGCCAGCATCATCACCGGCGTCGTCGCAAGCGCCGTCGCGCTCGTCTCCGGCACCTGCGCCGCGCTGGCGCTGCGCGATCTCAAGGGGCCGTCGCGGCGCGTCCTCGACGTCCTGTTCTTCATGCCGAGCGCGGTTCCGTCGGTCTCGGTCGGCCTCGGCCTCCTCGTCGCCTTCAGCCAGCCCCCGGTGCTCCTCAACGGCACGACGGCGATCGTCGTCATCGCCCATCTCGTGCTCGTCTCGGCCTTCACCTACGGCGCGGTGACGGCCGGGCTGATGCAGTTGCCGCGCGACGTCGAGCAGATGGCGGAAAGCCTCGGCGCGCGCCCCGCCTATCGGCTGCGCCGCGTGACCCTGCCGCTTCTCGTGCCCTATCTCGCCGCCGCCTTCAGCCTCAGCTTCGCCCTGTCGATGGGCGAACTCGGCGCCACCGCGATGGTCTACCCACCCGGCTGGATGACGATGCCGGTGTCGATCTTCGCGCTGACCGATCGCGGTGACATCTTCGAAGGCGCGGCGCTCACCGTGATCCTGATCGCAGCGACGCTGATCCTGCTCGGGATCGTCCAGGCCGGGATGCGCCGCCTTTCACGCTGACACCAGGCAAACATCCGGAGGTTTCCCATGGCTGCCGACCTTCCCTCGAGCGCGCGCGTCGTCATCATCGGCGGCGGCATCATCGGCTGCTCGCTCGCCTACCACCTGACGAAGCTCGGGTGGAGCGACGTGCTGCTCCTCGAACAGGGGTCTTTAAGCGGCGGCACGACCTGGCATGCCGCCGGCCTCGTCGGCCAGTTGCGCAGCCACGCCAACATGACCGGCCTGATCCGCTACTCGACGGAACTCTACGCAAGCCTCGAGGCGGAGACCGGCCTTGCGACCGGCTGGAAGAACTGCGGCTCGCTCTCGGTCGCGCGCACGCCGGACCGGATGACGGCCCTGAAGCGCACGGCCGCGGCGGCGCGCGCCCAAGGCGTCGCGGTCGAGGTCATCACGCCGCGCGAGGCAGGCGAACTCTGGCCGGTCATGGCGACGGACGACCTGCTCGGCGCCGTCTGGCTGCCGGGAGACGGCAAGGCGAACCCGACCGACCTGACCCAGTCGCTCGCCAAGGGCGCACGCAACCGCGGCGCGCGGATCATCGAGCGGGTGCGGGTCACGGCCATCACCGTCAAGGACGGCGTCGCGACGGGCGTCGAGACCGACCGCGGGCCCGTCGCCGCGGAGATCGTCGTCAACTGCGCCGGCCAGTGGGCACGCAAGATCGGCCTCATGGCCGGCGTTTCCGTGCCGCTCCATTCGGCCGAGCACATGTATATCGTCACCGGGCGCATCGAAGGCGTCCATCCCGACCTGCCCGTGATGCGTGATCCCGACGGCTACATCTATTTCAAGGAAGAGGTCGGCGGCCTCGTCATGGGCGGCTTCGAGCCGCAGGCCAAGCCCTGGGGCATGGAGGGCATCCCGGACGATTTCGAGTTCGCGCTGCTGCCGGACGACTGGGACCAGTTCGAGATCCTGATGGAGAACGCGCTCACCCGCGTCCCGCAACTCGCCGAGGTCGAGGTCAGGAAGTTCTACAACGGCCCGGAAAGCTTCACGCCGGACAACAACTTCATCCTCGGTGAGGCGCCGGAGCTGAAGAACTTCTTTGTCGGCGCCGGGTTCAATTCCATGGGCATCGCGAGTGCCGGTGGCGCCGGGCGCGCGCTCGCCGAATGGATCGTCGAGGGAGAGCCGACGCTCGACCTCTGGCCGGTCGACATCCGCCGCTTCGCCGGCTTCAACAACAATCCGCGCTGGCTGCACGACCGCGTGAAGGAGAGCCTCGGCCTGCACTACGCGATGCCATGGCCGAACCGCGAACTCGCCACGGCACGCGGCCTTCGCCGCTCGCCCCTCTACGACCGGCTGGCGGCAAAGGGCGCGTCTTTCGGCACGAAGATGGGCTGGGAGCGGGCGAACTGGTTCGCGAAGGATGGCGCGGCGACCCCTGTCATCTATTCGTGGGGCCGCCAGAACTGGTCCGGTGCGGTCGAGAGGGAGACGAAGGCGACGCGCGAGGCAGCGGTGCTCTTCGACCAGACGTCCTTCGCCAAGTTCCGCCTGGAGGGTCGCGATGCGGTGAAGGTGCTCAACCGGCTCTGCGCGGCGGATGTCGACGTGGCCGTCGGACGCACCGTCTATACGGGCATGCTCAACGCGCGCGGCGGCTACGAGTCGGACCTGACGGTGATGCGGCTCGCGCCGGAGGTGTTCCTGATCGTCACCGGCTCGGCCCAGGGCGTGCGCGATGCCGACTGGATCCGGCGCAACATGCCCTCCGACGCCCGCGCCGTCCTGACCGACGTCACCTCGGCCTATTCGGTGCTGTCGCTGATGGGGCCGCGCTCCCGGGACATCCTGTCGCGACTGACGCCGGCCGACCTGACGCTTCAGGGCTTCCCCTTCGCGAGCGTGCGCGACATCGACGTCGGCTATGGCCGGGCCATCGCCAACCGCATGTCCTATGTCGGCGAGCTCGGCTGGGAACTGATCGTGGCGAGCGAGGTCGCGGCCGGCCTCTACGATGCGATCTTCGACGCGGGCGCGGACCTCGGTCTTATCGATGCCGGCTACTACGCTCTAGAAGCGATGCGGCTCGAGAAGGGCTATCGCGCCTGGGGCCGCGAACTGACGCCGGACATCACGCCCTATCAGGCCGGCCTCGGCTTCACGGTCAAGCTCGACAAGGCCGGGGGCTTCATCGGACAGCAGGCGCTGGCGGAAGCGAAATCGCAGAACGTCCTGCGCAAGCGCATCGTCCAGTTCACGGTCGACGATCCCGAGGCGGTCCTCTGGGGCGGGGAACTCGTGCTTCGCGGCGGCGAACCGGTCGGCGAACTCCGGTCGGCGTCCTTCGGCCCGACGCTCGGACGGTCGGTGGGGCTGGCGCTGATCGAACATGCCGGCGGCGTCAGCGCCGACTTCCTCGACGGCGGCCGCTTCGAGATCGACCTCGCCGGCAAGACCTATGCGGCGACGGCGCACCTCAGGCCGGCCTTCGACCCGAAGGGCGAGCGGATGCGGGCAGCGTAAGGCGGGTTGGCAAGCACTCAGAGCGTTTTCAGGAAAAGTGGAAGCCGGTTTTCCGTGCGGAAACGCGACAAGACAAAGGCATAGGTCGTTTTCGCGATTCAACGAACGCGGAAACGATCTATACGGCGTCGTCCCGCGCGACGTCGAAGAACGCACGGACGAGCTTGCCGGCGCTGCGCTCCCGCAGGCTGATCAGCGCCTCGTCCATCAGCATCGCGGGGCCGTCGATCGGGATCGGCACGAGGCGCCCGTCCTGGCCGAATTCGGCCTGCGACACGAAGCCGACGCCGCCGCCCGAGGCGACGATCTCGCGGACGGCCTCGCGGCCTTCGGCTTCGATGACGGGGCGCAGCTCGACGCCGATCTCCGCCGCCATCCGCTCGAGCTTCTCGCGCGTCTTCGATCCTCGCTCGCGCATCACCAGAGGCTGCCGGGCGATGATCTCGAGCGGCACCGGCGCGCCGCCGGCCAGCGGAGGACCGGCGGCGGCCAAGGCGATGATCGGCGGGGAGCTGAGCTTCAGCACGTCGAAGTCGCGGTTGTCGGGGACCTGCCCGAGGACGCCGACGTCGGCCTCGTACGAATAGAGGCTCTCGACGACGCTCCCGGTGTTGCCCGCCGTCAGCATCACCTTGATGCCGGGATACTTCTCGCGGAAGCGGGTCAGGATGTGCAGGAGGTGATGGGCCGCGTCGGCGACGATGCGCAGGGTCCCGGACCGAAGGGCGCGCGATTCCGAGAGCAGGCCGAGCGCCTGTTCCTCCATGTCGAACATGCGGCGGGTGATATCGAGCAGCCGCTCGCCGCTCCGCGTCAGCGTCACCTGCTTCTTGTGCCTGTTGAAGAGGAGGACGTCGTACTCCTCCTCGAGCTTGCGCACCTGGTCTGAGATGGCCGGCTGGGTGAGGCGCAGCGCCTCCGCCGCGCGCGAGAAGCCACCGCAGATCGCGACGTAGTGAAAGGCACGCAGTTGAACGTAGCGCATCCAGCGACTTCCCCTCGGGCCGTGCAAACGAAGGAGGGTAATCGATAAGACTGAACGTTGAAAGAATATGAAAGAACGATTTAAATGGCGCGCCCGAAAGGATTCGAACCTCTGACCCCCAGATTCGTAGTCTGGTGCTCTATCCAGCTGAGCTACGGGCGCGCAGGGCGGCTTGGGTCGCCGCGAGGCCGAGTTCCTAAAGCGTCGGCTCGGCGATTGCAAGCCGGTTTCGGGAAAAAGTGGCGGGCCGTCGGGCCCCAGGCGGAGCCGGTGCGGCGGCCCTCAGGCGGTGCTGCGAAACTTCGTCAGGTCGACCGGCTGGTCGGGCAGCGTGATGCGGAAGACGGTGCCGGGGCCGGGCTCGTCGACGAGCTCGATCATGCCGCCGTGGGCGACGACGAGCTCGCGGGCGATGGCAAGCCCGAGGCCGGTGCCGCCGGAGCGGGCGGAGCCGCGGAAGGGGGCGAAGAGGTTGGCGCGCGCCTTCTCGGGCATGCCCGGGCCGGTGTCGGCGACGGTGATCGTGACGACCGCGCCGCGGCGCGCGGCGGAAACCGTGACGCGGCGGATCAGCGACGGGTCGCTCGGATCGTCGGCGCGCATCGCCTGCATGGCGTTGCGGGCGAGGTTGTGGATGACGCGGAAGAGCTGCTCGCTGTCGGCTTCGACTTCCAGATCGGCCGGGACGTCGACGATGAAGACGATGCCGTCTCCGCCATCGGCGAAGAGCAGGTCCTGCACGTCCTCGACGAGGGCGGCAAGCTTCAGATAACGCCGCTTCGGCTCCGCCTCCCGGGCGCGGCCGTAGGACATCACCTCGCGGGTATAGCCGACCGCGCGGTCGATCGTGCGCAACAGCTTCGGCGCGAGCCGCTTGACCAGCGGGTCGTCGACCATCGACAGGCGGTCGGACATCAGCTGCGCGGAGGCGAGGATGTTGCGCATGTCGTGGTTGATCTTGGAGACGGCGAGGCCGAGGTCGGCAAGGTTCTTCTGCTGCTTCAGCATGCCATGGATCTCGCGCTCCATCGCGGCGAGATGCTGCTCGGCGAGCGCGATCTCGTCGTCGCCCGGACGCGGTGTGATGATGCGCGTCGGGTCCTCCGGCGCCGCCGAAAAAGCCAGCATGCCGTTCGTCATGCGCCGGATCGGCCGGATCATCATGCGGTTGATGGAGAAGAAGACGAGGCTCGCGGTGATCAGCGAGATGATCAGCGACAGCGCCAGAACGTTGCTCGCATAGATCAGCATGGCGCGACGAAGCGGCGCCTCCTGAAGCACCATGTCGATGACCATGCGGCTGCGGCCAACCGGTCCATAGACGCGGATCAGCCGGTCGCCGCCGAAGAACAGCGTGTCGAAGGCGTCGACGATCGCGCGGACCGGCCTGACCTCGGAAAGGTCGTATTGATGCGTGACCGGCCCCGGCATGTCGCCGTCGGTGGCGATCAGCCGCGTCGCGCCGTCCTTGCGCAGCGCGATCGCCTTCGTGCCGGTCGCCATCAGCGCATCCGCCTGCACCGCCTTCGGCAGGACGAGGCCGGGGACGCCGTCGATGATGACGCTGGTGCCGGCCGCCTTGTTCAACTGGTCCTGCAGCCAGCGCAGCCGCATATAGGCGACCGACGGCACGAAGATCAGCACCTCGGCGATCATGACGAAGAGGATCGTCAGCAAGAGCAGCTTGCGCGACAGGCTGCGGGCCGGGCGTCCCTTCAAGCCGGCCGCGTCCTTCGCCTCTGTCCCAATCACCGGCATCGTCGAACGCCCCGTGGCGGCTGCGCGCGCCGTCAGCCGAAGCGCCTCAGGAAACGGACCGTCCTTCTGATGATGGGCTTGCGCGTCAGCGGATTATAATATGCGAGCGCCGCCCGCTTTCCAATCTCGCCGAGAGTCGGGTACGGCGCGACATAGGCCCGGATGTCGGCGACAGTCAGACTGCGGGCGACGGCGAGCGCCCAGAGGCCGATCATCTCGCCGGCGCCGGCGCCGGCGATCGCGGTGCCGAGGATACGGCCCTTGCGGTCGGTGACGACCTTGATCAGGCCCTCGGTCGTCCGCTCTGCCTGTGCGCGGTCGTTCTCGGAGAAGGGCCAGCGCAGGACGCGGATCGCGCGATGGCGTTTACGGGCCGCCGCCTCGTCGAGCCCGACATGGGCAAGCTCGGGATCGGTGAAGGTGACGCGCGGGAGGATGGCCCGCTTCTCGCGCGCCGGCGCGCGGAAGAGGATCTGCTGGACGACGAGGCCGGCCTGGTAGCCGGCGACGTGGGTGAACTGCGGGCTGCCGGAAACGACGTCGCCGATCGCATAGACGCGCTGGTTGCTGGTCTTCAGGTTGGCGCGGACGAGGATGCCGCGATGGTCGTGGCGGATGCCCGCCGCATCGAGACCAAGGCCGTCGATGCCGGCGGCGCGGCCCGTCGCGACGAGGAGGGACTGCCCCTCGGCGGCCCCGGCCTCCGCACCCTTGCGCCAATAAACCCGGACGCGGCCCTCCTCGGATTTCTCGACCCGCTCGACCGCCGTCTCCTCGAGCAGCGTCACGCCTTCCGCCTGCAGCCGGCGGACGACGACGGATGCAAGCTCGGGATCCTCCCGCGACAACGCCCGGGCCGCCTCGATGACGGTGACCTCGGCGCCGAGACGGCGGTAGGCCTGCGCCATCTCCAGCCCGATCGGCCCGCCGCCGATGACGATCAGGCGGTCCGGCAGGCGCGTCTCGTCGAAAAGCGTCTCGTTGGTCAGGTACGGCACGTCCGAAAGCCCCGGGATATCCGGGACGGCGGGCCTGGAGCCGGTCGCGATGACGAAGCGGCGGGCGCGGATCTCGACATCGCCGGCGCGAACGGTGCGGGCATCGGTGAAGGCCGCGTCGGCACGGACGACCTTGACGCCGAGGGCGCGGAAGCGTTCCTCAGAATCGTTCGGGGCGATCGAGTCGACGACGCTGCGGACATGGGCATGGACGCGGGCGAAATCGACCTCCGCCTCGCCGACATCGATTCCGAAGAGTGGCGCGCGGGCGATCGCGTCGGCATGGCGAGCCGCGGCGATCAGCGCCTTCGACGGCACGCAGCCGACATTGAGGCAGTCGCCCCCCATCCGGCCGCGCTCGACGAGCACGACCGGCACGCGGAAGGCCGCCGCCGCGGCGGCGACGGTCAGGCCGGCCGATCCCGCTCCAATGACGCAGATGTCCGGGGTCAGGCGTTCGCTCATTCAGGGTCTCTCGCTGCGGCTGCGGGATGCGGCGGCATTGCCGCGGCCGGCGCACCATCGCGCCAAAAGCCCAAGATTTCCTTGCGACGGCGGCATGTCTCGGCGCTCAACGGCCGTGACGGGCGCGCCAGGTCCGGAAGAGCGCCGAGAAGAGCGCGATCGCGGCGAGCGCGAGGAAGGCGGCGGTGATCTCCGGCGTAACGAGATCGGAAAGCGTCGCCTCGCGGCCGGCGCCCGCGGCCGCAGCAATGGCGCTGTCGAGGCCGGCGCCGAGCCAGGCATAGGCGAAGGTGCCCGGCAGGATGCCGATGAAGGTCGCGGCCACGTAGCTGCGAAGGCCGATCTCGAAGAAGGCGGGCGCGAGATTGACGACGAAGACGGGCACGACCGGCGCCAGCCGCAGCGCCAGCAGATAGCCGAAGGCATTGCGCTCGAAGCCGTCGGCGAGACGCGCAAGCCAGGGCGCGGCGCGGCGCTTCAGCACGTTGCGGAGCGCAAAGCGCGCCGCCGTGAAGATCGCGGCGGCGCCGAGGGTCGCAGCCACGACGGCAAGCACGCCGCCCAGCAGCCAACCGAAGAGGAACCCGCCGACGATGGTCATGATCGTCGCGGCGGGAAAGGAAAGCGCGACGGCCGCCGCGTAGACGGCAAGGAAAATCAGGGCCGCGGAAAAGCGATGAGCCGTGACCAGCGCGCTCAGCGCCGCCCGCTGCTCGATCAGCGCATGCAGCGACAGATAGCGGTCGAGGCCGAGAACATAGCCGGCGGAGAGGCCGGCGGCGATGACGAGCACCGGCAGGAGGCGCAGGACGACACTCTGCGACGCAGCCTTGCCGAGCAGCCGCCGCGCCACGCCGCGATCGCTTCCGGCAGCCGTCATCGCCTCAGCCTGGCGGGGCGGCCGTTCGGCCACGCTGTCGTCTGCATCGCATCCTGGTCCTTGCACCGCGCTCACGCAACAAGATCTAGGTTACCGCAGGGCCCGAGGCCAATGACGATCGCGTCCCGGCGCCTGACGTCTGCGTGATGGCCTCTCCGGCCGCAGCCAAGCAAGCCTGATCGGAAATGGCGGCCTTCGATTGACTTTCGGCCGGCATCCCGACTATAAGCCGCCCACGTTCGGGCCGTCGGCCCGGCGAAGACTGGCGCATGCCGCCGACCGAGAAAACGCTCCTGTATCTTTACAGATCAAGAAGGGCCGCACCCCGCGGTATTCAAATAAATGACGAAGCGTACCTATCAACCGTCCAAGCTCGTGCGCAAGCGGCGCCACGGCTTCCGTGCCCGCCTCGCCACCAAGGGTGGCCGCAAGGTCCTCTCCGCCCGGCGCGCACGCGGCCGCAAGCGCCTTTCGGCCTGATCGCCGCGGCCCGATGACGGACGGGCGCCCGCACCCCAAGTCGGCTTCGGGTCTGCCCGGGCGTCTCAGGACGCGCGAGGAATTCCTTGCCGTGCGCAAGGGCGAACGCCGCAAGGGGCCGTTCTTCCTCCTCGAAGTGAACGCGCGCGGCAGCGATGGCCCGCCGCGCGTCGGCTATACGGTGACGAAGAAGCAGGGCAACGCGGTCGAGCGGAACCGCATGCGCCGGCGCCTGCGCGAGGCCGTTCGGCTCGCCGGCGGGTTTGCGATGAAGCCCGGCCATGACTATGTGATCGTCGCCCGGCGCGACGCCTTGAATGCGTCGTTTTCGCGCTTGACCTCGGCGTTGGAAGCCCGCATCGAAGGCCGCGACAGCGGCCCCGGCGGCAGGCGCGGGACGAAAGGTCCCCACCGCAGCGGCGCCAGCGAGACCGGCCGGACAGATGAGAACATCCCGGCAGAGCGCCGGCATAGGGGCCGGACCGGAACGCGCCGCCCATCAGGAACAAACGATGGACAATAACCGCAATTACATCGTCGCGATCGCGCTCTCGGTGCTCGTGCTCGTGGCCTGGCAGTATTTCTACGTCAGCCCGCGCATCGCCCAGGAACAGGCATCCAAAAAGACCGCGGCGCAACACGAGCAGACGACGACAGCGCCGAAGCCGGCCGCCGCTCCCGCCGACGGAGCGGCTACGACGCAGGCGAGCAACCAGAGCCTGCCGGCCTCGAACGAAAGCAGCGCCAAGGAAGCCGGCGTTTCGCGCGCCGACGCGATCGCCAGCTCGAAGCGCGTGGCCATCGAGACGCCGGCCGTCAGCGGCTCGATCAACCTCACCGGGGCGCGCCTCGACGACCTGAAGCTCAACGACTACCACGTGACGGTCGACAAGAAGAGCCCGCGCATCACGCTGCTCAGTCCCTCCTCGACCAACATCGGCTATTTCGCCGAGCTCGGCTATCTCGGCGATGCGAAGACCGGCACCGTGCCCGGGCCGGACACGCAGTGGAGCCTGACGAAGGGCTCGAAGCTGACGCCCTCGACGCCGGTCACGCTCAGCTGGACGAACGACAAGGGGATCACGTTCGACCGGACGATCTCGGTCGACGACCACTACATGTTCACCGTCACCGACGCGATCCGGAACGCGAGCGGCGAGCCGGTCTCGCTGACGCCCTATGGCCGCGTCACGCGCTTCTTCAAGCCCGTGGACCGCTCCTCCTACCTCGTCCACGAAGGGCCGATCGGCTATTTCGAGGGGACGGGGCTGAAGGAGGTCAAGTATTCCTCGATCGAGGACGACGGCATCGACACGGAGCCTGCGGCGACGGGCGGCTGGCTCGGCATGGCGGACAAGTACTGGGCGACGGCGGTGATCCCCCGTGGCGACCAGAAGTTCACCTCGCGCTTCGCCTATTTCAAGGACGGACGGCCGCGCTACCAGGCCGACTTCAAGTCGGATCCGGTGACGATCGCGCCTGGCCAGTCGGCGACGGTGAAGGACCTCGTCTTCGCCGGCGCGAAGCGCGTGCCGCTCGTCAACGCCTATCGCGACAACCTGCACATCCCGCATTTCGACCTGCTGATCGACTGGGGCTGGTTCTACTTCATCACCAAGCCGATGTTCAGCCTGATGGACTTCTTCTATCAGCTCGTCGGCAACTTCGGCATCGCGATCATCCTGACGACGGTCATCGTCAAGCTGATCTTCTTCCCGCTCGCCAACAAGTCCTACGCGTCGATGGCGAAGATGAAGCGCATCCAGCCGAAGATGCAGGAACTCAAGGAGCGCTACGGCGACGACCGCATGGCCCAGCAGAAGGCCATGATGGAGCTCTACAAGGAGGAGAAGATCAATCCGGTCGCCGGCTGCTGGCCGATGCTCCTGCAGATCCCGGTCTTCTTCGCGCTCTACAAGGTGCTCTACACGACGATCGAGATGCGGCACGCGCCGTTCTACGGCTGGATCCGCGACCTCTCGGCGCCCGACCCGACGAGCGTCTTCAACCTCTTCGGCCTCCTGCCCTTTACGCCGCCGGAGAGCCTGATGATCGGCGTGTGGCCGATCATCATGGGCTTCACGATGTTCCTGCAGATGCGCATGAACCCGACGCCGCCCGACAAGACGCAGGCGATGGTGTTCACCTGGATGCCGGTGGTCTTCACCTTCATGCTGGCGCATTTCCCGGCGGGGCTGGTGATCTACTATTCGTGGAACAACACGCTGTCGGTCATCCAGCAGAGCGTCATCATGAAGCGCCAGGGGGTGAAGGTGGAGCTGTGGGGCAACCTCGCGAGCCTGTTCCGGCGCAAGCCCAAGCCTGCCGAATAGCAGGCGATCCGCCGAAGACCGAAAAGCCCGGCCGCTTCCGCCGGGCTTTTCTCCATCAGGGCCGGCAACGGCCGTTCCGCACGACAAGAGCAAGGACAATGGCATGAAGAAGACCGTCGAAACGCTGCGCGGCGATGCGCTCGGATCAAGCTACGCCTTCGACGTGCTCCGCTTCGCCGGACGCGCTGCGGAAAAGCCCAAGGCCTATCTGCAGGCGGCGCTCCATGCCAACGAGCTGCCGGGCGTCGCCGCGCTGCACTACCTGATCCCGATGCTTGCCAAGGCCGAGGCGGAGGGGCGGCTCGCCGGAGATGTCACCGTCGTTCCGAAGGCCAATCCGATCGGCGCCGCGCAATACCTCTTCCACGAGCACGCCGGCCGCTTCTCGCTCGGCTCGCGCGTCAACTTCAACCGCGACTTCCCATTGCCGGACGCCGAAGGCCGCGTCGCGCGGATCGCGGCGGACGCGCCGGTCGCCGCCGAGAAGCGCCTGAAGAGCCGCCTCCTCGAACTCGCCGACGGCCACGACATCGTGCTCGACCTGCACTGCGACGACGAGGCGCTGTCCTATCTCTACATCCCGGCGCCGCTCTGGCCGCTGATGCGCGACCTCGCCGCCTGCCTGAAGTGCGACGGCGTCATCGTCTGGGACGAGACGTCCGATGCGGCCTTCGAGGAGGCGGCGGCACGCCAGATCGCAGACATCGGCGACCGCACCTTCGACTGGACGACGAAGGCGGTCACGACGGTCGAGCTGCGCGGGCGCGCCGACGTCGATGCGAAGACCGCGGCGGAGGATGCCGAAGGGCTCTACCGCTTCCTCGTGCTCCGCGGCGTCGTCGACGACCCGGACATGGCTCCGATCGCGCCGTGGGACGGCGTCGCCGCGCCGATCGAGAACATCGAGCTCATGCACGCGCCGGCGGCCGGCGCCCTGCTCTATCACGTCGCGCCGGGCGATACGGTGAAGAAGGGCGACCGGCTCGTCACCATCGTCTCGGCGCCCGGCGAGGAGGGTGGCGCGACGGATGTCTTCGCGCCGCAGGACGGCCTGATCCTGACGCGGCGCTCGCACCGGGTGACGACACTCGGCGACGACCTCGTCAAGCTCGTCGGCTCCGAGCGTTCCTCCGCGGCGAAGGCCGGCACCCTCGACGACTGAATGCGGCTTCGGCCGGCCGCGCCGCCGCTCGATCCTTTCCGCGTTTCCGGACGGAAAACCGGTTCCCACTTTTCCTGGAAACGCTTAGAGGCGACACCCGCTCTCCACGTCGAAGAAGTGCAGCCCCTTCGGGTTGATCGCGACGGGGATCGTCTCGGCGAGCGGCGTGTCCGGATCGACGGCGACGGTCAGTGCCTGGCCGTCCGAGCGGCCGTGCACGAGCCGGCCGGAGCCCAGTTCCTCAACATAGTCGACGGCGAGCGTGAGGGCGGCCACATCGGCGCTCGTGGCGAGCGTCATGTCTTCCGGCCTCACCCCGAGGACGACCTTGCCGGCGTCCTCCAGCCCGTCCGGACGGGCGACGTGGCCGTTGCCGAAGCGCACGCCGGCGCCCTCGACGTCGGCAGCGACGAGGTTCATCGCCGGCGAGCCGATGAAGCTTGCGACGAAGGTCGAGGCCGGCGTGCGATAGACCTCGAGCGGCCGGCCGACCTGCTCGATCCGGCCGCCGTTCAGCACCACGAGCCGGTCGGCGAGCGTCATCGCCTCGAGCTGGTCGTGGGTGACGTAGATCGACGTCGTCTTCAGCCGGAGCTGGAGCTGGCGGATTTCGCCGCGCATCTGGACGCGCAGCTTGGCGTCGAGGTTCGACAACGGTTCGTCGAAGAGGAAGGCCGCCGGATCGCGGACGATCGCCCGGCCCATGGCGACGCGCTGGCGCTGCCCGCCGGAGAGCTGTCGCGGCTTGCGATCGAGGAAGTCGGCGATCTGCAGCGTGCGCGCCGCCTCCGCCACCCGCCGCTCGATCTCTTCGCGCTTCTGACCGCGGTTCTTCAAGCCGTAGGCGAGGTTCTCGCGCACCGTCATGTGCGGATAGAGCGCATAGTTCTGGAAGACCATCGCGATGTCGCGGTCGGCCGGATTGACGTCGTTGACGACGCGGTCGCCGATCGAGATCGTGCCCGACGAGATCTGCTCGAGCCCGGCGATCATCCGCAGCAGCGTCGATTTTCCGCAGCCGGACGGGCCGACGAGGACGACGAGTTCGCCGTCGGCGATGTCGAGGCTGACGCCTTTGACGGCCTCGACGCCGCCGGCATAGGTCTTGCGCACCGCGTCGATCTGAACCCGCGCCATGTCCGTTCCCTAATCCTTATTTCTCTGGCTCGGTCAGCCCTTTGACGAACCAGCGCTGGAAGAAGATGACGACAACGACCGGCGGAAGCAGCGCCAGGATTGCCGTTCCCATGACGAGCTGCCATTGCGGGTCGTGGTCGGCGTCGTTGACCATCTGCTGGATGCCGACGACGATCGTCGTCATGTTCTGGTTCGTGGTGATGATCAGCGGCCAGAGATACTGGTTCCAGCCGTAGATGAAGAGGATGACGAAGAGCGCCGCGATGTTCGTGCGCGACAGCGGCAGCACGATGTCCTTGAAGAACTGCAGCGGCCCCGCCTTGTCCAGCATCGCCGCCTCGGCAAGCTCGTCGGGGATCGTCATGAAGAACTGGCGGAAGAGGAAGGTCGCCGTGGCGCTCGCGATCACCGGCAGGATGAGCCCGCTGTAGCTGTTCAGGAGGTTGAGGCCGGCTGCGACCGAATAGGTCGGCAGGATGCGCACCTCGACCGGCAGCATCAGCGTCACGAAGATCACCCAGAAGGCGAGCGTGCGGAAGGGAAAGCGGAAATAGACGATCGCGAAGGCCGAGATGATCGAGATCGCGATCTTCCCGACCGTGATGCCCAGCGCCATGATGAAGCTGTTGACCAGCATGCGCCAGACCGGAACCGAGGCGAAACCTGAAAACAGGATCGTGTGGTAGTTCCTCACGAGGTGCCCCGCCGGCAGGAGCGGCACGACGCCCGACAGGAAGCTCGAACCGTCCTGGGTCGAGGCGACGAAGGCGACGTAGATCGGGAAGACGACGAGCACGACGCCGACGATCAGCACCAGGTGCGCGAAGAAGGTGAAGACCGGGCGGTTCTCGACCATGGCTCAATACTCCACGCGCCGTTCGATGAAGCGGAACTGGACGACGGTCAGCGCCACGACGATCGCCATCAGCACGACCGACTGCGCCGCCGAGCCGCCGAGGTCGAGCGAGATGAAGGCGTCGTGCCAGACCTTGTAGACGAGGATTTCGGTCGCCTCTCCCGGCCCGCCCTCGGTCGTCGCGTGGACGACGGAGAAGGTCTCGAAGAAGGCATAGACGATGTTGACGACGAGCAGGAAGAAGCTCGTCGGCGCGAGCAGCGGGAAGATGATCGTGCGAAAGCGCTTGACCGGACCGGAGCCGTCGATCGCCGCGGCCTCGATCAGAGAGCGCGGGATCGCCTGCATGCCGGCGAGGAAGAAGATGAAATTATAGGAGATCTGCTTCCAGGCGGCGGCGATGACGATCAGCGTCATGGCCTGGCCGCCGTTGACGAGGTGGTCCCACGGATAGCCCATCTGGTGCAGCGCATAGGCAAGGACGCCGATCGACGGATTGAACAGGAACCACCAGAGGACGCCGGCGATCGCAGGCGCCACGGCATAGGGCATGATCAGCAGCGTCTTGTAGCCGCCGGCGCCGCGTATCACGTAATCCGCCATCGCCGCGAAGAGCAGCGAAAGCCCCATGGCGATGACGGTGGTCGCGACGGAGAACTCGATGGTGACGCCGAAGGAGTTCAGATAGGACGGGTCGTTGAACAGCGCCTTGAAGTTCGCGAGCCCGACGAACTGCGTCGAAAGCCCGAAGGCGTCCTCCTGCAGCACCGACTGATAGAGCGCCTCGCCCGCCGGCCAGAGAAAGAAGATCGCCGTGACGACGAGCTGCGGCGCCACGAGCAGATAAGCCAGCCATCGGCCGCGGAAGGTAACGCGTTTTGCCTGCATGAAGGTCCGCCCGCCCGGAGAGGCGGCCGGGGTGTGAGCCCCGGCCGCCGTCGCTCAAGCGTTACTCGTTCGCGGCCTGGAACTTGCGCAGGATGACGTTGCCGCGCCTCACCGATTCGTCGAGTGCCTCGGAGGCCGTCTTCTTGCCGGCCCAAACCTGTTCGAGCTCGCCGTTGATGATGTCGCGGACCTGGGCGTAGTTGCCGAAGCGGATGCCCTTGGAGTTCTTCGTGGGCGGCTTGTTCGTCATCTGCTTGATGGCGACTTCGGCGCCCGGGTTCTTCTCGTAGTAGCCCTGCTTCTTGGCGAGCTCGGAGGCGGCGTGGGTGATCGGCAGATAGCCGGAGAACTCGTGCCAGTCGGCCTGCACCTCGGGCGAGGAGAGGAAGGTGAAGAACTTCGCGACGCCCTTGTACTCGTCGTCGGAGTGCCCCTTGAGGACCCACAGCGTCGCGCCGCCGATGATCGAGTTCTGCGGCGCGCCCTTCACGTCGGCGTAATAGGGCAGCTCGCCGAAGCCGACCTTCGCCTTGGTGTTGGCCATGATGTCGGCGCGGCTCGCCGAGGAATCCATGTCCATGGCGCACTCGCCGGAATAAAAGAGCGGCTTGGAATCCGATTCGCGGCCGCCATACTTGAAGATGCCGCTCTTCGCCCACTTCGCCATGTCGCCGATATGGCGCTTCTGAAGATCGCCGTTGAAGACGAACTTGGTGTCCAGCCCGCCGAAGCCGTTCTCTTCCGTGCCGAAGGGCACGTTGTGCCAGGCCGAGAAGTTCTCGAGCTGGACCCAGGACTGCCAGCCGGTCGTGAAGCCGCATTTGGCCGCGCCCGAATCCAGGATCTTCTTCGAGAAGTCGACGACGTCCTTCCAGGTCTTCGGCGGCGTGTCCGGGTCGAGGCCGGCCTTCTTGAAGACGTCCTTGTTGTAATAGAGGATCGGCGTCGACGAATTGAAGGGCATCGACAGCAGGTTGCCGTCGGTATCGGTGTAGTAGCCGGTGACGGCTGCGAGGTAGTTCTTCGGATCGAAGGGCTCGCTCGCATCCTTCATGAGCTGGTAGACGGGATAGACGGCGCCCTTGGCGGCCATCATCGTCGCCGTACCGACCTCGAACACCTGGACGATGTCGGGCTGCTGATGGGCGCGGAAGGCGGCGATCGCCGCCGTCATCGTTTCCGAATAGGTGCCCTTGTAGACGGCCGTCAGGTGGTATTCGGACTGCGATTCGTTGAACTTCTTGGCGATCTCGTTGATCTTCTCGCCATTCTTGCCGCCCATCGCGTGCCACCAGGTGATTTCGGTGGCGGCGGATGCGGCGGTCGCCGTCGTCGCAAGCAGAACCGATGCTGCGAGGATGCCCTTGATCATGTCGCGTTTCCTTTGCCGGAGTGGATGTCGCGTGCCCGCTCTAGAGGCGGCATGTGACAGCCGGTTTTCATTTTTCTTATGGCTCGGTGACAATCTTTCCGCCGCCATCGCTTGTCAAGCGCGCGATTCTACGGGACTTCCGAAAGCAAGTGAAATCAAGTCGAAAGCCGACAGCACCCTCGTGATCACTGCCGTGGGCAATGATCCGCCGGAGGCGCCGGCGCGCCTTGTTGCATAAAAGTCATGCGCGCAAATATTGCGCGAAGGCGCAGGCGGGCTCGCTTGCCAGGCGACCGCAAATGGCGAACATGCGCCTCGCGGCGTCTTCCCGGGCGCCGATCTTCCCCTTTTGCAGGTATGACAGAGACCTCGATGACGATGCGTGTTGCGCTGGCCGCATGCGGCATGGCCGCATTTCTTTTCCTGACGGGATGCACGACCTTCGGCGACAGCGTGGTGGCGCCGCAACTGAAAGGTCCGGATGCCGCCGACTACGCCGAACTGAAGGACGGCGACTTCACGATTCCCGCCGTGCCGATCGAGAAGGTCGACCAGAAATACTGGCGCCAGGAAGTGCGCTATCCGACGAAGGAGCGCCCGGGCACGATCATCGTCGATACGCCGCACCGCTTCCTCTACTACGTGGAGCCCGGCGGCAAGGCGATGCGCTACGGCATCGGCGTCGGCAAGCAGGGCTTTGCCTGGGAAGGCGAGGCCTATGTCGCCTGGAAGCAGCCCTGGCCGAAGTGGACGCCGCCGAAGGAGATGGTGGCGCGCACGCCGAGCCTGCGCAAATACGGCGGCGACAACGGCATGCCCGGCGGCCTCAAGAACCCGCTCGGCGCCCGCGCCATGTACCTCTTCACGCCCGAGGGCAAGGACACGCTCTATCGCCTGCACGGCACGCCGGAGTGGAAGTCGATCGGACACGCCATGTCGTCGGGCTGCATCCGGATGATGAACCAGGACGTCATCGACCTCTACAACCGCGTGACGCCGAGCCGCTACTCCAAGGTCATCGTGCTGCAGGCCGATTCGGAAAAAGGCGAGACGGCGGAAGACGCCGAATCCTGAGCGCCGGCCTCGTACTCCGACGTCATCCTGGGGCTTGTCCCCAGGATCTGTTGATCCATCACGAAAACGAGGCGCCGGCATGGTCGGGACAGGGCCGTCC
>JBQCEN010000207.1:0-5628 GCA_051960215.1 Pararhizobium sp.
GAAGGAATTCATCGCCGCCACCGTCGAGGAAGATCCGAAGCGCGCGGCCGTCGTCCGCCGCACCTTCAGTGCTGTCCGCAACGCGGCCGTTCCGGTGATCGCCGCCGTCAACGGACCAGCGCTCGGGGCCGGCTGCGTTCTCGCCGCCTGCTGCGAGTTCCGCAGCGCCGCCGAGAACGCCAATTTCGGCCTGCCCGAAATCAATGTCGGCCGCTGCGGCGGCGGCGCACACGTCGGGCGGCTGATTCCGCAGGGCATCCTGCGCCGCATGTTCTTCACCGCCCGGCCGATCGATGCCGCGGAAGCCTATCGCATCGGGTTTGTCGAGGAGGTGGTGCCGGCGTCCGGGCTCCGCGAAGCGGCAGAGCGGATGGCCGGCGTGATTGCGGCAAAGGCGCCGCTTGGCCTTCGCCTCGGGAAGCAGGCGCTGAACGAGATTGAGTTCATGCCGGTCGAGGAAGGCTATGCCCGCGAGCAGACCTACAGCACCCGCCTGATGGCGACGGAAGACGCCCGCGAGGCCGCCCGAGCCGTGGCGGAGAAGCGGCAGCCGGTGTTCCGCGGCCGATAGCAGCGGCCAGTTCCATGCGCCCGCTTACTGGAAAGGTGTCTGGCGCAGCGGGGCGGACCGGTGCCGCGATGTTCCCTTCGGCGCCCGCGGCCGGGCTTCCCGCTGTGCCACAAATGCCGATAGACTGAACCAGGACGAGCAAGAGGGAGCGGATGGAAATCCAGGAGCAGAAGAAGGCGGTCGATTTCAGCCGCAGCGCCATTTCGCGATATATCCAGCTCGCGACGCTCTTCCGCCGTCGGATCGAGTCGGGCCATTGGCCGCTCGGGAGCCAGATTCCAACGGTCGAGGAGCTGGCGGCCGAATGCGGCGTCGCCCGCGCCACCATCCGTCAGGCACTCGATATATTGGAGCAGGAACAGCTCATCGAGCGCTACCGGGCCAAGGGAACGTTCGTGCGCCGTCGGCCTCAGGAGGAGTTGTGGTGCGCCGTCGCGACCGATTGGTCGGGGCTTTTGCGTCCGAGTCTTGCCGCGACGATCGAGGTGCTGTCTGAAGAGCAGGCCGTCAAACTCGAGCACATCGCCTATCCGGCCGGCACGCTGGCGCCCTCCTATTGCCATCTCCACAGGCGTCATTGGCGCAACGGTGTGCCGTTCCTCCTGACCGATGTCTATATCGACGAACGTCTGCGCGCCCGCATCAATCCGGAAGATTTCGCGTCGAAGACCGCGCTGCAGCTGATCCACGACGTCGAGGGCGTCGAGATCGCCGACGCCCAGCAGACGCTGACGATCGGCACGGCGGACGTGGAAACGGCGGCCTCTCTTTCCATGCCGCTGAACGCGCCGGTTGCCTTCGTTCACCGGCGCGCCGTCGACCGCGACGGCGTCGCCGTGCTCGTCGCGGACGGCATCTATCGCGGCGACGTGGTGCGCTTCGAGATCAAGCTGCGCTGATACCGCCGCCGAACCAATGTAATTTGTCGAAGGGAGTCGGCGATGATGAGCGTCACGCTGAATGGACTGGAATTTTCCTGCCGGGTCGACGGACAGGATGCGGCGGCGCCCTGGCTGGTCTTCAGCAATTCCCTTGCAACAAACCTGACGGTCTGGGACGCGCAGGTCGAGGTTCTGGCCGATCGCTTCCGTATCCTCCGATACGACCAGCGCGGCCATGGCGGGACGGAAGTGCCGGCCGCGTCCTACGGCCTTATCGATCTCGGGGCCGACGCGAAAGCGCTTCTCGATCGTTTCGCGATCGAACGCTGCACCTTTGTAGGCCTGTCCATGGGGGTGCCGACGGCGCTGCAACTCATTGCCGACAGCCCCGAGCGGATCGAGCGGCTGGTGCTTTGCGACGGCCAGGCGCAAACGGCTGCAAACGGCGCCAAATCGTGGCAGGAGCGGATCGCCTTCGCCAGAGAGGCCGGGATGGAGGCGGTCGCGGATGCCACCGTCGACCGCTGGTTCGATACGGATTTTGTCGGCTCCGGCAAGGCGGAAGGAATGCGCCGGATGATCGCGGCGACGCCGCTCGAAGGCTATGTCGGCGGCGCCTGTGCCCTGCAGGACTATGCCTATGGGGAAATCCTGCCGAAGATCGAGGTGCCTGCTCTGCTGATCGCCGGCGCCCGCGATGGCGCCATGCCAGAGACGATGCGGCAAATGAGCCGGATGATCGCCGGAGCGCGCATGGTGGAGATTCCAGGCGCCGGCCACATTCCCAATGTCGAGCAGGCAGGGGCGTTCAACCGCGTCTTCGAGACCTTCCTCGCCGGCGAGCTACCTGATTAAGCTAATCATACGGATTATTGACTTATGCCATTGCGGTTGATAGCTTCATGGTCGGAGGCGGTGCTCACCGCCCTGTCTTCGAAACGTCCGACGAGAGATCATCCGTGAAATTGCATTGGTCGCCGCGATCGCCCTTCGTGCGCAAGGTCATGATCGTGCTGAACGAGACGGGACTGACGGATCGGGTGGAGTGCGTGCGTTCCGTCGTCGCCTTCTCTGCGCCGCCGAACGAGGCGGTGCTGAAGGATAATCCCCTTGGCAAGATTCCGACGCTCGTGCTCGATGACGGGACGAGCCTCTATGATTCACGGGTGATCGCCGAGTATCTTGACGGACTGCACAAGGGGCCAAAGCTTTTTCCTGCTGAGCCAAAGCTGCGTTTCCGCCAGTTGTGCTGGGTCGCGCTTGCCGACGGGATGACCGACATCCTGCTTCTGTGGCGTAACGAACGCACGCGGCCGTCCGGTCCGTATGATGTGCATCTGGCGGCGTTCGAGACGAAAATTCGCGCCGCGTTCGCCGAACTCGAGCGGCAGTCGGAAACGCTCGCGCGCATCCCGTTCGGCATCGGCCAGATCGCCATTGTCTGCGCGCTCGGCCAGATGGAGTTCCGCTTCGCCGGCAGCGGATGGCAGGTCACCCATCCGGGGCTTGCATCCTGGTTTCGCGCAATTGAACGGCGTCCATCCATCGCCGCGACCACCATACCCGACGATTCCGCCCCATCCTCCGGCGGCCAGGACGATTCGCGATCCCCCTTCACGTTTTCGATGGTCAGGTGATGCCCGGTCCCCTCTCTCACGTTCGCGTGCTCGATCTCAGCCGGATCATGGCTGGCCCGTGGTCGGCGCAGATCCTCGCCGATCTCGGAGCCGACGTCGTCAAGGTGGAACGCAAGGGAGTCGGTGATGACACCCGGGGATGGGGGCCGCCGTTCCTCAAGGATGCCAACGGGGCCAATACCAGCGAAGCCGGCTACTACCTCTCCGTCAACCGCGGCAAGCGCTCCATCGAGCTCGATCTGACGAAGCCGGAGGATCAGCAGGTGGTACGCGCGCTTGCCGCCCGCTCCGACATCCTTCTCGAAAACTTCAAGGTCGGGACGCTTTCCCGCTACGGGCTCGGCTATGACGATCTCAGTGCCATCAACGCGCGCCTCATCTATTGCTCGATCACCGGCTTCGGCATGGACGGGCCGAAGAGCCAGCAGGTCGCCTACGACTTTATGATCCAGGCGATGAGTGGCCTGATGAGTGTCACAGGCGAGCGTGACGATGCGCCGGGCGGCGGACCACAGAAGGTCGGCGTGCCGATCGTCGACATCATGACAGGCATGTACTCGAGCGTGGCCGTCCTTGCGGCTCTGGCGCGCCGGGCCGAGACGGGGGAGGGCGAGCACATCGACATCGCGATGCTCGACGTCGCGACCTCGATGCTCGCCAACCAAGCGATGAACTTCCTCGTCTCGGGCAAGACACCGATCCGCCGCGGCAACAAGCATCCCAACATCCAGCCGCAGGATGTCTTTCGCGTCCGTGACGGCCATATTGTGCTGGCGGTCGGCAATGACGAGCAGTTCCGGCGCTTCTCGCAAGCGATCGGACGGCCGGAAATCGCCGGCGATTCCCGCTACGCGACCAACGTCGAGCGCGTGCGCAATCTCGATACGCTGCACCCGATGATCGGCGCCATCCTTGCCGAACGCGACCTCGCGCATTGGCTGGAGGCCTTTCATGCGCAGTCGGTCCCTTGCGGGCCGATCAATTCGATCCCCATGGTCTTCGAAGACGAACAGGTCAGACATCGGCAGATGCTGCGCCGCCTGAAGCATCCGCTCGCGGGTGAAGTGCCTCAAGTCGCCAGCCCAATGCGGTTCAGGAATGCGCCGCTCGCCTTCGACAAGGCGCCGCCGCTGCTTGGCGAACATACCGAGCAGGTTCTGCGTGAGCTGGGACTCGATCCGTCCGATCAGGGCGTCGAAGTCGAGTGACGGGAGCAGCCATGGCCCGCATACGCAAACGAGGATAGAAATGTGAACGCTCCCCGTATTCCGCTGCCCGAACCCGGAACCATGTCGCCTGAACAGCGCAAGGTCTTCGATGCGATCGTCGACGGGCCGAGAGGCGCCGTCATCGGTCCCCTCAGGGCGGCGCTTCACAATCCGGAACTTGCGAGCCGCTGGCAGCAGCTGGGCGAGATTTTGCGTTATCGCACGACTCTTCCAGCGCGCCTGAGCGAACTCGCGATCGTCGTCACGGCCCGGCGCTGGAACAGCCCGCTGGAGTGGACCGTCCATGCGGAAGCGGCCAGGAAGGCTGGGCTGCCCGAAACGGTGCTCTCCGCGATCAATGCCGGCGAGGTTCCGAAGTTCGGCGACCCCCAGGACGCTGAAGTCTATGCTTTCTCGCGCGAACTGCAGCTTTACGGGGAAGTGTCGAGTTGCACCTACGCGGCGCTTCACGAGCGCTGGCGTGAGCGCGGGGTGGTCGAGCTGACGGCAATCATTGGCTACTACACAATGGTCTCGATGACGCTGAACGCCCATCACATCCCGCTCCCGTCGGACATGCACTCCGACCTGATCATCGCCGGCGAAACCTCGGCCACGCCATGCCTGGCGGAAATCCCGGCTGCCGACGGCGCGTGACTTTATCGTTCGGAAGCGTATAGGATAATGGTTTGACCTATTGACTTAAAGGGGGCCGCCCAATAGCGTCGAATGGGCTGGGTCCTCGTCCGATCCGGGCGGGAATCGAGCCGGGAGAGGAAGGCTTTGTCGAACGACCCAGTCGTCGAGGCCGGCACGTTCAGCAAGGACATTGGCCGTGCTGGAGCCAGCCAGCCGAACGCGCGTCGTCTCTATGGCTGCTGAGCTTGGCATGTCCGTGGCGTTCGCCGCGGCAAATTGGAGGAAGCAGGAGACGGCTCTCCGGAACCGGCAGTCCTGTGATCGAGGGAGTGAGATTATGAAGTTACTTCACCAGCAGCGGTTGTTTGCCGTCACGGCGGCAGCCGCTTTCGTTGCTGCTTTAAGCGCGAGCGCCTTTGCGGCCTCGGAATCGGGTCCGAAGACGACAATCGCGCCCGGTTCGCCCAATCCGGCGGTCGAGGCGCAGGTGCCCGACAACTACAAGGCCAAGGGCTCGCTCACTGTTGCCGTCTCGGCCACTCATCCGCCAAACGCCTACTTCAGCGACGAGAACAAGCTCGTCGGCTGGGAAGTGGAACTGGGACGCGCTCTCGCGGCCAGAATGGGGCTCAAGGCCGACTTTCAGAAGGTCCAGTTCGTCCAGATCCTGACCGGCCTGCAGTCTGGCCGCT
>JBQCEN010000208.1:0-9577 GCA_051960215.1 Pararhizobium sp.
GAAGCAGTTCGTCGCGACCGTGCTCGCCGAGACCGAGGATACCTGGAGCGGCATCCTGCAGTCGAAGGGCGTGACCTACGACCCGCCGAAGCTCGTCCTTTTCAGCGGCGCGACGCGGTCGGGCTGCGGTCAGGCGCAGGCGGCGACGGGCCCGTTCTACTGCCCGGTCGACCGCAAGGTCTATCTCGACCTTTCGTTCTACGACGCGCTGGCCCGCCGGCTCGGCGCCGGCGGCGATTTCGCGCAAGCCTACGTCCTTGCCCACGAGGTCGGCCACCACGTCCAGAACATCACGGGCATCCTGCCGAAGTTCGACGCCATGCGCCGGTCGGCGAGCGAAGCGGACGCGAACCGGCTCTCCGTGCGCATCGAACTGCAGGCGGATTGCTTCGCCGGGATCTGGGGCCATTACACGCAGCAGAAGGGCCTGCTCGACGCGGGCGATCTCGATGAGGCGCTGAATGCGGCAGCGCAGATCGGCGACGACCGGCTGCAGAAGCAGGGCCAGGGCTACGTCGTGCCCGACAGCTTCACCCACGGCACGTCGGCGCAGCGCCAGAGCTGGTTCCGCCGCGGCTTCGACAGCGGCCGGCTTGAATCCTGCAACACGTTCAACACGACCATCTGACGCGGATTCGGGACCTTCGCGCCTTCGGGTTGCGCCCGGCCGCGAATGCGACGATAAGCCTCTCTCCGGCGCGAGCGGGTGCCGGCTCGGAGAAGGTGAATGGCCGCCCCGGCACTCCATAACGCGCGCTCTTTCCGGCCCGGCCAGTCCTGGGCCGGTCACTTCGCCGCGACCATCGCGCTCGGCCTGCCGCTCGTCGGGGCTCAGCTGGCGCAGATGGCGATCAACACGACCGACGTCGTTCTGCTCGGGCGGCTGAGCGCGACGGACCTTGCCGCCGGCGTGCTCGGCACGCAGATGTTCTTCTTCTTCTATATCTTCGGCTCCGGCTTCACGAATGCGGTGATGCCGATGGCGGCGCATGCCTACGGGCGCGGCGACGAGACGGCCGTCCGGCGGTCGGTGCGGATGGGGCTCTGGGTGGTGGTCCTTTACGGCCTCGCGACGGTCGTGCCGCTCCATTTCACGCGGGCGATCCTGACCGCGCTGGGGCAGAAGCCGGAGGTCGCAGAGCGCGCCGGCGCCTATATGCGCATTGCCGAATGGGCGATTTTCCCGGCGCTGCTCATCATGGGCTTCCGCGCCTTCTTCACCGCGATCGGCCGGGCGCAGATCATCCTCTGGTCGACGCTTTCCGGCACGCTCCTCAACATCCTGCTCGGCTATTCCTTCATCTTCGGCCATTTCGGCGCCCCGGCCCTCGGCATCGAGGGCGCGGCAGTCGGCGCGCTCGGCACCAATGCCCTCATCTGCCTGCTGCTCGCCTTCGTCGCCGCGCGCGGCGGAGCCTATCGCCGCTATCATCTCTTCACGCGGCTCTGGCGCCCGGACTGGGAAGCGTTCTTCCAAGTGGTGCGCCTCGGCTTTCCGATCTCGATGACGATCATCGCGGAGGTCGGCCTGTTCATGACGGCGTCGCTGATGATGGGCTGGCTCGGCACCGTTCCGCTTGCTGCCCATGGGATCGCGCTGCAGCTCGCCTCGATTGCTTTCATGGTGCCGCTCGGGCTGTCGCAGGCGGCAACCGTGCGCGTCGGCCAGGCGCATGGCCGCGGCGATGTCGACGGGCTGGCGCGGGCGGCCAAGGCGGTCATGGCGATCGGCCTCGGCGTCTCGATCACCGGGGCGATCCTGTTCTGGCTGATGCCGGAGACGCTGATCCGGCTGTTCCTCGACGATTCCAATCCGCTCTCGGAACAGGTGGTGGTGGTCGCCGTGCCGCTGCTTGCGGTCGCCGCCGCCTTTCAGCTCGCCGACTGCCTGCAGGCGCTCGGCGCCGGCCTGCTTCGAGGCCTGCGCGACACGCGCGTGCCGATGCTGCTCGCGCTCTTCTCGTACTGGATCGTCGGCCTGCCGGCCGCCTATCTCTTCGGCTTCGTCGCAGGCATCGGTGGCGTCGGCGTCTGGGCAGGCTTGGCCTGCGGCCTCGTCTGCGCCGCTGTCCTTGCCAACTGGCGCTTCTACAGGCGCGAGGTTTATGGGCTGGTGTGATCAGCGCCTGCGTCGCGCCAGGGATCGAACAGCGAGACGCCTGTGCCCGCGAAGTCCTGGGTGTTTCGCGTGGCGACGGTCAGGCCATGAACGAGGGCGGTGGCGGCGATAAGGGCGTCGCGCTCGCTGCGAGCATCGGGAACGCTGAGCCTTGCGCAGCAACGCGCAACGTCAGCGTCGATGGGCAGGATGCGGCCTTCGAAGGCCGTCAGGACATGGTTGTCCAGCCATCGCCGTAGGAGAGCGCCTTGCGCAACGTCCCGGCGCTCCATCAGGAGAACGCCGTGCTCCGCCTCCAAATTGTGATCGAAGACAGGAAGATATGTTTCTACATATGCGGCCAGCGCGCTACCGGATCAAGACGACCCTACCGCTCCGCCAGGGCCGGCTCGCCCTTCTTCTCGCGCACCAAGTTGATGAAGCGGCGGAAGAGGTAGTGGCTGTCCTGTGGGCCGGGGGAGGCTTCCGGGTGGTGCTGGACCGAGAAGATCGGCTTGCCGACGACCCGTAGGCCGCAGTTCGAGCCGTCGAAGAGCGAGACGTGCGTCTCCTCGACGTCCTCCGGGAGCGACGCCCCATCGACCGCGAAGCCATGGTTCATCGAGACGATCTCGACCTTGCCGGTCGTGTGGTCCTTGACCGGATGGTTGGCGCCGTGGTGGCCCTGGTGCATCTTCACGGTCTTGCCGCCGAGCGCCAGTGCCAGCAGTTGGTGTCCGAGGCAGATGCCGAAGATGGGCACGTCGCTTTTCATCAGCGTCTGGAGCGTCGGGACCGCGTAGGTGCCGGTCGCCGCCGGATCGCCCGGACCATTGGAGAGGAAGATACCGTCCGGCTTCTGGGCGAGCACCGTATCGGCATCCGTCGTCGCCGGCATCACCGTTACCTTGCAGCCGAGGCCGTTGAAGAGACGCAGGATGTTGCGCTTGACGCCGTAGTCGAGCGCGACGATGTGCAGCCCGTCATCGCCATTCCTGTCGGAAAAGCCGTCCTTCCAGACCCACGGGCCTTCGTGCCAGTGCGAGGACTGGCCCGAGGAGGCGTCCTTCGCGAGGTCGAGGTTCTCCAGCCCATGCCAGGCCTTCGCCTGCGCCTTCAGCGCTGCCACGTCGAAGTTGCCGGACGGGTTATGGGCGATGACGGCGTTCGGCGCGCCGTTCGCGCGGATCCAGGCGGTCAGTGCGCGGGTGTCGATGCCGGAGAGCGCGACGATGCCGCGGGACTTCAGCCAGTGATCGAGATGCTCGGCGGCGCGGTAGTTCGATGGCTCGGTGATGTCGGCCTTGAAGATCGCGCCGACGGCGGTCTTTCGGGCGGCCGGCGTCAGGTCTTCGATGTCCTCGCCATTGGCGCCGACATTGCCGATGTGCGGGAAGGTGAAGGTGACGATCTGGCCGAGATAGGACGGATCAGTCAGAATTTCCTCGTAGCCGGTCAGCGCCGTGTTGAAGACGACTTCGGCCTGCACCGCGCCGGTCGCGCCGAGCCCCTTGCCTTCGATCACGGTGCCGTCGGCGAGCACGAGAAGTGCCGTCGGTTTCTCTGTCGTCCATGGAGCTGTCGTCGTCATCATCGTCCTTCCGGTTCGCGCGCACGCCTCGGCATCGGCCGGCCGGGAGAGGGCCGACGCCCGTCATGTCAGGCATGGCTTCGCGCACGCAAGCGCGCGGCGGCCTTTCAGCGCAGAAGGACGTGCAGGCGCCGACCCATAGACAATGCACCCGCGCCGGTCAACCGGTGCGGCGGCGGCCGAGCGCCCGAGGTTCAATCCTGCTCGTCCGCGAGCAGCGCCTTCGTGTCGAGCGAGAAGGCGGCGATGGTCGTCTTCTCCTCGCGATTGAAGTTGTTGTCGACGCAGAGAACCATCAGCCGCCGCCCGTCAGGCAGCGTCGGACCGAGCGCCATGCCCTCGTAATTGTCCATCCGGATGCCGAGGGTGTTGAGGTCGAGGACGAGGCGCTTCTTCACCGCCTCGTATTTCTGGTCCCTCAGGCTTTCCATGGCGGACACGTCCGTGGCACCCTTCAGGTCGACCAGATAGATCTGGACATAGTTCGTCACGCCTTCGACCCAGGAGCGCTCCAGCGTCAGCAGGTGCCGGTCGTCGAGCGCCACCATCTCCGAAAGGCCGGGGCCGTCCGCCTGCTTGCCGGGGAGGGCGGCGTGGCGCAGCGGCGCCAGGCGGTAGGCGTACTGGCCGCCGACATTGCCCGAATTGCGGCCGAGCTTGGTCAGGCGCACGACGGCGCCCTCCTTGGTGTCGGGCAGGTCACCGTCCTGATGGAGCGGTGCCTCGAGGCCGAGCCAGAGCGCACCATCCGGCGCCACGGCGAGCGCCTCCAGGCCTTTGTTCGGACGCGGACCCTTCTTCTGCTTCTCGTCCATGACGAGGCCGCGCGGTACCTCGTAGCGGCGGAGGACCGTGCCATCGATCGCCGCGGAGGTGATCATGTTCTGGACGAAGGGGTGGGCGCTCCCCTCGCTCGTCCAGATGATGCCACGGCCGGTATAGGCGATCGCCTCCGGATCGACGTAGCCATCCGGCGTGTCCCTGGTCGCGGCGCTGTAGGTTTCACCGCTGGCCTGCTTCAGCGGCGTCATAGCCTTGAAGCGGACGGAGGCGAGCCGGTCTCCATCGAGGATGATATCGGCGGCGTAGTAGCGCGCCGGTCCGTGCTCGGCCTTGTCGTCGGAGATGAAGTACCAGGTGTCGTCGCTGTCGTTGTAGGCGATGCCGGAGAGGCCGCCGATCGTCGTGCCGGCAAGCGTCGCGTCGTCGGGGAGCGTCAGCGCGCCGAGGAAGCGGACGGCATCCCCGGCGGCCGCCGCCGACCGTGCCGCGAGGCCCGCCATGACGAGCGCGGCAAGAGCGACGATCGCCCTTCCAATCGAAAGACGCAGGTTTGTGGGCACGCGCATCGGGGTCTCCGGTTCCGGCGATACTCGATCGGGAGTCGCGGCAGAAACAAGCGACACGTCCGGCCGGTTCCGCGCAAGAGACCAGCGGTCTTCCGAAGAGTATGCCCCTCAGACGGCCTTGAGGCGTGAGCCGGAGAGAAGGCCCTGTTCCTCGAGGACGGGGTAGGCGAGGGCGGCGAGCAGGGCGTTGATCTGCTTCAGGTCGCGGATGGTGTCGAGGTGGATGGAGCTGGTCTCGACGCTCTTCTCGGTGCCCTGGCGCAGCCGCTCGAAGTGCTGCCGGCTCGTCTCCTTCTCCACCGCCCTCAGCCGGTCCTTCTCGACGACGAGCTGGCGCGCCGTCGCCGTGTCGCCGGTGACGAGCAGGTTGAAGGCGAGCCGCGCATTGGCGAGCACGGCGGCATGGAAGGCGGAGAGCTCGCGCCAGCCCTCCTCGGTGAAGGCGAGCCTGCGGTCCATCTTCTTCTGCACCTGGGCGAGCATGTTGCGGGTGATGATGTCGCCGACCTGCTCGAGGCGCACGCAGGCGCCAAGCAGCGCCTGGCAGCGCTTGCCGTCGTCCTCACCCCTGGCGGCCCGGTCGATCCTCGCCAGGTAGAGCTTGATCGCGCCGTGGCGCCGGTCGATGCGGTCGTCGAGGCGCGCCAGCGCGTCGATCGCCCCCTGGTCGGCCTGCTCGTAGAGGTCGATGACGCCCGCCAGCATCACCTCGACCGTCTCGCACATGCGCACCACCTCGCGCGTCGCATTGGCGAGCGCCTGCGCCGGATGGCCGAGCGCCGCCGGGTCGAGCGCCGAGAGCTCGACGCTTGCGGTGAGGGCGGGCGTCCGGCCGGCGTCGGCGCCCGCCTTGCCCTCCTGCAGGGCGACGATCGCCTCCGTCGCCTTCAGCACCAGGGAGGAGAGCGGCAGGCCGGCGAGGAGCACCGCGACATTGAAGAGGATGTGGGCGTTGATCACCTCGCTAACCGGGTCGCTGCCCAGCGCCGAGAGCGGCGGCCGGAGGATCGTCACCAGCGCCAGCGCGACGACCGAGCCGGCGCCGCGCATCAAGAGGTTGCCGAGGGGCACGACGCGAAAGCCCGGCGGCGCGGCGCGCGTCAGGATCGGGGCGATGAAGGAGGAGCCGAGGTTGACGCCGAGCACCATGACGAGGCCGAGCTCCGGCGAGATGATGCCCTTGCCGGCGAGCGCGACGAGGAAGAGCACGGCGGCGATGCTCGAATGGAAGACATAGGTCAGCACCGCCGACAGCAGGAAGGCCGTCACCGGGTCGCCGGAGAGGTAGCGCACGATCACCGGCAGGAGCGTGCTGTCGCGCAGCGGCTCCGACGCCTCGTCCATCAGCCGGAGCGACAGGATCAACAGGCCGACGCCGACGAGGATGCGGCCGAGCTGGCGCCATTCCCGCCGCTCGGTGGCGCGGAACATGACGGTGCCGGCGAGCAGGCAGATGGGCACCAGGAGCGTCAGGTTCAGGGCCAGCACCTTGACGACCAGCGCCGAGCCGACCTCGGCGCCGCGCACCGCCAGGATGCCGGAGAGCCCGGTGACGATGCCGGAGCCGGCGAAGGAGCCGATGAGCAGCGTCACCGCCGTCGAGCTCTGCAGGGCGATCGCCAGCATGAGGCCGGCGGCCATGGCGAGCAGCGGGTTGGCCAGCGTCTTCTTCAGCCGCCGCTTCAGCATCGCCCCATAGGCGCGCTCCACCCCGGTGCGCACCATCCGGGTCGCCCACAGCAGAAGCGCAACGGCCCCCGCCATCTGCAACAGGACCGCAGACCCCGTCATCGGGCGGCCTCCCGACGGAGGCCTTCAGCCCTCAATTCCGCAAGATGCTTCGTCATCCGTTCCGCTCGCAATTCCGCAAGGTGACTCACATGCCAATGCTTAGCCGATTAATATACTTCACCCGCTCCGCACATGCACGCGCCTGCGACGAAAAATGTCGAAATGCCGTGTGACGGCATCTGAAACGGGAACGAAACCGGCTGCGCTCGAGATGGAGTTATCCACCGCGACGCGCCTTTCGGCGCCGTCCGCCTTTGTCCGGCGCCGCACATGCACTATTGTGCGCCGATCCCTCTTTCCGCTGCCCATCCGGTGACCATGCGTTTTTCGCCCGCCTTCCTCGATGAAATCCGGGACCGTGTCCCGATCTCGGAGGTGATCGGCAAGCGCGTCGCCTGGGACAGGCGGAAGACGAATGCCGCGCGCGGCGACTGGTGGGCCTGCTGCCCCTTCCACGGGGAAAAGTCTCCGAGCTTCCACTGCGAGGACAAGAAGGGCCGCTACCACTGCTTCGGCTGCGGCGTGTCCGGCGACCACTTCCGTTTCCTGACGGAGCTCGAGGGCCTCGCCTTTCCGGAGGCGGTCCAGCAGGTCGCCGAGATCGCCGGCGTGCCGATGCCGGCCTTCGATCCGCAGGCCGCGCGGCGCGAAAGCGAGCGCGCCAGCCTGACGGATGTCATGGAGATGGCGACGGCCTTCTTCCAGGAGCAGTTGCACTCCGCCGTCGGCGCCAAAGCCCGCGCCTATCTGCGCGACCGCGGCCTTTCCGGCCGGACGATCGAGACCTTCCGCCTCGGCTATGCGCCGGACAGCCGCAACGCGCTGAAGGAGCATCTGGCGGGGCGTGGCGCGGAGAAGGCGCAGATCGAAGCCTGCGGCCTCGTCGTCCATGGCCCGGACATCCCGGTCTCCTACGACCGCTTCCGGGATCGCGTCATGTTCCCGATCCTTTCGGCGCGCGAGCAGGTGATTGCATTCGGCGGCCGCGCGCTCTCGGCCGACGCGCCGGCGAAGTACCTGAATTCCAACGAGACCGAGCTCTTCCACAAGGGCAACGTGCTCTACAACTTCGCCCGCGCCCGGCGCGCCCTGCAGGGCGCCAACGGCGCGGGCACCGTGATCGCCGTCGAAGGCTACATGGACGTCATCGCGCTCCACCAGGCCGGGATCGAGAACGCCGTCGCCCCGCTCGGCACGGCGCTGACCGAGAACCAGCTGGCACTCCTGTGGCGCATGACGCCGCAGCCGGTGCTCTGTTTCGACGGCGACCAGGCCGGCATGCGCGCCGCGAACCGGGCAGTCGACCTTGCGCTGCCGTCCTTGAAGCCCGGCTACTCCGTGCGCTTCGCGGTTCTGCCGGAGGGCAAGGATCCCGACGACCTCGTCCGCCACGAGGGGAGGGCGCCGTTCGACGCCGTTCTTTCGGCCGCCCGCCCGCTCGCCGACATGGTCTGGGCCCGCGAGGCGGCTTCGGGAACTTTCGATACGCCGGAGCGGCGCGCCGAGCTCGAGGCGCGGCTCCGCCAGGCGACGAACGGCATTGCCGATGAAAGCGTGCGCCGGCACTACGGCCAGGACATGCGCGAGCGGCTGGCGGCCTTCTTCGATACCGGGCAGAGCGGACCGCGCGGGCGCGAACGCTCCTTCGGGCGCGACCAGCGGTCCTTCCGCGGCGAGGGCGGCCGATCTCCGCGACCGCGAGGAGGCGGCGGCCGGCGTTATGCGGTGTCGGAGCAGCTGTCGCGCTCCGGCCTCGTCAGCGGCCGCGGCCAGCTTCCGCCGTTGCGCGAGAGCGCGCTCGTCTCGACGGTCATCCACCATCCGCGCCTCGTCCACGACGAGTTCGACGAGGCGATCTCGCTCGATTTCGACAACCGCGACATCGCCCGGCTCTGGACCGCGCTCCTCGAATTCGCGGGCGACGAAGCGGCGGTGACGTCCGAGGTCCTTGTTTCACGGCTGAGGGAGGCGGGATTCGGCGAACTGCTTGCCGGCGTCGACCAGCAGGTGCGCAATGCCCGCATCTGGACAGCGACCGAGCAGGCCGCGCTCGAGGATGCGCGCGAGGGTTTCCTGCAGGCGCTGGCGCTGCACAAGCGGACGCGGGCGCTGCGCTGGCAGAAGGCGGAGCTCGAGCGCGAGATCGCCGAAGCCTTCGAGACCGGCGACGGCGAGACGATGACCGTCCTGATGCGCACCCTCGACGCGGTCAAGATCGAGGAGAAGCGGCTCGAGAACCAGGACGCCATCATCGACGGCTTCGGCGTCATGTCGGGCCGCGTGAAGGGACCTGCGCGGGCTTGAGGCTACGAGCTTATTCAGTGAGATGCAGCACGACCTCGCGGCGGTGCGGCCGGTCGCGGTGCTCGAAGAGATAGAGGCCCTGCCAGGCGCCGAACATCGGCTCGCCCTCGACGACGGGAATCGAGATCGATGTCTGGGTCAGCGCCGCCTTGATATGCGCCGGCATGTCGTCGGGACCCTCGAGGCGATGGACGAGATAGCCCATCGCCGGATCGTTCGCCGGCGGCACGAGGCGCGAAAGGAAGGCCTCGAGGTCGCGCCTGACGTCCGGATCGGCGTTTTCCTGGATGATGAGCGAGGCCGACGTGTGGCGGACGAAGACGGTCAACAGACCGTCGCTCTTGCCGTGCCCCGCAACGAAGCGGCGGGCGCGGTCGGTGAACTCATAGAGGCCTTGGCCGCGGGTTTCGATCGTCATGATGGTGTGAGACATCGTTCGTCCGC
>JBQCEN010000209.1:0-18459 GCA_051960215.1 Pararhizobium sp.
TCGCCATCTTCTCCTGCATTTCCTTGACCTTGCCCATCATGCCCATGATGTCGCGCATTCTCGTGCTCCGTGTCGGGTTAGTCGGTCTCGCCGGGCGCCTCTGGCAGGATGTCGCCCTCGTCGGATTCGGCGGCAACGGCCGTCTCCGCGGCCTCGTCGATGCGGATCTTGACGTCGGCGATGCGCGCGCCGGGAAAGCGCTGCAGGATCGCCGCGACGTCCGGGTCCTGCCGCGCATCGACGACGAGAGCCTCGCGCCGCGCCGCCTCGATCTCGTCGAGCGTCTCGCCGCCCGCCTCGCGGCTGAGCATGACGATCCAGCGCATGCCGGTCCAGGTCTCGAGCTTGGCGGAAAGCGTGCCCGGCAGCGTCTTCGGCGCGTCCTCCGTCAGGTTGATCTCGAGCCGGCCGGGCTCGATGCGCACCGGCCGCACATGCTTGCGGAGATGGATCTTCGTCGTGATGTCACGGTGCTTGTCGGCAAGCGCCGCCAGATCGGCAAGGTTCGCGACCGTCACCTTCGGCGTCGGCGGAGGAACCGGCATCGCCGGCGCGACGGCCGGTGCGTCGTCCGGTTCGGCGGCGGGAACGGCCCGCAGCGTCGCCCCCGAGCCCATCGTTCGCGATGCCGGCATGCCGGGACCGGCCGTGCCAATCGCGGCCGTGGCTCGCGCCTCGGCTGACGCGCCGTTGCCGTTCGGCACCGGGCGGCTGGGCGGCGCGCTGCGGCTTGCACCGCCGCTGTCCTCGGAAAGGGCGGCGAGCTGCCGCGCGGCGTCCTCGGGCGAGGGCAGGTTCGCTGCGTGCGTCAGCCGGATCAGCACCATCTCGGCCGCGCCTGCCGGCCGGTTCGACGCTTCGGTCTCGGCAATGCCCTTCAGCAGCATCTGCCAGAGCCGCGAGAGCGTCGGCACGGAAAGCGCTTCGGCCATTTCCATGCCGCCGGTGCGTTCGGCTTCCGTCAAGGCCGCGTCCTCGCCCGCCGAGGGGACGAACTTCAGTCGGGTGACGAGATGGGTGAGGTCTGCAAGGTCGGTGAGGATGACCGAGGGGCTCGCCCCGCCGTCATATTGGTCGCGGTATTCGGCGAGCGCCGCCGTGACGTTGCCCGAGGCCACGTGGCGGAAGAGATCGACGATGCGCGAGCGGTCGGCGAGCCCCAGCATGGCGCGGACCGTCTCCGCCTCGACGACGTCGCCGCCATGGGCGATCGCCTGGTCCATCAGCGACAGCCCGTCGCGCACCGAGCCTTCCGCGGCGCGGGCGATCATCGTCAGGGATTCCTCGTCGACCGAGACCTTCTCCTTCGCAGCGATCGCGCGGAAATGGTTGACGAGGAGCCCGGCGTCGATGCGCCTCAGGTCGAAGCGCTGGCAGCGCGACAGCACCGTGATCGGCACCTTGCGGATCTCGGTCGTCGCGAAGATGAACTTGACGTGCTCCGGCGGCTCCTCGAGCGTCTTCAGCAGGCCGTTGAAGGCCTGCGTCGAGAGCATGTGGACCTCGTCGATGATGTAGACCTTGTAGCGCGCCGACACCGGACGGTAGCGCACCTGTTCGATGATCTCGCGGATGTCGTCGATGCCGGTATGGGAGGCGGCGTCCATCTCGATGACGTCGACGTGCCGGCCTTCCATGATCGCCTGGCAATGCTCGCCAGGCCGGCCGAGGTCGATGGTCGGCCGGTCGATCTCCGGCGTCTTGTAGTTCAGCGCGCGGGCGAGGATGCGGGCGGTCGTCGTCTTGCCGACGCCGCGCACGCCGGTCAGCATGTAGGCCTGCGCGATGCGGCCGGTCGCAAACGCGTTGGTGAGCGTGCGCACCATCGGCGCCTGGCCGATGAGGTCGGAGAAGTCGCGCGGACGATACTTGCGGGCAAGCACCCGGTAGCCGGTCGCGGCATCGCTCCGCTCCGCAGGCTCCCTCATCGCCGGATCGGCCTGTCCTGCGCCGTCGCTCACGCGCTTGCCCTTTCCTGCCGCTTCGCCGCCGGACGCGGTCGCCCGGTTCCCGCCGCCGAAGTCTTGCGTCGCGGCCGCATGCCGTCAATGCCGGCGGTCGAAGAAGCGGCGCCGGCGAATTGGAAAACAGCCCTGCGGATGAGGTGGGAGGTTGGCACGGCGACCCGTGCCGGAGCTCGTTAGGGCTGCTTCCTTCCGGACCTGACCCAGTTGGCGAGTGGCTCGTCCACCACCAACCTCCCGCTCAGACATATCGGCAATTGCGCCGCGAAATGCAAGCGAGGCCGCTGAAAAACTGCTAGAGACCGCGACGCCTTCGCAAGGGAGAATCAATGGCCCGTTTCGAACTCGACGCACGCCTCGCGGCCGACAGCCGGCCGGTGACCGTCCTCGGCCTCTGCGGCCTGCGGCTGATGGACGACGCGCGCTGGCCCTGGCTGCTGCTGGTGCCGCAGCGCGCAGGCCTCGTCGAGCTCTTCGATCTGTCGCCGCTCGACCAGACATTGCTGGCATTCGAGACAGACCTCGTGGCCAAGGCGCTCAAGCGTCTCACCGGCTGCACCAAGATCAATGTCGGCAGCCTCGGCAACCAGGTGCGCCAGTTGCATGTTCATGTCGTCGCCCGCAGCGAAGGCGACGCCGGCTGGCCCGGCCCCGTCTGGGGGTTCGGCAAGCGCGAGCCTTACGAAAAAAGCCGCGCCGATGCCTTGATTGCGTCGCTCGGCGCGGCACTTTGAGCGCCATGTCTTCATCCCTGTTCGATCGCGCCGGCCCGCACGAGGAGCCGAGCGCCCTTGTCGCCTTTTCCGGCAACCGGCTCGACCGCCGCTCCGAGAACCGCCCGGACGACTGCGCCGTCCGCGCGCTCGAAGCCGAGGGCGCCAAGGCTTATGCGATCGGCCGCGGCCGCGTCGTCTTCCGGATGAATGGCGGCGGCCTCGAACCGGCCTTCGCGCCTTCCGAGCTTGCCGATCTCGCGCCGGATACCGAAAATGCGGTGCTGCTCGGCTTCGCTGACGACGGAACGCCGCGGCTGGCGATCCCGGTCGGCGTCGAGGAGAGCGGACTTCCCGACGAGTTCCGTGCGGTCGAATATCGGTCGCTCTATACTGACGCGCTCGTCGAGCCGGCGCGTCTCGGCGAGGTGGCGCAGGCCGGAAGCCTCGTCGCCTGGAACCGCTCGGCCGCCTTCTGCGGCCGCTGCGGCGCGCCGACGGCAAGCCGCGCCGGCGGCTCCCGGCGCGAATGCGCGGGTTGTGGCGCCCTGTTCTTTCCGCGCACCGACCCCGTCGTCATCATGCTCGCGGTCGACGAGGAGAACGACCTCTGCCTGCTCGGCCGCTCACCCCACTTCAAGCCGGGCATGTATTCCTGCCTCGCGGGGTTTCTGGAGCCCGGCGAGACCATCGAGGAGGCCGTCCGGCGCGAGACGCTGGAGGAGTCCGGCATCGTCGTCGGCCGCGTGCGCTACCACGCGAGCCAGCCCTGGCCGATGCCGCACACCCTGATGATCGGCGCCTTCGCCGAGGCCACGACCCGCACGATCGGCCGCGATACCGTCGAACTCGAGGACTGCCGCTGGTTCACGCGCGGCGAGGTGGCCGCGATGCTCGAGCGGGCGCCGGGTGAGGGCCGCTCCAGCCCGCCGGTCGGCGCCATCGCCCACCGCCTGATGCGCGACTGGGTGGAGTGGCGCTGACGGGCGCTACCGAACGGTCATCCATCGCTCCAGGACGTGCTTCTTGCACGCCGCTTGCCATCGTCCCATATAGCCTGATGCGGACGCCGCCTGGCCGGGTCCGCGCGAAAGTCGCTTGGAAAAGGACTGGCCGATGAACCGGATGACGCCCTTTTCGAGCCCGCTTCTTCTCGGGTTCGATACGATGGAAAAGACCCTCGAACGCATCGCCAAGGGCAGCGACGGCTATCCGCCATACAACATCGAGCGGATTCGCCGCTCCGCCGATGGTTCCGTCGGCGAGAAGCTGCGCATCACGCTCGCCGTCGCCGGCTTCGGCGAGGACGATCTCGAGATCACCACGGAAGAGAACCAGCTTGTGATCCGCGGCCGCCAGAGCGAGCCCGAGGAGCGGGACTATCTCCATCGCGGCATTGCCGCGCGCCAGTTCCAGCGCATGTTCGTCCTTGCGGACGGCATGCATGTCATGGGCGCGGAGCTGAAGAACGGCCTTCTCTCGATCGACCTCGTCCGTCCCGAACCGGAACGGATGGTGAAGAAAATTAACATTTCGGTCCGAGACTGAAACGGAAGGGTCGCTTTCCGGACTGATTCCTGCCTCTCAAAGGAGGAACACGACATGATGACCAAGGAAACCAAGACCGAGTTCAGCCAGGCCGAGCTTGCCCATCTGGGCGAGGGGCAGGTCGCCTATATCCGCAAGATGCGGTCCGAGGAGATTTCCGAGCGTTTTCCGGGCGCTCCGGAGCTTGATCCCGGCCTCGACCTGTGGGCGCTCTTCGGCGCCGACGGCACGCCGATCCTCGTCAGCGACGACCGCACCAGCGCCTTCTTCAAGGCCCAGGAAAACGATCTGCGCACGGTCAGCCTTCATTAACGTTGAGGGTCGCGCCGCGAGGCGCTGGGACGACCGGCGTCAGGCGGCGTGGGAGGCCGGCGATTCCGCAAGCAGCGCATAGATCGCCGGCGCGGTGGTCGACGCCCTGAGCTTGGCGACGACATCGTTGTCGCGCAGCACGCGGGCGATCCGCGACAGCGCCTTCAGGTGATCGGCGCCCGCCCCTTCCGGCGCGATGAGCAGGAAGACGAGATCGACCGGCTGGTCGTCGAGCGCCTCGAAATCGACCGGCGTCTCCAGCCGCGCGAAGACGCCGACGATGCGGTTGATGCTGGTGAGCTTGCCGTGCGGGATGGCGATGCCGTTGCCGACGCCCGTCGAGCCGAGGCGTTCGCGCTGCAGGATCACTTCGAAGATTTCCCGCTCCGGGAGGCCGGTGACCTCCGCCGCCTTGGCGGAGATCTCCTGCAGGAGCTGCTTCTTGGAGTTTGCCTTCAGTGCGGGCAGGACCGCGTCCTGCGCAAGCAAATCCGCCAGAGCCATGTCAAGTGTCCTTGTGTCGATCTCCCGGGCGCGGCCGGGCGATCGTGCCGGTCCGCCTGCCGCAGGCAGCCTCTAGGATTGGGTGCTGGCTGCATCGATCCAGCCGATGTTGCCGTCCGTGCGCCGGTAGACGACGTTGAGGGTGTTGTTGCCGGCGTTCTTGAAGATGAGGACCGGGTCGTCGGTCAGGTCGAGCGCCATCACGGCGGTGGCGACACTCATGGTCCGGATCGGCCGCGAGCTTTCCGCCACGATCGCCGGCGCGTAGTCCGCCGGAACTTCATCCTCTTCGTCGTGGCCGCCGTCGAACACGCGGTAGGCGACCTCGGCATAGCTGCCGTCCTGATCGTTTCCGGCGTGATGGTCCTTGAGCCGCCGCTTGTAGCGCCTGAGACGTTTTTCGATGCGCTCGGCCGTGATCTCGAATGAGGCCTGAGGCTCCTGCGCCTCCCCCGTCGCCTGCAGGACGACGCCGGTGTCGAGGTGGACCTTGCAATCGGCCGTGAAGCGGGAGCCGGCCCGTTCCACCGTGACCTGGCTGGAAAAACCACCATCGAAATATTTCGCGATCGCGCCCTCGATCGAATCCTCGATGCGGGAGCGGAAGGCATCGCCGATTTCCATGTGTTTTCCCGACACGCGCACGCTCATGGGGATGTCCTTCTTCATTGCGATTTGCGCTGTCAGTCTAAGCCAAGGCGTACGCGCATCCAAGGCTTTCGCGCCGCCCTCGTCCCTCTTGCGGACCTGCGATCGCAGCAGCGGACCGGCGGGCGCTCTCCGGCGGCCCGCCTCGTTGGGCGCGGCTTCTACGCGTCCCCGCCTTTCCTGTCAATGCAAGCCGGGACGGCCGCGACGACGGTGTCACGGCGTGCTTGCCGCTCGCTCCCTGGCGCGCTTCTCCCGTCGGCGCTGCACGGAAGAAGGGATGTTCATCGCCTCGCGGTATTTCGCCACGGTGCGCCGGGCGATGTCGACTCCGCTCTGCCTCAGGCTTTCGACGATGGCGTCGTCGGAGAGCGCGTCGGTGCTGTCCTCGCCGGCGATCAGCGTGCGGATGCGGTTGCGGACGGCTTCGGCCGAATGGGCGTCGCCGCCCGCGAGCGCGGCGCTCGGGACGGGGAAGAAGTACTTGAGCTCGAAAACCCCGCGCGGCGTCATCATGTACTTGTTCGATGTCGCGCGGCTGACGGTCGATTCGTGCATGCCGATCGCCTCGGCGATGGTCTTCAGGTTGAGCGGCCTCAGCTGGTCGACGCCGTGGAGCAGGAACTGGTCCTGCTGGCGCACGATCTCGCGGGCGACCCGGAGGATCGTCCGCGCCCGCTGGTCGAGGCTGCGGGTCAGCCAGTTGGCGTTCTGGAGGCAGGTGCCGAGGAAGGCGTGGTCGGCGCTGCCGGCGCGCGTCAGCCGCGAGACCTCCACATAATAGTCGTGGTTGACGAGGACGCGGGGCAGCGTCTCTGCGTTGAGCTCGACGCGCCAGCCGCCATCCGGCGCGGGCATTACGAGGACGTCGGCGACGATCGCCTGGAGCGCCTCGTTCTGGAAGCGGTTGCCGGGCTTCGGGTCGAGCGCCCGGATCTCGGCAAGCATGGCGAGCAGGTCCTCCTCGTCGACGCCGCAGAGGCGCTTCAGCGCCGCGAAGTCCCGCCGCGCGAGGAGGTCGAGATGGCCGAGCAGCGTCCGCATGGCCGGGTCGAGCCGGTCGCGCTCGGCGAGCTGGATCGCAAGGCACTCGGCGAGCGAGCGGGCGAAGATGCCGGAAGGATCGAGCCCCTGCAGCCGCGCGAGCACCGCCTCCACGGCTTCGAGCGAGGTCGCGGCGCGCTTCGCCACGTCGGAAAGATCGCAGTCGAGATAGCCGCTGTCGTCGAGATGGTCGGTGAGCGCTGCGGCGACGGCCCGTTCGGCCTCCGGGAAGAACGAAAGCGCGACCTGGCGGAGCACATACGCGCGCAACGTCTCCGCCGGGGCGCCGTACGCATCGAGGTCGAAGCCCTCCGCAGCGCCGATGGACGCGCTTCCGGGCATCGACTTCCAGAGCCCGAGAAGTTCCGGCGTATCGGCCCGCTGCGCCGGCCCGTCGTCCGGGAAGACGTTGTCGAAGTCGGAATCGAGCCGCTCGGAAAGCGGCTCGCCCTCGGCGCGCTCGGAGGCCGCGAACCAGTCGCCGTCGCCGGTAGGCTGCTCCGGCTGCGGCTCGGCCGGTGCCTCCGGACGATGATCCTCGGCGCCGAGGTGATCGAGTAGCGGATTGCGCTCCACCTCTTCCTCGACGAAGCGCGCGAGCTCGGTATGGGTGAGCTGCAGCAGCCGGATCGACTGCATCAATTGCGGCGTCATCACCAGGCTCTGGCTCTGCCGCAACTGCAATCCTGCCGACAATGCCATGACCCGTGTCGAAGCCCTGCGAACGACCGCGTCCGAGCCTGCTCTTGCTGGCCGCTACGGCGCTTCCCACGCCGCTCGCGACAAGCCGGAAGGCGGCTTCGGACGATCTGGCCCGAAAATTGCCTTTTTGACGGGTCCGGTCAAGCCGGCTTCGCAAGGCCCGGCATCCGGTGCCTCAGAGGGTGAACTCCTCGCCGAGGTAGAGGCGGCGGACGTCGGGGTTCGCGACGATGTCGGCGGCGCGGCCGTGGGTCAGCACCTGACCGGCATGGATGATATAGGCGCGGTCGATGAGCCCGAGCGTCTCGCGGACGTTGTGGTCGGTGATCAGCACGCCGATGCCGCGCCGCGTCAGGTGGCGGACGAGGTTCTGGATGTCGGAGACGGCGATCGGGTCGACGCCGGCGAAGGGCTCGTCGAGCAGCATGAAGGTCGGGTCGGTGGCGAGCGCCCGGGCGATCTCGAGCCGGCGCCGCTCGCCGCCCGAAAGCGAAATCGACGGCGCCTTGCGCAGATGCGCGATGTGGAACTCCTCGAGGAGCTCGGTCAGCTTCTGCTCGCGCAGCCGGCGGTTCTTCTCCGTCACCTCGAGCACGGCACGGATGTTCGCCTCGACGGAGAGCCCACGGAAGATCGACGCCTCCTGCGGCAGGTAGCCGACGCCGAGCCGCGCCCGGCGGTACATCGGCAGGAAGCTGACGTCGTTGCCGTCGATCTCGATCGTGCCTTCGTCGACCGGCACGAGGCCGGTGATCATGTAGAAGCAGGTGGTCTTGCCCGCGCCGTTCGGCCCGAGCAGGCCGACGGCCTCGCCGCGGCGCACGCCGATCGATACGCCGTCGACGACGCGGCGCGCCTTGTAGCTCTTCGTCAGGCCGCGTGCGATCAGCGTCCCCTCGAATTTGTTGCCGTCGCCGCTCTCGCCGGCGCGATCGGCATCGCTGCGGCTTCGCTTCAGAAGTCGGGAGGTCACGCTGGGCTTTCCGCTGCCGCTACTTGTTCTTCTGCTGTTGCTGCTGCTGCGATTTCGGATCGAGCTGGATCATCACCCGCTTGCCGCAGCTCTGCAGGTTGGCCTCGCTGGTCGCGACGTGGACGATGAGCTTGCAGCCGACGAAGACGTTCTTGCCCTGGGTCAGCACGACCTGGTCGCCGCTGAGCGTCAGCAACTGGCTGTCCATGACATAGGTGCCCTTGTCCGCCGTCGCTTCCTGCTCGCCGGACTTGAGGTAGACCTTGTCCGACACGTCGATCTTCTCGATCTGGCTCGTGCCGCTGGTCACGCTTCCGCCATTGGCGGAGTAGTGCACGACCATCTTGCCCGAGCGCAGGAGAACGTCGCCCTGGACCACCTTGACGTTGCCGGTGAAGGTCGCGATGTGCTCCTTGTCGTTGATCTTCAGGTCGTCGCTCTCGATCTGGATCGGCTCCTTGTTCGAAAGCGCCATGCCGCTCATGCTCTTCGGCGCGCCCTGGACCGAGGCCTTCGGCTGCTGCGCAAGCGCCGCGACGGGCGCGAGGAGCGACGCGGACGAGAACGCCGCGGCGAGGAGAAGGGTCGGGGCCCGGGTCATGTCAGTTCGCCTTGTCCTCATTTTTCGGCTTGATCGTCGAGGGCTGCACGGTCATGCGGACCCGGTCCTTGAATTCAAGGACCTTGCCGTTATCGCGCATTCGCAGGGAGTGCGCAACAAGCGCCCCTTCCGGGGTCTTGACGTCGATCGGCTTGCTGCTGACGAGCTGTCCGGCCTTCGCGTCGAAGCGGGCGCTCTTCAGCTCCGCCACCATCCCGGAGGTGGTCTTGACCTGGAACGGCTTGTCGAAAGTGATCACCTGCGTGTCGCGATTGTAGACGGCGCTCTCGGCGTTGATCGTCGCCTTCGTCCCGCCGCCGACCGGCAGCGTCGCGGTGATGCCCTGGAGGCTGATGATGTTCGGGTTCCGGATCTCCTGCGTGGCGCGCTTGGCGACGAGCTTGTAGAGCTCGCCGTCCGGGTTCTGCCCCGTCAGGACCGGGTTCTTCATCACGAGCTTGCCGCCCTCGATCATCGTGCTGTCGACCTTGATGCCGCTCGGCAGCGCCGCGTTGAGGATCGAGGCCCCGAAGAAGCCGGCGAGCACCAGCACCGCGATCATCGGCAGGCTGAACTTGAGGACGCGCACGAGGAACGAATGCCGCAGCGCCTTGCGGTACTCCACATGCGAGCGCCCGGGGGCTCGGACGCGCCTGTCGATAGCCTCTGCGGTGCTCACGTCTACGGTCCGTTCCTGCGATTGTCGGGCGATCGTGCTTTGGCGCGCGGCCGGCTCGGGCCGGCGCGGCGAAGTGATGACGGCCAGAATATGGTTATTTTGCGGGCTGCGGAAAGGGGTGGCCGCGCGCGGCGATGGCCAGGCGGGGACGGCTCTGCTATGGCTGGCGAAAGACCGACGCCCGAGGGGAGGGCTCGAACATGGACCAGTCGGGCATCGCCGACCGCCGCCGGCTGCGGCGCAAGCTGACATTCTGGCGGCTCGCGGCCTTCGTCCTCGTGGCGTTCGGCATCGTCGCCTATGGCTACCTCCATTCCGGCCGCGACCCCCATGCCGTCGCCCATGTCGCGCGCGTCTCGGTCGAGGGCTTGATCACCGACGACGACGACCTGATCGGCCGGCTCGACGCCATCGCAGGCGACGCCGCCGCGAAGGCGCTGATCGTCTCGATCAATTCGCCCGGCGGCACCACCTTCGGCGGCCAGCAGGTCTACGAGGCGGTACGCCGCGTCGCCGAGAAGAAGCCGGTGCTTGCGGAGATCCGCACGCTCGGCGCCTCCGCCGCCTATATGGTCGCGATTGCGGGCGACCACATCGTCGCCGACGATACCTCGATTGTCGGCTCGATCGGCGTCATCTTCCAGTATCCGCAGGTCGCGGGCCTCCTGGACAAGCTCGGCGTCGCCGTCGCCGAGATCAAGTCGGCGCCGCTCAAGGGGGAGCCGTCGCCCTTCCATCCGCCGAGCGCCGGCGCAGAGGCGATGATCCGCTCCGTCATCCTCGATTCCTACGACTGGTTCGTCGATCTCGTCGCCAAGCGCCGGAAGCTTCCGCACGACAAGGCGTTGGCGCTCGCCGACGGCCGCGTCTTCACCGGCCGCCAGGCGGTGGCGGCGGGGCTCGTCGACAGCCTCGGCGGCGAGGCTGCGGCCCGCGAATGGCTGGCGGCCCGCGGCGTGGCGAAGGCCCTGCCGATCGTCGACTGGCCGCGCAGCGAAAGCGGCGGCTTTCCTTTCCTGGCCCGCGCAAGCGCCCTTATCTTTCATGGGCTTGCCGGCAGCGCCGCAATCGGGCCGGGCGGCCTTCACGGGCTTGGCGGGTCCAAGTTGTTCCTTGACGGTCTCCTCTCCGTTTGGCAGTTTGGCGTCGGTCCAACGATGGCGGAGTGAAGGGAAGCGACCGTGATCAAGTCGGAACTCGTACAGATCGTCGGCGCCCGCAATCCGCATCTCTACCACCGTGACGTCGAGAACATCGTCAACGCGGTGCTCGACGAGATCACCGAGGCGCTCGCGAACGGCAACAGGGTCGAGCTGCGCGGCTTCGGCGCCTTCTCGGTCAAGAACCGGCCGTCGCGCTCGGGCCGCAATCCGCGCACCGGCGAGGCCGTCTTCGTCGAGGAGAAGTGGGTTCCCTTCTTCAAGACCGGCAAGGAGCTGCGCGAGCGGCTGAACGCCGACGGGGCCGGCTGACGGCGCCTGCGCGCATCGCCGTCGGGACCCCTTCGGCGGTCAAAGCGTTGACGCGGTGCTGCGCGGCGGCGTAATTCCGCTTCTGCCGATCCGGACCCTGAGCGCGAGAGGAGCCTCGATGCCACGCAAAGTGCTGAACCTCATCATCCTGGTCCCGGTCGCCGTCGTCCTGATCGTGCTCTCGGTCGCGAACCGCGAGGCGGTCTCCTTCGCGCTGAACCCGTTCAATCCGAAGGACGGCGTCCTCTCGGTCAGCGCGCCCTTCTTCGTGTTCCTCTTCGTCGCCCTCATCGTCGGGATGATCATCGGCTCCTTCGCCACGTGGCTCAACCAGGGCAAGTATCGCAAGCGCGCCCGGAGCGAGGCGCGCGAGGCGGTGCGCTGGCAGGCGGAAGCCGAGAAGGCGCGGCGCAGCGACGACGCCGCCGCGTCGCGCAGCATCACGCCTCTGCCGCACTGACCGCCGGACCACGGCGATGCGCGTCATCACCGGCGACGACGTCGAGCGCCGCCTTCCGTATGACCGTCTGATCCCGGCGCTGAGGCAGGCTTTCGCCGAAGGCGTCGTCGCGCCGACCCGCCATCACCATACGATCGAGCGCCGGGCGGGCAGCGACGGGACGCTGCTTCTGATGCCGGCCTGGACGACGGGCGACGCGGCAGCCGCCGCCGGCTATCTCGGCGTCAAGATCGTCACCGTCAATCCGGACAACAACGCCCGCGGCGAGGCCGCCGTGCGCGGCGTCTATTACCTCGCGGACGAAGCGAGCGGCGCGCCGCTCGCCGTGATCGATGCCGAGCCGCTGACGGCGCGGCGGACGGCCGCCGCTTCCGCGCTCGCCGCGTCCTTTCTTGCGCGCGAGGTTGCTGCCGTGCTCCTCGTCATCGGCGCGGGCAAGCTCGCCCCGCAGCTCGTCCGCGCCCATGCGGCGGTGCGGCCGATCCGCCGCGTGATGCTCTGGAACAGGAACCACGACAAGGCGGCAGCGCTCGCCGCTGCGCTTTCGGAAGAAGGCTTCGCGGCGCATGCGGTGCCCGATCGGGAAGAGGCGGTGCGGCAGGCGGACGTCGTCTCTTCCGCCACCATCTCCGAGGCCCCGCTCGTCGAAGGCGCGTGGCTGAAGCCCGGCGCGCATCTCGACCTCGTCGGCGCCTTCACGCCGAAGCTGCGCGAGAGCGACGATGCGGCCGTGCGCCGTGCCACGCTCTTCGTCGACACCTTCGATGGCGCGCTGAAGGAGGGGGGCGACCTGGCGCAGCCGCTTGCCGCCGGCATCATCGCGCGCGCCGACGTCAAGGCCGACCTCGCCATGCTCGTCCGGGGCACCCATCCCGGCCGTACGGAGCGGAACGAGATCACGCTCTTCAAGTCGACCGGCGCGGCGCTGGAGGATCTGGCCGCCGCCCGCCTCGTCTATGAGGCCGGCGGCAGCTGAGGGCCGGCCCCCGCAGGCCTTATTGGCTCTCGGAGGCGGCGGCCTCGCCGGTCACGGCGGAGCTGAAGCACGAGAAGAACTGGCCGGCGAGCTTCTTCGACGAGGAGTCGATCAGGCGCGAGCCCATCTGGGCGATCTTGCCGCCGACCTGCGCGTTGACGACATAGGAGAGGATGGTCCCGTCGCCGTCCTCGGCGAGCGAGACGTCGGCGCCGCCCTTGGCGAAGCCGGCGATGCCGCCCTTGCCTTCGCCGGAAATCGTGTAGCTTTCCGGCGCCTTGATATTCTCGAGCCTGACGGCACCGTTGAACGTCGCCGAGACGGGCCCGATCTTGACCTTGACGGCGGCGGTGAATTCCGTGTCGGAGACCTTGTCGAGGCTCTGGCAGCCGGGGATGCACTGCTTGAGCACCGCCGGATCGTTGAGCGCTTTCCAGACCTCTTCGCGTGGCGCGGCGATGCGCTCTTCACCCGTCATTTCCATGGCCGATCTCCGATCTTTGATGTGCCGCCATCTATGCAAATCCGAAAGACCTTTGCCAAGTCCGACTCCAGTGCTATCTGCGGGCGACCCGACACCCGCGAGCCGACGGCCGGAAACGAAGTGCCTGACGAACGGATGAAGCGGCGCAGCCGGCCTTCGGGCAGGAGCGCCGGCAACAGAACGGCCGCGAGCGCGGGCGGCGAGCCGAAGCACGCCGACCGCAAGGCGCGGGTGAAGCCCGGCCGCGCCGCCGTCGCCGCGCCCGCAAAGGCTGCACCGTCGCGGCCGCCCCGCGAGGGCGCGATGCCGGCCGAGCGCGTGCCCGTGATCCTGGAGACGGCGTCCTCGGACGGCTATGCGCTCCTCGACAGCGGCGCCGGCGAAAAGCTGGAGCGCTACGGGTCTCATGTCATCGTCCGGCCCGAGGCGCAGGCGCTCTGGCCACGGACGCTCCCCGATGCCGACTGGCAGCAGGCGGACGCCGTCTTTACCGGCGACACGGACGAGGACGGCATGGGCCGCTGGCGCTTCCCCGGCGGCGTGATTGGCGAGACCTGGCCGATGCGGCTCCTCGACGTCGACTTCCTCGGCCGCTTCACGGCCTTCCGCCACGTCGGCGTCTTCCCCGAGCAGATGGCGCACTGGGCCTGGATGGCCGAGCGGATCACGGCCGCCGGCCGGCCGGTCAAGATACTGAATCTCTTCGGCTATACCGGCGTCGCCTCGCTGGTCGCGGCGGCCGCCGGCGCGGAGGTGACGCATGTCGATGCGTCGAAGAAAGCGATCGGCTGGGCGCGGGAGAACCAGGCGCTCGCCCGCCTGACGGACAAGCCGATCCGCTGGATCTGCGACGACGCGATGAAGTTCATCGAGCGCGAGGAGCGGCGCGGCAACCGCTACGACATCGTGCTGACCGACCCGCCGAAGTTCGGCCGCGGCCCGAACGGCGAGGTCTGGCAGCTCTTCGACCACCTGCCGGCCATGCTCGACATCTGCCGCAGCCTGCTTTCGCCGAACCCCCTCGGCCTGGTGCTGACGGCCTATTCGATCCGCGCCTCCTTCTTCTCCATGCACGAGCTGATGCGCGAGACGATGCGCGGCCTCGGCGGCGCGGTGGAATCGGGCGAACTCATCATCCGCGAGGAAGCCGGCGGCCGCGCCCTCTCCACCTCGCTCTTCAGCCGTTGGGTGCCGCAGGAATGACCGCTGAGCATCATCACCGCGGCGAGGAGCGCCGCCGCGTCGGCCAGGTGAAGGAGGTGACGAGCCTCGCGAACCCGATCGTCAAGGACATCCGGGCGCTCGGCCTCAAGAAGCATCGCGACCAGTCCGGCACCTTCCTCGCGGAAGGCTTGAAGCTCGTCATCGACGCGCTTGATCTCGGCTGGACGATCCGTACCCTCGTCGTCGCCAAGACGGCGCGCGGCAAGCCGGCGGTGGACGAGGTCGCGGCCCGCACGGTCGCCAATGGCGGGCTGGTGCTGGAGGCGAGCGAGAAGGTCGTCGGCGCGATCGCCCGGCGCGACAACCCGCAGATGGTGATGGGCGTCTTCGCGCAGCGCTGGGCGCGGCTCTCCGACATCCGCCCGTCGGCGGAGGAGACGTGGATCGCGCTCGACCGCGTCCGCGATCCCGGCAATCTCGGCACCATCATGCGCACGGCCGATGCCGCGGGTGCGAGCGGCGTCATCCTGATCGGCGAGACGACCGATCCCTTTTCGCTCGAGACGGTGCGTGCGACGATGGGTTCGATCTTCGCCGTACCGGTCGTGCGCACGACGCCGGAGGGTTTCCTCGCCTGGCGCCGCGCGAGCGACGTCCGCCTCGTCGGCACGCATCTGGCGGGCGCCGTCGATTACCGGACGATCGACTACCGCGACCGGCCGGTCGTCCTGCTGATGGGCAACGAGCAGGCGGGGCTGCCGGAGGCGCTTGCGGATGCCTGCGACGTGCTGGCGCGCATCCCGCAGGCGGGCCGGGCCGACTCGCTCAACCTTGCGATCGCCACCGGCGTCATGCTTTTCGAGGCGCGCCGCCACCTTCTGACGCTCGGAGAACCGGAGTGAAAGCCTCTCCCCTGTCCCGCCCGATGCCGCTCGCCGGCGTCGTGCTGCTCGCCGTCGTCCTTGACCAGGCGGTCAAGTGGCTGGTCGAGACGCGGCTGCCGTTCCAGTCGGTCGTGCCGGTCGTGCCGATGCTCGCCTTCTACCGGACCTATAACCAAGGGATCGCCTTCTCCTTCCTGAACGGGTCGAGCATCTGGCTGCTCCTCGTGCTGACCGTCTGTGTCGTCGGCTTCGTCGTCTATCTCTGGCGGCGCACGGCGGACGACCGCTGGCTCTCGCATCTCGGCTATGCGCTGATCATCGGCGGGGCGATCGGCAACATGATCGACCGGGCGCTGCTCGGCCATGTCGTCGACTTCATACTGTTCCACACGGTGACGTGGTCCTTCGCCGTCTTCAACCTCGCCGACAGCTTCATCTCCGTGGGTGCCGCCGCCGTCATCCTCGACGAGGTCTTCCTTGCCTCCGCCGGCCGCCGCGGCCGTCGACCAAATGAGCATTGACCCCTTCCGGCGCGTGGGCCAGCTTCGCGCCTGAAAGCCAACATCCGCAGAAAACGAGGAGGACGCGATGAACGAGCCGTTCCGGGCCATTCTGGTGACGCGCGACGAGGAGAAGAAGCAGTCGGTCGCGGTGACCGAGCTCCGCCTCGCCGACCTGATGGAGGGCGACGTCGTCGTCGCGGTCGAGGCGACGACCGTCAACTACAAGGACGGGCTCGCGATCACCGGCAAGGCGCCGGTCGTGCGTCGCTGGCCGATGGTGCCCGGCATCGACTGCGCCGGCACCGTCGTCACCTCCGAAAGCCCGCGCTTCAAGCCGGGCGACAAGGTCGTGCTGAACGGCTTCGGCGTCGGCGAGACGCATACCGGCACCTATGCCGCCTATGCGCGGCTGAAGAGCGATTGGCTGGTGCCGCTGCCGGAGGGCATGAGTGCGGCGGACGCCATGGCGATCGGCACCGCCGGCTATACGGCGATGCTCTCGGTGATGGCGCTCGAGCGCCACGGCGTGACGCCGGACCGCGGGCCGGTCGTCGTCACCGGCGCCAATGGCGGCGTCGGCACGGTGGCGATCGCGATCCTTGGCAAGCTCGGCTACCACGTCATCGCCTCGACCGGCCGCACGGAAGAAGCCGAATTCCTGAAGGACCTCGGCGCCGCCGAAGTGATCCACCGCGACGAGCTTTCAGGGCCTGCAAAGCCGCTCGGCAAGGAGCGCTGGGCCGCCGGCATCGACGCGGTCGGCAGCCACACGCTCGCCAACGTCCTCTCGATGACGCAATACGGCGGCGCCGTCGCCGCCTGCGGCCTCGCGCAGGGCTTGGACCTGCCGGCGAGCGTCGCGCCGTTCATCCTGCGCGGCGTGTCGCTGCTCGGTATCGATTCGGTGATGGCGCCGATGGCGCTGCGCACCGAGGCCTGGGCGCGGATATCCTCCGACGTCGACGCCGACAAGCTCGAGGCGCTGTCGAAGACGATCGGCTTCGACGGCATCATCGGCGCGGCGCACGACATCATCGACGGCAAGGTCCGCGGCCGGATCGTCGTCGACATGACGCGTTGAGAAGAGGCCGGTTCGTTCAAATTCGAACGAACCGGCGAAAGCTTTCCAAAGATGCCGCCGCTTCCATCGGCGGCATGAGCTTCGATGACTGTTCCAAGTCGGTGAAACGCGCCGGCCGCCAAGCGGCGGCTCCCTTCGGGGAGGGAGCGACGTCGCGGGTCGCCGGGCCCGGCGACCTGATCGACGCCAAGAGCCGTGTTCTCGCGATGGTCAGCCACGAACTGCGCACGCCGCTGAACGGCATCCTCGGGATGACGTCGCTTCTCGCGGCGACGACGCTGACGGACGAGCAGCGCAACTATCTCGACGCCGTCGGCCAGTCCGGCCACGCGCTTCTCGCGCTGATCGAGGACCTGCTCGATTTCTCCAGCATGGAGGCCGGCCGCTTCCACCTGAGGCCGGAGCCGGGCGACGTGCGCGACGTCGTCGGCAGCGTCGTCGAACTCTCCTCCGCCCGCGCCGACGAGAAGGGGCTGGACGTCGCAGCCTATGTCTCCCCCGACGTTCCCGCGTCGATCGTCGCCGACCACGCGCGATTGCGGCAGGTGCTCTTCAACCTCGTCGGCAACGCCCTCAAGTTCACGGAACGGGGCGGAGTCCTCGTTACGGTGGTCCGCACCGATGCGGCCGTCGAATTTTCCGTCCGCGACACCGGCCCGGGCATTGCCGAGGCCGATCGGACGCGCATCTTCGAGGAGTTCGAGCAGGCAGGCGACGGCAGCCGCAAGAGCGGCGCCGGCCTCGGCCTTGCGATCTCGGCGCGGCTGGTGGCGGCCATGGGCGGGACGATCTCGCTTGCCAGCGCGCCGGGTGAGGGAAGCGTCTTTTCCTTCACCGTCCCTTGCGCGTCGCACGAGCCTGTCCAGGCGCCGGCCCCACGCGACCTCGCCACGAGCCGCATCCTGCTGATCGCGCCGCCCGGCCCGACGCAGACGGCACTGGAACGCTTCGTCCGCGATCGCGGCGGCGCCGTCCGCTCCGCCGCGGATGCCGCCGCGATCGAGGCCGCGCTCGCCGGGCTCGAAGGCGGCGCCGGCGCATTGACGGACGTCATCGTCGACAATCGCCTCGCTGCGGAGGCCGACCGCGTGCTGGCGGCGCTCGGCGGCCGCGCGCCCATGTCTCTGCATCGCACGATGATGGTGACGCCGGCGGAGCGCGCGGCCCTTTCGGAGGAGCGGGCCCGCGACTACCAGGCCTGGCTGATCCGGCCGCTCCGGCCCGCCTCGCTCCTCAAGGTCCTGAGGCGCGAGACCGGCCGCACCGGCAATTGGCTGGAGGAGCGCGCGCCGCCGCAGCGCCTTGCGCGTCAAGCCGCATTGCGTCCGGCGAAAGGGCCTTCGCGGCCGCTGTCGTTCCTTCTTGCCGAGGACAACGCGGTCAACGCGCTCCTCGTCCTCGCGGCGCTGGAGCGGGCCGGCCATCGCGTCACCCATGTCCTCGACGGCCGCGCGCTGGTCGCGACCTGCCATGCCGGTGACGCCGGCCGGCCGTTCGATCTCGTGCTGAGCGACCTGTCGATGCCCGGTATGGACGGCATCGCCGCCGTCAAGGCGATTCGCGCCGGGGAGGAAAGGAAGGGCCTGGCGGCCGTTCCGATCGTGGTCCTGAGCGCCGACGGCGGCGCGGAGGCGCGCGCCGCGGCGCTTGCCGTCGGTGCCGATGCCTCACTGGAGAAGCCGGTCGCTCCGGACCAGCTGGTTGTTTTCGTTGAATCGATTGGCGCCGCGCGCGTCGATTGTGCCGC
>JBQCEN010000210.1:0-5895 GCA_051960215.1 Pararhizobium sp.
CTCCTCGACGCGCCTGGCGATCCACGCTTCGAGATCCTCGACGCTGTCGCAGCCGACACAGAGTTTCAGGATATTGAGGGCCATGGGCTTCAGACTTAACGCCGCCGCCGCAGCGGTCAACGCAAAGCCGCGCTTCTCCACCGCAAGTTCAGCACTCGACCACGTTGACCGGCACGGTGACCGCCAGCCCGCCTTGGCTCGTCTCCTTGTAGCGCTCGCTCATGTCGTGGCCGGTCTGGCGCATGGTCTCGATGGCAGCGTCCAGCGGCACGAAGTGCTTGCCGTCGCCCTTGATCGCCAGCGAAGCGGCGGTCACTGCCTTGACGGCGCCGAGCGCGTTGCGCTCGATGCACGGTACCTGGACGAGGCCGCCGACCGGGTCGCAGGTCATGCCGAGGTGGTGCTCGAGCGCAATCTCCGCGGCGTTCTCAACCTGCTCCGGCGTTCCGCCCATCACGGCGGCGAGGCCCGCGGCGGCCATCGAGGCGGCGGAGCCGACCTCGCCCTGGCAGCCGACCTCGGCGCCCGAGATCGAGGCATTGTGCTTGATGATCCCGCCGATCGCCGCCGCGGTCAGGAGATAGTCGCGGACGCCCGGCTGGTCGGCGCCGTCGTGGAACTGGAGATAGTAGCGCAGCGTCGCCGGGACGACGCCCGCAGCCCCGTTGGTCGGCGCGGTGACGATGCGGCCGCCGGCGGCGTTTTCCTCGTTGACGGCCATGGCGTAGACGCTCAGCCAGTCGTTGGCGAGCAGCGGGTTGCGCCGGTTCTGGCGCCATTCGTCCTGCAGCTTGTCATGGATGGCGCGGGCGCGCCGCCGCACCTTGAGGCCGCCCGGCATGGTGCCGTCCTGCGTCAGGCCGCGCTCGATGCTCGAACGCATGGCTTCCCATATCGCGTCGAGGCCCCTGTCGAGTTCGGCGCGACTCATGTGGACTTCTTCATTGGCACGCTTCATCGCGGCGATCGACACGCCCGATGCCTCGGCCATGCGCAGCATCTCAGCCGCATTGGCGAAGGGATAAGGAACCGCCTTGTCGACGTTCGGCTTGGATTTCGTGCGTGCGGCTTCGTATTCCGTATCGGACATGACGAAGCCGCCGCCGACGGAATAGTAGATCCGCTTCAGGAGCAGCCGGTCATCGCGATCGAAGGCGGAGAACACCATACCGTTCGCGTGGCCGGGAAGCGGGTTCTTGCGGTCGTAGACGAGGTCTTCGGCGGGCCGGAAGACGTAAGTCGGGTGTCCGGGCGGCGTGATCCTGCCGCTTGCCTCCACTTCGGCAACGATGGCGTCCATGCGGTCGGGATCGACCGTGTCCGGCCGCTCGCCCGTCAGGCCGAGGACGACGGCCCTGCCCGTCCCGTGTCCGACGCCGGTATAGGCGAGCGAGCCGTGCAGCGAGACGCGAATCGCGGCGACGGCGGCGTTCGAGGGGCGCGGCCAGTCGCTGCCGGCGATCTCGTCGAGGAAGCGGACAGCGGCCGACATCGGCCCCATCGTGTGCGAACTGGAGGGCCCGACGCCGATCTTGAAGACGTCGAAGACGGAAAGGAACATCACCGGCACCGGACAAAGCAGGAGTTGTCGCCGAAGCTACGCCATTGCCGGCGGACGGCGACGGCGCCCCTCCGACATGGGCTTTCGCCGGCGCGACATCAAGTTCGACCTCTCCGGCGCCGACCCAGCCCCGCCTCAAGCCGCATCCCATTGCGGCGAGAAGGCGTAGTCGCAGATGCGGCGATTGGCACTGCGCAGCGCGCCGATCTCCGCCATCTCGGCATCCGTCATCTCGAAATCGTAGATCGCGATATTCTCCGCAAGGCGTTCGGCGCGCGACGTCCGCGGGATGCAGACGACACCTGCCTGCTGGACGTGCCAGCGCAGCACGACCTGCCCCGGCGTCTTGCCATGCGCCTCGGCCGCGGCGACGACAGGCTCGGCGCGCAGTACATCGCCCCCGCGGCCGAGCGGGGCGTAGGCCGTCATCGCCATGCCGGCGCGGAGGCAGGCCTCGTGGATGCGCTGCTGGTCGAGGAGCGGATGCGATTCGACCTGGTTGCAGACGAGCGGCGCGTCGGACAGGCGGAGCGCCTCGGCGAGCAGCGGCAGGGTGAAGTTCGAGACGCCGATGTGGCGCGTCAGACCGCGCTCGCGCGCCCGGTTCAGCGCGCCGATCGAATCGGCGAGCGGAATGGCAGGGTTCGGCCAGTGGATGAGGAGAAGGTCGACCTCGTCTACCCCAAGCCGTTTGAGGCTGCCCGCGGCGGCCCTCTCGAGGTCGCCTGCACCAATGTCGGTGTACCAGACCTTCGTCGTCAGGAAGACGTCGTCGCGTTTTACGGCCGAGGCCTTCATCGCTGCGCCCACGGCCTCCTCGTTTCCGTACATGATCGCCGTGTCGATGTGGCGATAGCCCTGCTTCAGCGCCTCGGCGACAAGCTCAGAGCAGGTTTCGCCCTTTAGAGTCCACGTTCCGAGTCCGATGGACGGAATTTCGGCGCCATTTGCGGAAACGATATGCATGATGGTTCCTCTCATTCGCCGGCCGGCGGAGCCGGGCCGCGTTCTGCGATGCACATAAGGGGCACGATGGATCAGGAAAGTCCCTCCGCCGCGGCGACGCGGGCGGTCGCGCGCCCGCAGGCCGGCTCGCGCCGCATCGTCTGGATCGACGTCGCGCGCGGGCTCGCGATCGTCGCCATGGCGATCTACCACTTCAGCTGGGACCTTCAATATTTCGGCTACGTCACGCCGCCGACAATCGACATCGGCGGCTGGAAGATGTTCGCGCGCGCCGATGCCTCGAGCTTCATCTTCCTCGTCGGCGTCAGCCTCGTGCTCGCCCACGGCAAGGGCATCCGCTGGCGGCCGTTCTGGATCCGGATGGCGCAGATTCTCGCGGGTGCCGCGGCGATCACGCTCGTCACCTACTTCGTGACGCCGAACGGCTTCATCTTCTACGGGATCCTGCATTCGATCGCGGTGCTGAGCCTCATCGGCCTCCTCTTCCTCCGCGTGCCGGTCATCCTGACGCTCGTCGCCGCGGCGGCCGTCTTCCTCGCCCCGCGCTACCTGACGAGCCCGATCTTCGACTATCCGCTGTTCTGGTTCACCGGACTGTCGGAGAACCTGCCGCGTTCGAACGACTACGTGCCGCTTTTTCCGTGGGCCGCGCCCCTTCTCGTCGGCGTCGCGATGGCACGGCTTGGCCGCTCCCTCGGCGCCTTCGAGTGGCTGCGGGCGCATCCGCCTGTGGACAGCGCGATCACCCGTCTTCTCACCCTCGGCGGACGCCACAGTCTCGCCGTCTATCTCCTGCATCAGCCGCTGCTGTTCGGGCTCGTATTCCTCGCAAGCCAGATCGTGCCGGCCCCGCCGATCGATCCGGAAGTCGGGTACATGTCGAGCTGCCAGGTGCATTGTTCCGCCGAACAGGCCGCCCCGTTCTGCCAGAGCTTCTGCCGCTGCACGATGACGTCTCTCGAAAACCAAAGCCTCTTCGAACCGCTCAACCGGGGCCGGATCGACGTGCGCAACGACCCACGCATCCACGCGATCGCGCAGCAATGCTCTGCAAAGGCCGCCGGGGAGAGTCCAAAGCCATGAACAGCTACAGGCCGCGCCCGAATGCCGTTCCCTGGCCGCCTCTGATCATGGCGGCGGCCATCGCGCTCGCATGGGGGGCCGCGCACCTCCAGCCGTTGAGGCTGATCTTCCTGCCGCTCACCTGGTCGGTTGCGATCGGCGCCGTCCTGTTCGTCGCCGGAGCCGCGCTCGACCTCTGGGCGATGCGGACGCTGCATGCCGGCGGCACCGCGATCCTTCCGAACCGCCGCGCCCGGCACCTCGTCACGACCGGCCCCTATGCCTACGGCCGCAACCCGATCTATCTCGGCAATGCGCTCGTGATCTTCGGCATCGGCTTCATGCTCGGAAGCCTCTGGTTCGCGATTGCCGGCATCGCCGCGACGCTCGCGACCGATCGCCTTGCGGTGCGGCGCGAGGAGCGCCACCTGCTCGCCCTCTTCGGCGCCGACTACGAGGTTTACTGCCGGCGAACCCGGCGCTGGTTCTAGGTTGACCGGAGTGCCCGGATTCAGGTGCTGACGCGGATTTCGGCGAGTCGCGCCAGGCAGGCGTCCTCGACGTTGTCGAGTTCGTCCAGCGTCTCCTCGATGTCGCGGCGCTTCTGAACCAGGTCCGCACGCTTCTCCTCGACGCGGCGCATGAGAAGCTGGAGCTGCCCGACCTCGCCGGGGGGATCCTTGTAGACCTGGATGATCTCCCGGATCTCGGCGATCGTGAAGCCGATGCGCCGGCCACGAAGGATTTCCTGGATCAGCCGCCGGTCTGCTGCGCGGAAGAGCCGCGTGCGGCCGCGCCGCTCCGGATGGACCAGCCCTTCGTCCTCATAGAAGCGCAGCGTCCGGGTCGAGACGCCGAATTCCCGCGTCAGCTCGGTGATCGTATAGTATTTGCGCACGTCGTCCTTGCCCATGGGGGAAGGATATTTACTCTTACGTCAAAGTCAATTTGCTCAGCGCACGCCGAACCACCAGGTCGCAATGCCGAGGAAGGCAAAGAAGCCGGTGACGTCCGTCACCGTCGTGACGAAGACGGCGGAGGAAACGGCGGGGTCGGTGCCGACCCGGTCGAGAACGAGCGGGATGACGATCCCCGCGAGCGCAGCCGCCAGCATGTTGATGATCATGGCGGCGGCGATGATGCAGCCGATATCGACCATGTCGAACCAGAAGCCGGCCACAAGACCGATGACGAGGCCGAAGATGATGCCGTTCAGCAGCCCGACGAGGACTTCTCGCCGGATGATGCGCATGGCGTTGTGAACGCCGAGGTCGCGGGTCGCAAGCGCGCGCACGGTCACCGTCATCGTCTGCGAGCCGGCATTGCCGCCCATGCCCGCGACGATCGGCATCAGCACCGCCAGCGCCACGATCTGCTGGATCGTCGCGTCGAACAGGGCGATCACCGACGCGGCGAGGATCGCGGTCGCAAGGTTGACCATCAGCCAGGGGACGCGCGAACGCGAGGTATCGCGCACGCTGTCGGACAGTTCCTCGTCGCCGACGCCGCCGAGGCGGCGGATGTCCTCGTCCGCCTCCTCATGGATGACGTCGACCACGTCGTCGATGGTCAGGATGCCGACGAGGCGGTTGTTCTCGTCGACCACGGCAGCCGACAGCAGGTCGTACTGCTCGAAGATCTGCGCCGCCTCTTCCTGGTCCATCGTCGCCGGGATGGGGTAGCTCGTATCGCGCATGATGTCCTCGACCTTCGTCGCGCGCTTCGGCCTCAGGACGCGATCGAGGTCGACGGCGCCGAGCAGCCGGAACGTCGGGTCGATGACGAAGATCTGCGAGAAGGTTTCCGGCAGGTCGTCGTCGTCCCGCAGGTAGTCGATCGTCTGGCCGACGGTCCAGAACGGCGGCACGGCCACGAACTCCGTCTGCATCCGCCGGCCGGCGGTGTCCTCCGGATAGTCCAGCGAACGCCGCAGCCGGATCCGCTCCGTGAAGGGCAGCTTGGCGAGGATGTCCTCCTGGTCCTCCGTGTCGAGGTCTTCCAGGATGTAGACGGCGTCGTCGGAATCGAGCTCCCCGAGGGCGAGCGCGATCTTGTCGTTCGGCAGGTTCTCGATGATCTCGAGGCGGACGGCCTCGTCGACCTCGGTCAGCGCCGCGAAGTCGAAATCGTCGCCGAGCAGGGCGACCAGCCTCTGCCGCCGCTCCGGTTCGAGCGATTCCAGGACGTCGCCGAGTTCCGACTCGTGCAGATGGGCGACATCGGCCCGCAGCTTCTCGACATCGCCGGTGTCCAGCGCATGCCTCAGCCGGTCGAGGTAATCACCCCGGACGGCGCCCTCCTCGGTA
>JBQCEN010000211.1:0-6136 GCA_051960215.1 Pararhizobium sp.
GACGACGCCGAGGATCATCGCGGCGATCGCGAGCAGCGTCTGCGGCGCCGGCCGCTCCTTCAGGAATGCCCAGGAGAGGAAGACCGAGAAGGCCGTGTTGAAGGCGAGGATGAAGACGAGGTTGGCCGTCGTCGTGTGGAAGACGGCGGTCATGAAGGTGATGGCGGAAAGCGCGTAGAGCCCGACGACGGCGAGCCCGGCGCGGCCGGGCACGAGCGTCAGCCGGCGGCCGGTCGCAAGACGATAGACAAGATAGCAGAGGAGGGCGACGGCGAAGGTCCCGCAGCTCCGTACGGCCAGGATCGACCAGACATCGCCGTTCGCGAGCCGGATCAGCGGCACGTCGACCGTGAGGGCCAGGCCGCCGACGGTCGCCATCATCAGGCCCCTCTGCGTCTCGGCGTGCGGCGCCACCGCGGGAATGTCGGTCACGGCGTTGCTCGGAACCGTCAAAGGGGCTGCCGTTCCCAGCCGCGCGCCATCAGGTGCTCCTGCGGCTGGAAGCGCGTCTTGTACTCCATCTTCTGCGAGCCCTTGACCCAGTAGCCGAGATAGACGTGCTGCAGGCCGCGGGCGACGGTGCACCGGATATGGTCGAGGATCATGTAGGTGCCGAGCGAGCGCTCGTCGTGCTCGGGGTCGAAGAAGGAATAGACCATCGACATCCCGTCGCCCATGACGTCGCTGAGCGCGACGGCGACGAGCGGCCCGTCCGACTTGCCGGTGATCGCGGAATCGGGCGTCTTCAGACGGTATTCGATGATCTTCGTGTTGACGTGGGTGTCCTCGACCATCATCGCGTAGTCGAGCACGGTCATGTCCGACATGCCGCCGCGCTGATGGCGCGCGTCGAGATAGCGGCGGAAGAGCGAGTACTGCTCGCTGGACGGCTCGGCCGGATATTCGGCGGAGACGAGGTCGCGGTTGCGCCGCGCGACGCGCTTCATCGAGGCCGTCGGCTTGAACGCGTTTGCGAGGATGCGCACCGACACGCAGGCCCGGCAGGTCTCGCAGGCCGGACGGTAGGCGATGTTCTGCGAGCGCCGGAAGCCGCCTTGCGTCAGGAGGTCGTTGAGCTCGCTCGCCTTTTCGCCGACCAGATGCGTGAAGACCTTCCGCTCGAACTCGCCTTCGAGGTAGGGGCAGGCGGATGGAGCGGTCAGGAAGAATTGCGGCGACTGGGTCGGTTGGTTCGTCATCTCGGCTTCGGGATTCCGTGAGGAGTCACACCATCTGGTACCATGGCGCAAGTACGAAAAACGTCAACCGGATGATGACCGTTCAGGCCTCGGCGCGCACCACGACGGTGCCGAGCAGGAAATCCTGCAGCAGGCGCTTGCGCGGCGAGAACAGGCTGACGAGCAGGATCGCCGGCGTCAGGATGACATTGCCCGCCCAGAAGAGCACGCCGTGTACCATGGCGAGCATGCCGTCGACCGGCCGGCCGTCGAGCCGCGCGATCCGGATCCCCATCATCCGCATGCCGGGCGTCGCCTGCGCCGGGCCGCCCATGGTGAAGCCGATATAGGGCAACGCCACGAGGGCGAAGAGGATGGAATAGAGGAAGAAGCCGAGGCCGAGCGTAAAGATCCCGATCAGGAAGATAACGATCGAGACCGGGATGCAGAGCAGGATCACGAGCGCATAGTCGACGATGAAAGCGAGGATTCGGCGCGTGCGCACGCCGCGATAGGCATGCCAGTCGTCAAGCTCGTGGTTGTAGGGGGCGGCATCGACGCTCATGATGGGCTCCAGCGGGACTGTGGCCCCGCAGATGTGGTGACGATCCCGCCGAATGCAAGAAAGGCCGGGGAAAGCCGTCAGCGCCCGCGGCTCAGGATTTCGGCCACCTCGGGCGCGAAATAGGTGAGGATGCCGTCGCAGCCGGCACGCTTGAAGGCGAGCAGGCTCTCCATCATCACCTTCTCGCCGTCGATCCAGCCGTTGGCGGCGGCCGCCTTGATCATCGCGTATTCGCCGGACACCTGGTAGGCGTAGGTCGGCAGGCCGAAGGTCTGCTTCAGCCTGTAGCAGATGTCGAGATAGGGAAGGCCCGGCTTGACCATCAGCATGTCGGCGCCTTCCTCGACGTCGAGCGCGGCTTCCCGGATGCACTCCTCGGAATTTGCCGGATCGACGTAGTAGGTCCGCTTGTCGCCCTTGAGCAGCCCGCTGGTGCCGATCGCCTCGCGATAGGGGCCGTAATAGGCCGAGGCGAACTTCGTCGCATAGGACATGATGCCGACGTCCTGGAAGCCGGCCTCGTCGAGGGCTTCGCGGATCGCGCCGATGCGCCCGTCCATCATGTCGGAGGGCGCGATGATGTCGGCGCCGGCCTCGGCCTGGACGACCGCCGCGGCGGTCACCTGCGCGACCGTCTCGTCGTTGAGGATGCGGCCGTCGCGAAGGATGCCGTCATGGCCGTGGGTCGTGAAGGGATCGAGCGCCACGTCGGTGATGATGCCGATCTCCGGAACCTCGGCCTTGATGGCGCGGGTCGCGCGGTTGATCAGGTTGTCCGGGTCGAGGATGTGCGAGCCGGTCTCGTCGCGCCGCGCCATCTCGATGTTGGGGAAGGTGGCGATCGCAGGGATGCCGAGGCTCGCCGCCCGGCGGGCCTCGGCCACGGCGCGTTCGACGCTGAGGCGCATCACGCCGGGCATTGCCTCGATCGGCTCGCTCCGGTCCTCGCCCCCGGTGAGGAAGATCGGCCAGATCAGGTCGTCGACGGTCAGCCGGTTCTCCTGCACGAGCCGGCGCGTCCAGTCGGCCTTGCGGTTGCGGCGCAGGCGCCGGCGGCCGGTGATCCTGTCGACGTCCGGGCGGATGCGGGCGAGCGGCGTCTCGTGCTTGTTCATGGCGGGTCTCCTGGCTGCGCCTTTTCAACTCCCGCCGCCGCCGGAGGTCAAGCGTTCCACGCAATGGACGGGTCTGCCCTTTGTCGAGCGCCGGAGGAGGTGCTCCGGCTTGACGCGCCCCGGCCGCCTCCTTACTCCGGGAACGTCGAGAGCGGCCGATAGCGGCCGCTGCCCCGCCGGATGAGGTTTCCGATGAGCCAGATCGACACGCCGGCCGCGCCCCGTCCGACCGTCGCGGCGCTGACGTTCACCGGCTTCCTGAGGGTCGTCGCAATCGCCTGTCTCGTCGCGGGACTGAAATACTGGATCGCGCTGATCGGCGTCTTCGACTACGCGCCGTGGCGTTTCGATCTGATGCCGCTGCACTGGAGGATCGCGGCGACCAGCCTCGCCGTGCTTTTCCCCGTAGCGGCGACGGGGCTCTGGATGACCGTCTCCTGGGGGCCGGTGATCTGGGTCGCCGCCGCCGGGACGGAAGTTGCCATGTACGGCTGGTTTCCGCGCCTTTTCGGCCACCGCCCGCTGATCCTGATCCTGCACGCCGGCGTCGCCGTCATCTACGTCGCCTTCCGCATCATCCTGCACCTCCAGCGCCGGAGGCGCCGGGAAGCGGTAAGGGTTGATTCACCCTGAGCTGGGTAAGGCGTTGTTAAGGCTGCGTTTTAAGTAGAATTTTATGCGCATTGGATAGGGTCTGTCACAAGGCGGAAACAACAACAACCGCCGCAACGACAACAGAGAGGCAGACCCATGAACGCTCAGCCCAAGCCGCATTCCGGCCACGACGGCAACGCCGAAACCCATCGCCACCATGAGGCGCTGCATTCCCTCTACATGGAATCGCTGCAGCTGGTCGAGCGCCTGCACCGCCGCCTGCTCGACGTGATCAAGGACGAGTTCGACCGCAACGGCCGCTCGGACATCAACGCCGTCCAGGCGCTCCTGCTCTTCAACATCGGCAACTCGGAGCTGACGGCGGGCGAACTGCGCTCGCGCGGCTACTATCTCGGCTCGAACGTCTCCTACAACCTGAAGAAGCTCGTCGATCTCGGCTACATCAACCACCAGCGTTCCCGCGTCGACCGCCGCGCCGTCCGCATCAGCCTGACGGAACACGGCCAGGAGATCGCCGAGATCGTCGCCGGCCTCTACGAACGCCACATCGGCTCGATCGAGCAGGTCGGCGGCATCGGCACCGGCGACTTCCAGCAGATGAACAAGCTCCTGACCCGCCTCGACCGGTTCTGGAACGACCAGATCATGTACCGCCTCTGATGGCGGCCGCATCACCGGACGTGCCCGTCCGGTTCGCATGCTGCATCCTCCGGTGTGACCCGGAAGACACTCTGGCATCCTTCGACGGTGGCGTCGCGCCCGCGCGGCGCCGGCTATCATGATTAGGCCATATTGGCGTGGAAACCGGAGCCTACGCGGGGTCCGGTGCTGAAACTTCAAGCAGAGTTGTGCGTTGACCGAAGGCTTCGTCTGCCGTGATGCGGGCGAAGGAGGGCGCGGGGACTTCCCGAAGAGTCATTTCTTTAACCTTGACGATCGTAGAGTAGAGGCCTCCCGGCTTTTTCCATCGTCTCAAGACTGGTGTATGCGCACATGTCGAAACAAACGGGATTTGAGCTTCTGTCGCGGCGCAATTTCCTGCGCGGCGCTGCTTTTGCCGGCGCGGCCGCCTTCGCCGGCGGGGCGCAGGCGCAGTCGATCGTCGAAAGCGTCATCAACGCCCCACAGCGCGGCTGGGACGACCAGTTCGATGGTCCCTCAGGGCCCGTCGCGTCGCTGACCCCGACACTGGGCCCGCAGACGCTCTCCTATGTCCAGCTCGCGATCACGCAGTATCAGCAGATCGTCGCCAATGGCGGCTGGCCTGAGGTGCCGGGCGGCGACAAGCTGCAGCTCGGCGATACGGGCAATGTCATCCAGACGCTCCGCCGGCGCCTGATGATCTCGGGCGATCTCCCGCAGTCCGCGGGCATGGCGCCGTCCTTCGATTCCTACGTCGAGGCGGCGATCAAGCGTTTCCAGTCGCGCCACGGCCTGCCGATCGACGGCGTCATGGGCGAATACACCTACAAGGCCATGAACGTCTCGGCGCCGGTCCGCCTCGGCCAGCTCCAGACGAACCAGGTCCGCCTGCAGTCGCTGTCGGGCGACTTGGGCCAGCGCTACGTCATGGTCAACATCCCCGCGGCCTCGGTGGAGGCGGTGGAGAACGGCCAGGTCGTGCAGCGCCATACGGCGATCGTCGGCCGCATCACGCGGCAGACGCCGCTGCTCTCCTCGAAGATCAACCAGATCATCCTCAACCCGTACTGGACCGCGCCGCGCTCGATCGTCGAGAAGGACATCATGCCGGTGATGCGCAAGGATCCGACCTACCTGACGCGCAACCACATCCGCCTCTTCGATTCGAAGGGCAACGAGGTCTCGCCGGAATCGATCGACTGGAACGCGCCGACAGCACCGAGCCTGACGTTCCGCCAGGACCCCGGCAAGATCAACGCCATGGCCTCGACGAAGATCAACTTCCCGAGCCCGGACGGTGTCTACATGCACGACACGCCGGAGCAGAGCCTGTTCGGCCAGATCGAGCGCTTCGATTCGTCGGGCTGCGTGCGCGTGCAGAACGTCCGCGACCTGACCGTCTGGCTGCTCCGCGACATGCCCGAATGGTCGCGCCAGCACATCGAGGAAGTGATCAAGAGCCGGGTGAACACCGAGATCAACCTGCCGACGCCGGTGCCGGTCTATTTCGTCTACATCACGGCCTGGTCGACCGCCGACGGCATCGTCCAGTTCCGCGACGATATCTATCACCGCGACGGGGTGGCCGAGCTGGCGCTGCGCTGAACGACCTTTTCATCGCTTGTCTTCGACGGACCCGGCTCATCGAGCCGGGTCTTTTTGTATGGGCGAACAGGCGTCAGGCGGCGGCCCGGCCGGCCGGCTGCTGCTCGCGCCAGGCGCCGGACAGCGCACGCTCGAGAAGGGCGGAGATGACTTCGAGAGCGAGGATCGGGCTCTCGTCCTCCCGCATGGCGAGGCTGCGCCGCGGTTCCTTCGGCATCGGCCTGTCCTCAGGCGGCGTCTTGAGGAAGAAGTGGCCGCGCGCGCCATGGGCCTTGTCGATCTTGTCGTCGATCTCGGCGACGAGCCGGTCGAAATGCGCGAGGTCCTCTGCGGAAAAGGTCTCTCCGCGCGAGACGCCGCGTGCGAGGGCCCGGCCCCAGTGGGCGCAACCGGTGAGAAGCAGCAGCTTCTCGCGT
>JBQCEN010000212.1:0-15054 GCA_051960215.1 Pararhizobium sp.
ACTGCCATGTGAACCGCACGCCGGTCAGCGGCCGCGTGGCGCGCATCGTGTACAGCCCCGGTAAGTTCATCAACGCGGAGCTCGACAAGGCGAGCCTCGACAACGAGCGCAACGGCCTTGTGCTCGAGACCGCGCACGGTCCGATCGGCTGCGTCCAGATCGCCGGCCTCGTCGCCCGCCGCATCGTTTGCTGGACGCGCGAAGCTGATACGCTCGAGGTCGGCGAGCGCTTCGGAATGATCCGCTTCGGCTCCCGGCTCGACGTCTACCTGCCGCAGGGGGCGACGCCGCGCGTCTCCGTCGGTCAGACGGCGGTTGCCGGCGAGACGGTGATCGCCGAGTTCGGCGCCCGTTCCGGACCGACGATCGGCCGCATCGACTGAACCGGCGCGCTCGGCACCGCCGACAGGAGGTTCATTTGGAGACACCGTTTCCGCCGTTCGAGCCCAACGGGCCGGTCAGTGACGGGTCCGGCCGGGGGCCGCGGCTGCGTGAGATCTCACCGCGCCTGATGGTGCCGAACCTCATCACGGTGCTCGCCATCTGCGCCGGACTGACCGGCGTGCGCCTGGCGATGGAGAACCGGTTCGAGACGGCCGTCGCCATGGTCCTGCTCGCCGCCTTCCTCGACGGCATCGACGGGCGCGTGGCGCGCCTGCTCAAGGCGACGTCCAAGTTCGGCGAGCAGATGGATTCGCTCGCCGACATCGTCAATTTCGGCGTGGCGCCGGCGCTCGTGCTCTACAGCTACGTGCTGGACCAGGCGCGGTCCTTCGGCTGGATCGCGGTGCTGATGTATGCGATCGCCGCCGGCCTCCGCCTCGCGCGCTTCAACGTCATGGCGGAGCGCGAGATCAAGGCGGTCTGGCAGTCGGATTACTTCGTCGGCGTTCCCGCGCCGGCAGGCGCGATGCTTGTGTTGCTGCCGGTCTATCTCGGCTTCCTCGGCATCGGGCCGAGCCCGCTCGTCGCCTCTCTCGGGGCGCTCTATACCGTCCTGATCGGCTTCTTCCTCGTTAGCCGACTCCCGGTCTATTCCGGCAAGTCGCTCGGCAAGCGGATGCGGCGCGACCTCGTCTTCCCCGTGCTCATGCTGCTCGTGCTCTACGTCGCCTTCCTCATGAGCTTCACTTGGCAGACGATGACGCTGACGGCGCTCGTCTATCTCGCGGGCCTGCCCTTCAGCGCCCGCGCCTGGAGCCGCCGCTATGGCGACCACGCCGAGGCCGACGAGAGCGACAGTTCGATGGGGAACGAAGCGGGAGCCGAAAGCCGCTATTCGGGCGAGCGGTAGGAGAGGAGCCGGTCCTCGCGCACGTCGTAGATCTGCCCGGTGGTCGTGAGCTCCGGGCCGACGAGCCTCATCAGCTTGACCGCGACGTCCGAGGGGTGAGGGAGCGTCGCCGGGTCCTCGCCGGGCATCGCCTGGGCGCGCATCGCCGTCCGGGTCGCGCCGGGATTGACGTTGACCACGCGAAGCGGCGAATTCTGCGTCTCGCCGGCCCAGGTGCGTCCCATGCACTCGAGCGCCGCCTTGGACGCGGCATAGGCGCTCCAGAACGGACGGCTGGTGTGGGCGACGCGGGAGGAGAGAAGCAGCGCCCGCCCGGCGTCCGATTTCATCAGCAGCGGCGCCAGCGACCGGATCATCCGCCACGTGGCGGTGACGTTGATGGTCATCACGCGCTCGAAGACCTTCGCCTCGATATGGCCGATCGGCGAGACGACGCCGAGGATGCCGGCATTGGCGACGAGGATGTCGAGCTTGCCCCAGCGCTCGTGGATCGCCCCGCCGAGCCGGTCGATCGCGGTCATGTCGGCGAGGTCCATCGGCACGAGCGTCGCGGAACTGCCCGCCTGCCGGATCTGGTCGTCGAGTTCCTCGAGGCCTCCGACGGTGCGCGCGACGGCGATGACATGGGCGCCGGCCTTGGCCAGTTCGAGCGCGGTGAAGTAGCCGATGCCGCGCGAGGCGCCGGTGACGACGGCCAGGCGGCCCTTGAGGTCTGTCATGGGAGAGAGGCGTTATCCGTTGTTGGCGAGCAGCGAGAGCGTCCGGACGTTGTCGACCGCGTCGTGGTCGGTGAGTTCGGTCGGATAGTCGCCGGTGAAGCAGGCGTCGCAGAACTGCGGGCACCCGTTGTTGCGTCCGGACTCGTCGACGGCACGATAGAGCCCGTCGATCGACAGGAAGGAAAGCGAATCGACCCGGATGAAGTCCGCCATCTCCTCGACGGACATCCGGGAGGCGAGAAGCTTCGCCTTCTCCGGCGTGTCGACGCCATAGAAGCAGGAGGACGCGGTCGGCGGGGAGGCGATGCGCATATGCACCTCCCTAGCGCCCGCCTCGCGCATCATCTGCACGATCTTCTGCGAAGTCGTCCCGCGGACGATCGAATCGTCGACGAGCACGATGCGCTTGCCCTCGATCTGCGCCCTGTTGGCGTTGTGCTTCAGCTTGACGCCCATGTGGCGGATCGCGGCCGTCGGCTGGATGAAGGTGCGCCCGACGTAATGGTTGCGGATGATGCCGAGCTCGAAGGGAATGCCGGACTGCTGCGCGAAGCCGATCGCCGCCGGCGTGCCGGAGTCCGGTACGGGAATGACGAGATCCGCCTCGACGGGGCTCTCCTTGGCAAGCTCGGCGCCGATGCGCTTGCGCACGCCATAGACGTTGCGGCCCTCGATGTTCGAATCCGGCCGGGCGAAATAGACGTATTCGAAGATGCAGAAGCGCGGCGGCGTCTTCTCGAAGGGGAAACGGCTCTCGATCCCGCTCTTCGTGATGACGATCACTTCGCCCGGCTTCACATCCAGCACGAACCGCGCGCCGATGATGTCGAGCGCGCAGGTTTCCGAGGCGAGGATATAGGCGCCGTCGAGATCGCCGAGGACCAGCGGCCGGATGCCGAGCGGATCGCGCGCACCGATCATCTTCTTCTCGGACAGGCCGACGAAGGAATAGGCCCCCTCGAGCCGGCCGATCGCGTCGATGAACTTGTCGACGATATGCGTGCCTTCGCTGACGGCGATCAGGTGCAGGATCGTTTCGGTGTCGGACGTGGAGGAGAAGATCGCGCCGCGCTTCTGGAGCTGGCGCTGCAGCGTCAGGGCGTTGGTGATGTTGCCGTTGTGGGCGATGGCGAAGCCGCCGCCGGCGAATTCCGCGAAGAGCGGCTGCACGTTGCGCAGCCCTTCGCCGCCGGTCGTCGAATAGCGGGTGTGGCCGATCGCGCGATCGCCCTTGAGCCGGTCGAGGACCGACTGCTTCGTGAAGGTATCGCCGATCAGTCCAACGTGACGTTCGACGAAGAACTGCCGGCCGTCATACGCGGCGATGCCCGCCGCCTCCTGTCCCCGATGCTGGAGCGCGTGCAGGCCGAGCGTGACCACGGCCGCCGCGTCCGGCTTGCCGAAGATGCCGAAGACGCCGCATTCGTCGCGGAAGGCGTCGCCTTCCTCGTCCGGGACGGAAACTTCCACTTGAGCCATGAGATCAGAGCCTTTTGCGCGTGGCGTTCCGCCTCGAGGCGGAGAATTCCATGTTCAGAGGCAGCCGGTGGCCGGCCTCGAAAGGCGCAGCACGACCGGATCGGGCACTCCCTACCACCATCGATATGGGGATGGAACGGCCTTCGATCCAGCGCCTGCGCGACTTTCGCCCGGCAAGCGCCCGTTTACTGGCCTGTGGCCGCGTCCCCGGTCGCCGGCGCTGCATCTCCGCTCGCGGCATCCGCGCCATTCTGCGTCGCGTCCTCTCCTTTGAGGCGGCCGATGATCTTCGCATCGGCATTCTCCGGCAGCATGTTCACGAGCTTCGTGCCGAGCGAATCGATCAGCGGCTTCGATTTCGCCTGCGACACCCAGGACGGCTGCTGGGACGGCGCGACCAGCCAGTTGAAGAACATCATCGCGACGACGATGAGGAGCAGCCCGCGCGCCGCGCCGAAGATGAAGCCGAAGGTGCGGTCGAGCGCCCCGATGCGGCTGTCGATGATGAAATCGGCGATCTTCATCGTCACGAAGGACACGACGATCAGCACGACGATGAAGATGACGGCGGCCGAGCCGATCATCGCGATCGGCTTGCTCTGCGTGTAGTGGCTCGCATAGGGCACGAGGTAGGGATAGAGGAAATAGGCAGCCCCCGCCGCGACGACCCAGGAGAGGACGGAGAGGACTTCCCGCGAGAAGCCGCGGACCATGGCCAGCACCGCCGAGAAGAGCATCACGGCGATGACGATGCCGTCGAGGATAGTGATGGGCATGTCTGTCCTTGTCTCCGAAGGCAGGCGGTGCTCGCCGATGGCTCGCGCGGCCGCCATTGGTCCCCTAGTCCGCGTCCGCCGCCTGTTCCGCCGTCCTCCGCGCGCTCGACCCGGCAATGCGCACGACGAGGTCCGGCAGCGCTTCGATCTCGGTCCACTGACCGCCCCGCGCAGCTTGAAGATCAGCCGAAGCCGATGGCATCACCGCCTTCGTAAACCCAAGCTTTTCGGCCTCCTTGAGGCGCTGGGCCGTATGCGCGACGGGCCTGACCGCTCCCGACAGGCTGACTTCGCCGAAATAGACGCAATCGGCGGGGAGAGCAAGGCCGGCAAGGGACGAAACCAGTGCAGAAGCAACCGCCATGTCGGCCGCCGGCTCGCTGATGCGATAGCCGCCGGCCACGTTCAGATAGACGTCGTGGCTGCCGAGCCGGACGCCGCAATGCGCTTCGAGCACGGCGAGGATCATCGAAAGACGGGCAGAGTCCCAGCCGACGACGGCGCGCCGCGGCGTGCCGAGCGTGGAGGGGGCGACGAGCGCCTGGACCTCGACCAGGACCGGCCGGGTCCCTTCCATGCCGGCGAAGACCGCGGCACCCGGAGACTTCGCGTTGCGCTCGCCGAGGAAGAGCTCCGACGGGTTCGCCACCTCGCGCAGGCCCATGTCCGACATCTCGAAGACGCCGATCTCGTCGGTCGGGCCGAAGCGGTTCTTCACCGTCCTCAGGATGCGGTAGTGGTGGCCGCGGTCGCCTTCGAAATAGAGCACGGCATCGACCATGTGCTCGACGACGCGAGGGCCGGCGATCTGGCCCTCCTTCGTGACGTGGCCGACGAGGACGATCGCCGCGCCCGTCTGCTTGGCGAACTTGATCATCGCCTGCGCGCCGGTGCGCACCTGCGTCACCGTGCCTGGCGCCGATTCGACGATGTCGCTCCAGAGCGTCTGGATCGAATCGATGATGACGAGGTCGGGGCGCGGTCCCTCGGAAAGCGTCGCGAGGATGTCCTCGACATTCGTCTCCGCGGCAAGCAGCACCGCCGTATCGGCCGCCTCAAGACGCTGCGCGCGGAGCCGCACCTGCGCTACCGCCTCCTCGCCGGAAACGTAGATCACCCGCGCGCCGCGGCGGGAGAGTGCGGCCGCCGCCTGCATGAGCACGGTCGACTTGCCGATGCCCGGGTCGCCGCCGACGAGGATGGCGGAGCCGCGCACGAAGCCGCCGCCGGTGACGCGGTCGAGTTCGGCGATCCCGCTCTCGATGCGCGGCGCGTCCTCGATCTCTCCGGAAAGCGAGGTCAGCGCGACGGCGCGGCCCTTCTTCGGCGTCCGGCCGGGACCGCCGCCGATGCCGCCGAGCGGATTCTCCTCGACGATCGTGTTCCACGCGCCGCAGGCGTCGCACTTGCCGGCCCAGCGATTGTGCACCGTGCCGCAGTTCTGGCAGACGAATTGGGTTCGGGATTTGGCCATTCAGGATTCGGAAAAGTTCTGCCTGAAGAGGTCGCGCCGGCCATGCAGGATGCGGACGATGCGAACCTCTTCGTCATTGATTCTGTAGAAGATGCATCGCTCCCGGTGCACCAACGAACGCAGGCCCGGCGCGAGATCGTCACGTGAATGGCCCGAGAAGCCGAAATCCGCGATCCAGCGCATCTTGGCCAGAAGGCCATCCACCAGCCTTTTGCCTGCGATGGGGTTCTCCGCTGCGATGTGTGCGAAGATCGTCAGAAGGTCGGCTGTGGCCTCCGGCGCGATGATCAGTTCTCCCGGCTTAATCGTTTCATCCCCTCTTCAACGATTTGTCGGCCGTATTCTTCGATGGAGCGGATCACGACGCCTTCCCCACGTTCAAGCTGCTCGTCGCCTTCGGCGATCAGCGCCCTGAGTTCCGCGAGCTCCGCCTCGCGGTCTTCCAGGAGCCGCAGGCCGGCGCGGACAACTTCGCTGGCGTTGTTGAAGCGGCCGGAGGCAAGCTGGGCCTCGATGAATTGCTCGTAGCGGTCGCCGATGACGAAGGAGCGTTTTGCATTGGACATGGCGTAACTCCAGATTCAGAGGGCGGAGCCTATCATGGCGGCAGAACTATTCCTACCCGGTGAAGCGGCGATCATAGCGACGCCCAAGGCTGGTCAAGAGCTCGTAGCCGATCGTCCCGGCCGCCCGCGCAACGTCGTCAAGCGGCATGTTCGGCCCGACCAGCTCGATGAAGTCACCGACGGCGACATCCGCTCCGCAGTCGGTGACATCGAACATCGTCAGGTCCATCGTCACGCGACCGATCAGCGGCACCTGCCGGCCGGCGACGAAGCCCGAGGCTCCCTGATCGCCGGCGCCGCGCAGGGGAACGCCCGAGCCGGAGAGGGCGCGCGGATAGCCGTCGCCATAGCCGACGGCGCAGGTGGCAATGACCGTTTCCCGGTCGAGGCGACGGGTCGCGCCGTAACTGACGGTCTCGCCGGCGCCGACGGTTCGGAGCGCGGCGATACGGCCTTCGAGCGTGACGACCGGACGCATCGGATTGGCCGTCCCGTCGATGGCCTCGCCGCCATAGAGCGCGATGCCGGGCCGGATCAGGTCGAAGTGGTATTCCGGGCCGAGGAAGATGCCGGCGGAATTGGCGAAGCTTGATTCGATGCCGTCGAAAGCTGGCGCAACTATTTGAAACCGTTCGAGTTGCCGGCGGTTCAGCGGGTGCGCCGGCGTGTCGGCGCAGGCGAGGTGGCTCATCACCATTCCGGGCGCGGCCACCGAGCCCTCACGCACCGCTGCGGCGAAGGAGAGCGCATCATTGACCGCGAGCCCGAGCCGGTTCATGCCCGTGTCCACCTGGAGCGCGTAGCGATCGCCGCCTTCGCTCTGCCAGGCGGCGAGGGTGTCGCGCGAGCCGATGACCGGGCAAAGCCGGGCCGCGCTGTAGAGCGCGCCGCTTCCCGGAAAGAAGCCGTTGAGCACGAAGATGCGCGCGTCCGGCGCGTGTCGGCGGACGGCGATCCCTTCTTCGGCGAGCGCCACGAAGAACGTCCGGCATCCCTCGTCGTAGAGCGCAGGGACCGCGCGGTCGATGCCGATCCCATAGGCGTCCGCCTTGACCACCGCCGCCGTCTCGGCGGCGGCCGCGCGCGCGCAGAGGGCGCGCCAGTTGCCCCGCAGGGCGCCGAGGTCGATCGTCAGGCGGCCGCCCGCTGCCGCCGTCCGCGGCGTGCGGTCATCGGGGAGACCGGAGGCCATCGGGTCGCGCTCCGCGATCGGCTCGTCCCTAGTCGTGCCCGTAGCTCGAATAGGAGGCGTCGGCGAGGTCGGAGAAGCGGGTGAATTCCGCCTGGAAGGCGAGCGAGACGGTGCCGGTCGGCCCGTGACGCTGCTTGGCGATGATGACGTCCGCGGTGCCCTTGATCTTGTTCATCTGCTCTTCCCACTGCAGGTAGGCTTCCGTCTTGAAGTCGCTCGCGACCTCGTCCGGCGAACGCCGCGGTTCCGCGTTCTTCACGTAATATTCCTCGCGGAACACGAAGAGCACGACGTCGGCGTCCTGCTCGATCGAGCCCGATTCGCGAAGGTCGGACAGCTGCGGGCGCTTGTCGTCGCGGCTCTCGACCTGACGCGAGAGCTGGGAGAGCGCGATGATCGGCACGTTGAGCTCCTTGCCGAGCGCCTTCAGTCCCGTCGTGATCTCGGTGATCTCCTGCACGCGGTTGTCTCCCGCCCGCTTCGAGCCCGTCATGAGCTGCACGTAGTCGACGACGAGGACGTCGAGACCGCGCTGGCGCTTCAGCCGCCGCGCGCGCGCGGCAAGCTGGGCGATCGAGATGCCGCCGGTCTGGTCGATGTAGAGGGGGATCTTCTGCATCATCTGCGAGCAGGCGACGAGCTTCTCGAAATCGGCCTCGGTGATGTCGCCGCGCCGGATCTTCGACGACGAGATTTCGGTCTGCTCGGAGATGATGCGGGTGGCGAGCTGCTCGGAGGACATCTCGAGCGAATAGAAGCCGACGACGCCGCCGTTCTTCGCCTTCATCGAGCCGTCCGGCTGCACCTCGCCTTCGTAGGCGGCGGCGATGTTGAAGGCGATGTTCGTAGCGAGGGAGGTCTTGCCCATGCCGGGGCGGCCGGCGAGGATGATCAGGTCCGATGACTGAAGCCCGCCCATCTTCAGGTCGAGCGCGTGGATGCCGGTCGAGATGCCGGAAAGGTGCCCGTCGCGCTGGTAGGCCGCGCCAGCCATGTCGATCGCGAGCGCGACCGCATCGCTGAACGACTGGAAGCCGCCGTCGTAGCGCCCGGTCTCGGCAAGCTCGAAGAGCCGCCGCTCGGCATCCTCGATCTGGTTCTGCGGCGGCATGTCGAGCGGCGCGTCGAAGGCGATGTTGACCATGTCCTCGCCGATGGTGATCAGCGAGCGGCGGAGCGCGAGATCGTAGATCGCCCGGCCGTAGTCCTCGGCGTTGATGATCGTCACCGCCTCGGTGGCGAGCCGCGCGAGGTACTGCGCCATGGTCAGCTCGGCGACCTTCGCGGCGGCCGGCAGGAAGGTCTTGATGGTGACGGGGTTCGCCGTCTTGCCCATCCGGATGATGTCGCCCGCCACCTCGAAGATCTTGCGGTGCAGCGGCTCATGGAAATGGACCGGCTTCAGGAAGTCGGAGACACGGTAGAAGGCGTCGTTGTTGACGAGGATCGCGCCGAGGAGCGCCTGCTCCGCCTCGATGTTGTTCGGCGTCTCGCGATAGGGGAGCGAGGAATCGCTGTTTGCCGCATCGAGCTTGCGGGCGGCGTCGTTCATTCTGGCAATCATCGCGGTATCCGCAGGCTTGAAAGGTCTCGTCGAAGGCTGCTTTACGCCGACGCGGCGACGCCCGCCAAGAGCCATTGCCCGCTCTTCGACCTGTCCACAGACGGAAAGCCGCGCCGCGCAGAAAAGCGGCGCGGCGGAGCGCGACCGCTTGACTCTCTCATCCTAGCTGAGTCCCCGCCGATCAGGAACCGGCGCCGACCTTCGTGCGCGTCACCTGCGCCGTCTGGTCGTTGGCCGCGGCGTTCGGCGAATCGAGTCCCTTCAGCCGCTGCTCCTCGCGCGGGATGTAATCGCGCGTCATCGGCACGATGCCGACCTTGTGCGTGATCTGGATCTGGAAGTTGATGAGCCCCTGCCAGCGGAAGGCGCTTTCCGAGGCTGCGAGGTAAAACTCCCACATCCGGCAGAAGCGCTCGTCATAGAGCGCCTTCGCCTCGTCCCAGCGGGCGAGGAAGCGCTCGCGCCAGGCTTTCAGCGTCTCTGCGTAGTGGAGCTGGAGGACCTCGATGTCCGTCACCATCAGCCCGGCGCGTTCGATATACGGCATGATCTCGGAGAGCGAGGGAATGTAGCCGCCGGGGAAGATGTACTTCTCGATGAACGGGTTCGTGGGCGAGGGGACGTCGGACTGGCCGATCGTGTGCAGGAGCATGACGCCGTCCTCCTTGAGGAGCCGGGCCACCTTATCGAAGAACTCGCCGTAGTTCTTGCGCCCGACATGCTCGAACATGCCGACCGACACGATGCGGTCGAAGCGCTCGTCGAGAGCCCGGTAGTCCTTGAGCAGGAACTCGGCGCGGGTCGCAAGCCCGCCGTCGGCGGCGCGCTTGTTGGCGATCCCGTGCTGCTCCGTCGAGAGCGTCACGCCCTTCACCTTCGCCTTGAGGTGGCGGGCGAGATAGAGACCCATGCCGCCCCATCCGCAGCCGATGTCGAGCGTCGCGAGATCGTCGCGCTCCATCACCATCTTCGCCGCGATGTGGCGCTTCTTTGCGAGCTGCGCCTCTTCGAGGTCGGTGTCCGGCGTCGGGAAGTAGGCGCAGGAATACTGCTTGTCCTTGTCGAGGAAGAGCTCGTAGAGCTCGCCCGACAGATCATAGTGGTGCTGGACGTTCGAACGCGCGCGGAGCCGGTCGTTACCGCGACTCGCGAGCGCCACGAGGCGCCGCACCTGGTCGAGCATCCTCAGCCAGGCGCGCGAGCGGCCGACATGGCCGCCGGAATTCTGGAAGACGACCTTCAGGAATTCATAGATGTCGCCCTCGATGAATTCGAGGTCGCCGTCCATGTAGCATTCGCCGACCTTGAGGGTCGGGTCGAGCATCACGCCGCGCTCGGCCGCCCGGGTCTTGAAGCGCGCATGGACGGCCGGGCCGCTGCCGTCGCCGAAACGATACGTCTGGCCGTTCCACGACGTAACGGTGAGATTGCCTTTGACGACGATGTCGCCAATGAACTTCCGGAAGATCGCGTTCATCTCTGCTACTCGAATTCAGACGCAAGAAATCAATGAAGTATGGTCCCCGTGACCGTGCATCATCAAGGGCGGGCTTGAAAAGGGGGCCGGCTGCCTTGGTGCTGCCATGATTTGTCTACGTGCCGAAATACTACCGTAAGCGCGCTTACGGAAGACCTCCGGCAAAAAAAGAACGCCCGCGCGGAGGCGGACGTTCCGTGGCATCGCGATGCGGGAGCGCTCAGGCCCGCTCTTCGCCTTCCGCGGCGGCTTCCTCGTCGGCGGCCGGCTCGGCGCCTTCCTCGAAATAGGCCTCGGCGTCGATCTCCTCCTCGTCGACGCCGTAGATCGCGTCGGCGGAGGTGAGGTCTTCGCCGCGCGCCTGACGCTCGGCCTCGTCGGCGGAGCGGGCGACGTTGAATGCGACGGAAACCTCGACTTCCGGATGGAGGAGCAGCGTCACGTCATGGACGCCGATCGTCTTGATCGGCTGGTTGAGCTCCACCTGGTTCCGGCCGATCTGGAAGCCTTCCTCGGCGAGCGTCGCGACCACGTCACGCGCGGCGACGGAGCCGTAGAGCTGGCCGGTCTCGCCGGCCGAGCGGATGACGATGAAGGACTTGCCGTCGAGCTTCTCGGCGACGGCCTGGGCCTCGCTCCGGCGCTCCAGGTTGCGGGCCTCGAGCGTCGTGCGCTCGGCTTCGAAGCGCTTCTTGTTCGCCTCGTTGGCGCGCAGCGCCTTGCCCTGCGGCAGGAGATAGTTGCGGGCAAAGCCGTCGCGGACCTTCACGGTCTCGCCCATCTGGCCGAGCTTTGCGATGCGTTCGAGGAGAATGACGTCCATTTTCGAATTCCTTTCCGTGTCGATTGGCTGTCACTTGGGGTCATGCGGGCCGGCGCGGCGGCTGGCGGGCATCACGCCCGTCGAGTCCACCAGGCCGGCGAAAAAGAAGAGGACGAGCGGCACCGTGAAGAGCAGCACCGAGATATAGCCGAGCCAGAGGGCTGCGAAGCGCCATGTCCGCCCGCGCGTGCGGTCGTGCAGGATCGCGAAGCCGGCCAGCACGAAGCCGGCGCCGAAGGCCCCGCAGACGGCCGAGCCGATCAGTGTCGCAGCGCCGCCGAAGAAGGTGAGTACGACGCCGAGGAGGAAGGCGCCGAGCGCCGCCCGCGGCATCCGGAGCGCCGCCGGGACGTCGTCTTTCGGGCGGCGCGAGCGGCCAGAGGCGCGGACGAGGAAGCCGGCGATGTAGAGCGAGGCGAAGAGGATGACCACCCAGAGCGCGCCCTGCACGGCGGGCAGCGCATGGGCGAAGAAGTCCTTCATCGCGGCGACGGTATCGGCGCTCGGATCATAGGAGGGCGACTGCTGCTTCATCACCGCGATGAAGGCGTCGACGACCTCGCCGACGAGCGCGCGGCCGTAGCCGACGACGAAGCCGAGCACGATCAGGCCGATCGTCACGAGCGCGCAGAGATGCAGCATGATGCGCGACAGCGGATACCAGGCGAGACTGCCGGCCGGGCCGCCGATCTCTTCCGCCGGTCGCGCCAGGTTGGCGAGATGCCCGATCCAGGCCGCGGGCCCGAGGCTGGTCGCCAGGAACATGAAGGCGACGAGCGGCGAGAGGGCGACGCCGATGAGGACCGAGGCGACGACGACGGCGGTGACGCCCGCGACGTCGCTCCAGCCGAGGGTCGCGATCAGGACGGGAAGCGTCGCGGCGGAGAGCAGGAAGAACGACATGGACGAAGGCGCCCCTGCGCTGAGCGCGAGCAGGGCCGTCGCAAAGCCCGCAAGCAGGCCGATCAGCAACGATGCGCGGTTCGTCTTCATCAGTCTCGCTGTCCTGCTTCGATCAAGCAGTTAGGGGCAAGCGGCCATTCGTGCGGCAGTGCCCCAACTCGGGTCTTCGACGCGCTCCCTGTTCGGGAATCGCGATGGCAATGCCTGGTCCGCGCCCATCGCGGGAGGCAGAAACGGGAGGCGGAAGCGCCGCCTCCCGAAGCAATCTTACTTCATCACGTAGGGCAGGAGGCCGAGGAAGCGGGCGCGCTTGATCGCCTTGGCGAGCTCGCGCTGCTTCTTTTGGCTGACGGCCGTGATGCGGGACGGGACGATCTTGCCGCGCTCGGAGATGTAGCGCTGCAGCAGGCGAACGTCCTTGTAGTCGATCTTCGGAGCGTTGGCGCCGGAGAAGGGGCAGGTCTTGCGCCGGCGATGGAACGGGCGGCGCGTCGGGATCTGGTTGATATCGACCATGGTGAAGCTCCTTTACGCCCGGTCGTCGCGCGGACGGTCGTCACGGGGGCGATCGTCGCGGGGACGATCGTCGCGCGGGCGGCGCGGGCCGCGGTCGTCGCGGTCGCCACGGCGCGGGCGGTCGTCGCGGTCGCGCTTCTGCATCATCGCGGAGGGGCCTTCCTCGTGCGCATCGACCCGGATGGTGATGTAGCGGAGGATGTCCTCGTTGATGCGCATCTGGCGCTCCATCTCCTTGACGGCCGCCGCCGGGGCGTCGATGTCCATCAGGAGATAGTGGGCCTTGCGGTTCTTGTTGATGCGGTAGCTCAGCGACTTGAGCCCCCAGTTCTCGACACGGCCGACCTTTCCGCCGTTCGCCTCGAGAACACCCTTGTACTGCTCGACGAGGGCGTCGGCCTGCTGGCCGGAAACGTCCTGCCGGGCAAGGAACACATGTTCGTAAAGAGCCATGATGGCTTGCCTTTCCTGCTTGTTTCAGAAACCCGGCGATCGGCGGCTAAGCCTCCACGACTTGTCCTGTCGGCCTCAGCCGATGCAAGAAAGACGCGAAATCGAGACGGTCGAGAGCGGAGACACGGGAGGCTGGAGCACTCTTGCCCCGAACGGCTTCGGAAAGCCGGCCCTCCGTTCAGCCCCCAGCCAGATGACCGGGTGTTTCGAACAGCGCGCTTATACGCATATTTGCGGCGGATGCAAGGCGGCCTCTTATGCCACCTGCTCGAGCAGCATCGCGTGGTCGATCGCCAGATGCCGGCGGAGCTCGCGATATCCGACCGGCGTCAGGCTGACGGCGCGCGAATCGGCCGATCGCCGGAGCCAGCCCCTGTCGCAGAGGACGGCGAGCAGCCGCACGCCCAGCGGACCGGCGAGGTGGTGCCGGCGCTCGGTCCAGTCGAGGCACTGGCGCGCCAGCCCGCGCCGCGTCGGCTTGACGGCGTCGATGTCAAGGCCGATCCCGGCGAACCAGTCGCGGCCCATCGGCGTCACCGCGAAGGCCTTGCCGGCCGCAGGAACGATGAAGCCTTGCGCGCAGAGCCCGTCTGCGACCGAAACGCCGAGCCGGCCGGCGAGGTGATCGTAGCAGCAGCGGGCGAATTGCAGACGCCTGGCGTCCGCGTTCAGAGCCCTGCGCCGGATGGATTCCCGGGGCGTGAGCGCCGCAAGCTGTTCGAGCGCCTGGGCTACCTCCGGTCCCGCCAGCCGGTAGTAGCGGTGGCGCCCCTCCGTCTCGACGGAAAGCAGCCCGCCATCCAGGAGCCTGCCGAGATGCGCGCTTGCCGTCTGCGCCGTCACGCCGGAAGCAAAGGCCAGTTCGCCCGCCGGCAGCGCCCGGCCATCCGTGAGCGCGGAGAGCATCGCAGCGCGGGCCGGGTCGCCGATCAGCGCGGCGACGGCGGCAATGTTCGCTTCGCAGGTCATGACGATCTCCTTTTGCCTCGCACTCTAGATAGACCGTGGGCGCGATGTTTCGACGACGATCGAAGCATCCGTGTTGCCTTCCGGTTCATCCTGTCCGGGAACGACTCCGGAAGATGGATGACCCGATGGACAAGAGCATACCGTCAAAAACCATGGCCGAGAGCCACAGCAACGGCCCGCGACGGTGGATCCTCCTGACGCTCTGCCTCGCGGTCCTCGTGGCGCAGCTCGATACCTCCGTCGTCAACCTCGCGGTGCGGCCGATCCAGGCGAGCTTCCGGATCGGCATCGCGCCGATGCAGTGGGTCGTCGACGGCTACAACCTTACCTATGCCGTCTTCCTGCTCTCCGGCGGATTGCTTGCCGACCTCTTCGGCCGGCGGCGGGTCCTCGTTGCGGGTGCCGCCGTCTTCACGCTTGCCTCTCTTCTCTGTGCTGCCGCGCCGTCCGTCGCGGTGCTGATCGGCGGCCGCGTCCTCGCGGGCTTCGGCGCAGCGCTGCTCCTGCCCGCCTCGCTGGCGATCATCCGCGTCGTATGGGCGGATGAAAGGGAGCGGGGATGGGTCCTCGGCATCTGGACGGCCTGCAACGGCCTCGCTCTGGCGGTCGGCCCGGCGATCGGCGGCGCGCTGATCGGCGGCTTCGGCTGGCGCAGCGTGTTCTTCGTCGTCGTGCCGATCGGTGTCGCGGCGCTCGTTCTGGCCGTGAAGGTCGTGCCGGAGTCGCGCCATGCGGAGGGGCGCCGTTTCGACGGCCTCGCGCAGGTCCTCGGCGTCGTCGCGCTCGGCGGATTCACGCTTGCGGCGATCGAGCTCGACCGCGCCGGCTGGCTGGCGGCGGCCGCCTTCA
>JBQCEN010000213.1:0-13717 GCA_051960215.1 Pararhizobium sp.
TGCAGGCCTTCGCCAACACGGCGGCGCAGTCGCTCGTCATCGAGGACGGCCGCATCAAGGGCGTGGTGACTGACCGCGGCACGATCCGTGCTGATTACGTGGTCGTCTGCGCCGGCCTTTGGGGCCGCATGATCGCCGAGATGGCCGGCGAGGACCTGCCGGTGATGCCGGTCGACCATCCGCTGACCTTCTTCGGCCCGTACAAGGAGTTCGAGGGCACCGGCAAGGAGATCGGCTGGCCGCTGATGCGCGACCAGGGCAACTCCGCCTATATGCGCGACACCGGCGACCCGAAGACGGCGGAAGGCGGCCAGATCGAGTGGGGCTACTACGAGGAGACGAATCCCCGCCTCGTCCACCCGCGCGACCTGCTCGAAAAGCACGAGGCGCGGCTCTCACCCTCGCAGCGCGACCTCGACATGGAGCAGATCCTCGAGCCGCTCGAACGCGCCATGGAACTGACGCCGATCCTCGGCGAACTCGGCTACAACGAGAGCCATTCGTTCAACGGTCTCCTGCAGGTGACGACGGACGGCGGCCCATCGATCGGCGAGAGCCAGAAGGTGAGGGGGCTCTGGTACGCCGTCGCGATCTGGGTCAAGGACGGCCCGGGCATGGGCAAGCTCCTCGCCGACTGGATGACCGACGGACGCACCGTCATCGACCACCATGCGATCGATTATTCCCGCTTCTACCCGCACCAGACGAAGGAAGACTTCATCTGGGACCGCTGCACCGAAACCGCGATGAAGATCTACAATCCCGCGGTCCACCCGCGCGAGCCTTTCTCGAAGGGCCGCAACATTCGCCGCTCGCCGTTCTGGGAGCGCGAGAAGGAACTCGGCGGCTATTTCATGGAGCTTGGCGGCTGGGAGCGCGCCCACGGCTACGCGGCCAACGAGCACCTGCTCGAGAAATACGGCAACCGCGTGCCGGTGCGCGAGAACGAGTGGGACAGCCGCCATTTCTGGCGCGTCTCGAATGCCGAGCAGCTCGCGCTCAGCGACGACTGCGGCATCATCAACCTCTCCCATTTCTCGATCGTCGATGTCGAGGGGCCGGATCACGTCGCACTGATGGAGTGGCTCTGCGTCGCCAGGATCGGCGGCGACGCCATGGTCGGCAAGGGCATCTATACGCACTTCCTCGACGATGAAGGCATGGTGCGCGCCGACCTGACCGTCTTCCGCATGGCCGACCGTTGCCGGGTCATCAACGGAGCCGATGCCGGCCCGCGAGACTTTCATTACATGCGCCGCGTCGCCGCGGAAAAGGGCTACGACGTCACCATCACCGACGTGACCGAAAAGTTCGTCACGATCGGCGTCTGGGGCCCGAACGCCCGCACCACGCTGCAGAAGGTCGTCGAGAACCCGGAAGGCTTGTGCAAGGAAAACTTCCCCTTCGCTGCGATCAAGCCGATCCGGATCGCCGGCAAGGATGTCAGCGCTTTCCGCATCTCCTATGTCGGCGAGCAGGGCTGGGAACTGCACATGCGGTATGAGGACGGCCTTGCCGTCTGGGACGCACTGCGCGCGACCGGCGTCATGGCCGTCGGCGTCGAGACATACGCGAACTCGCGGCGCATGGAGAAGAGCCTGCGCCTGCAGAACGCGGATCTCCTCACGGAGTACAACCTCTTCGAGGCGGACCTGTCCCGTCCGAAGGTCAAGGAGGCCGATTTCCGCGGCAAGGCGAAACATCTGGAATACCGCGCCCGCGAGCACCAGCCGGCGATGCTGTGCACGCTCGTCATGACGGACAACACCGACTCCCGCGGCGTCGCGCGTTATCCGGTCGGCACCATGCCGGTGATGGATCCGGAGACGGGCGAGACGCTGGTCGATGAACTGGGTCGCCGCTCCTTCACGACCTCGGTCGCTTATGGCCCGAGCCTCGGCAAGAACATCGCGCTCGCCTACCTGCCATGGAGCTACTGCCGGGAAGGCCGCCGGCTCGCGGTCGAATATTTCGGCGAGACCTATCCCGTCGAAGTCGCAGCGGTCGGATACAAGCCGCTCTACGACCCGGAGAACTTCAAGCCGAGGAGCTGAGGCGCCGGCCGGTCACGGCTCTTTGATCGTAGGGGGGCCGCGGTCAGGAGCCGCAGTACCTTTTTCCTCTTGCGGATGACGCCCGTTGAGGCATCATCGATGCCATGGAAGGCATGGCTTGCGGTCGTTCGCCCGCTCGGTCCGGGCCTCGCTTTCCGGCATCGCTGTCACGAGCGGCGATTCCGGTCCCTCTCCTTCGCACCTTCATTTCCCGCTTTTCCCCTGTTCTCGCCTTCGCCGCAGTCGCCGGTGCCATTCTGCCCGCGGAGGCGGCCCCAGCGGCGTCCGGCCGCCAGGTCGACGTCGCGCTCGTGATCGCCGTCGACGTCTCGTGGTCGATGGACCACGAGGAGCAGATGATCCAGCGCAACGGCTATTCTGCCGCCTTCCGGTCCAAGGGCGTCATCGACGCCATCATGGAAGGCAACTTCGGCCGCGTCGCCGTCACCTATGTCGAATGGGCGGGCGAGCATTCTCAGGTGACGGTCGTCCCGTGGACGTTGCTCGACAGTCCCGATTCGTCGCGGCGCTTCGCTTATGCGCTGACCCGCGACGAGCCGCTGCAATTGCGGCGCACGTCGATCTCCGGCGCGATCGACTATTCGCGCGCACGCCTCGACACGAGCGGATACAAGGCGCTGCGCCGGGTCATCGACATTTCCGGCGACGGGCCGAACAACGAGGGGCGTCCGGTGACCGACGCGCGCGACGAGGCGGTGGCGGCGGGCGTCGCCATCAACGGCCTTCCGCTGATGACGAACACCGACGACTTCTCGGGCGGCTATTCGATCGCGAACCTCGACGACTACTATTCGGATTGCGTCATCGGCGGGCCGCAGGCCTTCGTCATCCCGGTGACGTCCTGGAAGGCGTTTCCGGAGGCGGTGCGGCGCAAGCTCGTCCTCGAACTCGCGGGCCTGCCGCCGGAGGCCCTGCCGGCCGCCGAAGGTGCGGCGCACGTGATTCCCGCCCAGGCGAAGAAGGGCAAGGCGACGGCGACGGATTGCAACGTCGGCGAACAGCTGTGGGGCAACCGCCGCTGGAACAGCCCGTAGGAACGCTTCACGCTGCCGTCAGAAGCTGCTTCCGGTCGGCGCGCTCCTGCTGCGGCGAGCGGGCGTAAAGCTCGCGGTAGCACTTGGAGAAATGCGAGGCGGAGACGAAGCCGCAGGCGACCGCCACCTCGACGATCGGCATCGACGACTGGACGAGCAGGTGGCGCGCCCGGTCGAGCCGGATTTCCAGATAATAGCGCGCCGGCGAGCGGCCCATCTCCTGGCGGAACAGCCGCTCGATCTGGCGCCGCGACAGCCCGGCATAGTCTGCGATCTCGACCAGCGACAGCGGCTCGGAGAGGTTCGCCTCCATCAGCTCGATGATCGACAGGACTTTCGAGTTCTGCACGCCGAGCCGCGCCCTCAGCGGCAGGCGCTGGCGGTCGTGCGGGTTGCGGACGCGGTCGGTCAGCGCCTGCTCGCAGATGCGGTTGACGAGGTTCTCGTCGTGGTCGTCGCCGATGAGGTTGAGCATCATGTCGAGCGCGGCGGTGCCGCCCGCGCAGGTATAGATGTTGCCGTCCACCTCGTAGAGATCGGCATAGACGTCGGCCTGCGGGAACTTCTCCGCGAAGCCCGGCAGGTTCTCCCAGTGGATGGCGCAGCGCTTGCCCGAAAGGAGCCCGGCATTTGCCAGGATATGGGCCCCGGTGCAGAGGCCGCCGACGGCGACGCCGCGGTTATACTCCTCGCGCAGCCACGCATTGACCGAACGGTTGTTGAACTCCTCGACGCGCACGCCCGAGCAGACGAAAACCATCGACGGCCGGCTTTCGCCGCCGAGGTTGCGACGTTCATCCGCTAGCGACGCGTTGACGGCAACCTGCACGCCGTTCGAGGCCATGACCGGCTGGCCCTCCGTCGAGGCGAGCCGCCAGCGATAGGCCTCGTAGCCCAGCATGCGGTTGGCAATGCGCAGGGGCTCGATCGCCGTTGCGAAGGCGATCATCGAGACGTTGGGGACGAGAAAGAAGACGATCGAGCGCTTGAGCGGCGTGGTGTTCGTTGCCATGATGCATCCGGAGCCGGGTCGACGCGATGTAAGCGTTCAGTTCGCGACGCGGCTTGTATGCGCGCGACATTGGCATAGCGCCTTGTCGCTGTGAAGCGGCAATTTCTTGCCTTCCTGCAACATTTCCCAGGCAAATCGAAGCAGGTGGCAGCGGCCCCGGCCATGGTCGAGGCCGCCTCGCATCCCGCTAGCGGTCATTGTCGTATTCGGCGAAGTAGCGGCCCGGCCACCCGATGTCCGAGCGGAGCTCGCGCGGCAGGTCGCTGATGATCTTCTCCGTCCGGACACGCTCGCGCCGGCGCCGGCTGGCGGCGCGCAGCCGCTGCCATGCGGTGGCGCCATTGCGGGCGAAACCGAGCACGGCAGCGGCGAGCGCGGGTCCGTGGCCGGCATCGACGAGGGCACGGCCGAAAGGCTCGGCCGGAAGGGGTATGGTTGTCCGTTTCATAGTCAGGCCCTTTCAAGTCCGAGGCGTGTTGGAAATGAAAGGATCGCGATCCTTGATCTTGACTATGGGGCTGCATGGCGGTTCAATCAAACGAAATGAAATCATTGCTCGGTTCAGGGAAATTGAAACGATGAACGCTCCGCTCAATCATCCGCTTCCGATCCTCGAACTCGACGTGCTGCGCACCTTCGTCGCGATCGCCGAGACCAACAGCTTTTCCGCCGCCGCAAGTTCCGTCTTCCGCACGCCCTCGGCGGTCTCGATGCAGATCAAGAAGCTGGAGGAGACGCTTGGGCGGCCGATGTTCAGCCGCGAGGCGCGCGCGGTTTCGCTGACGCCGGATGGCGAGGTGCTGCTCGGCTATGCGCGGCGCCTGCTTGCGATCAACCGCGAGGCGGTCGCCAAGTTTGTCGTGCCCGAGATCAGCGGCGTGGTCCACATCGGCTCGCCGGAGGACGTCGGCGACCGGATCCTGCCGATGGTGCTGAAGCGCTTCGCCAAGACCCATCCCGGCATATCGGTCGATGCCGTGATCGACCAGTCGGTCAACCTGCGCAAGCGCCTCGACGAGCGCCGCCTCGATCTCGCGCTGATGACCTGCCAGCACGACAGCGTTCCCGAGGGGGCGGAACTGGTGCGCACCGAGCCGCTCGTCTGGGCGGGAGCAAAAGGCGGAGCGGCGCACATGTGCCGTCCGCTTCCCATTTCCGTGTGGGAGGAAGGCTGCGCCTGGCGCCGCAACGCCCTTCAAAGCCTCGAAGACGCAGGCATCGAATATCGCATCGCCTATATGAGCGCGCACGGCGCCGGCCAGCGCGCAGCGATCCTCTCCGACCTCGCCATCGCGCCGCTGCCGCAGTCCTGCATCGGCAGCGAGTTCGTCGCGCTCGGCGAATGCGACGGCCTGCCGCCGATCGGCAGCTTCTCGGTCGCGATGCGCGTGCGCAGCGACGCCGACTGCGCCGTCCAGGCCGCGGCCGACCATATCCGCGCGGCCTTCGCCGCGCAGGAGTGAGCGACATGCCGGCGCAAGGCGGGGAAGGCGGATTATTTTCTCCGCCGGCCGGGAGGGCGCGGAATTGCTTTCTTTACAAAGACCGGGGGCTCCGTCAGCTATAGTGCCATTGAGACGCGCCAAGAAGGGAGAACGCGATGAGCCTGAGAATCAATGACATAGCGCCGGATTTTGAGGCGGATACGACGGCTGGGCCGATCAGGTTCCACGAGTGGATCGGCGACGGCTATGCGGTCCTCTTCTCGCATCCGAAGGATTTCACGCCGGTCTGCACCACCGAGCTCGGCTACATGGCGGGCCTGACGGACGATTTCGCCAAGCGCAACGCCAAGATCCTCGGGATCTCGGTCGACCCCGTCGAGAGCCACAAGAAGTGGAAGGAGGACATCGAGAAGGTCTCCGGCCACAAGGTCGGCTACCCGATGATCGGCGACCCGGAACTGAAGGTGGCGAAGCTCTACGACATGCTGCCTGCCCAGTCCGGCAACTCCTCCGAGGGCCGCACGCCCGCCGACAACGCCACGGTTCGCTCCGTCTTCGTCGTCGGCCCGGACAAGAAGATCAAGCTGATCCTGACCTATCCGATGTCGACCGGCCGCAACTTCGACGAAATCCTGCGCGCGCTCGATTCGATCCAACTGACGGCGAAGCACCAGGTCTCGACGCCGGCGCAGTGGAAGAGCGGCGAGGACGTCATCGTCCCGGCGACGCTGACCGATGAGGACGTGACCAGCCGCTACGGCCAGTTCGACCGCGTGCTGCCGTACCTGCGCAAGGTCAAGCAGCCGACGGCGTAACGCCGTCAGCTCCGAAGGGTACTTGCTCCCCTCCACCACGCGTTCCGCATGGTCCCCCTTCCCCGGAAACGGGGAAGGACCCGGCGCCAGCCCGATCCTCCCCCCCCCCCCGCGAAGCGCGGGAGGGGACCGCCGAAGGCGGTGGAGGGGCGAAGCGGCCGCGTACTTCGACCACGTGCTGCCCTATCTGCAAAAGGCCGCGCCGCAACGCCACCAAATCCCGTCATTTCTGTGTTTGTCACAGAAATCCATTCCGCTTCCAATACGGGGACGTTCTCGACAGTGCCCCTACGCGGATGCCGGAACGGTATGGACCCCTGTGACAAGCACAGGGGTGACGGAGCCGGAGGGGAGAGCCCCACGATGCCGGGCATCCTTGTAAAGCCGCAGTCGCTCGTAAGGCGGCCGCCGGCATTTCCGGCAGGTCTTCCGGAGGGCAAGGTCGGGCGGCTACCCTTCCTCCGTCATTTCTGTGCTTGTCACAGAAATCCATTCCATTCCGCTCGGACACGGGCACGTTCGCGATAGCGTCCCTGAGCGGATGGCGGAACGGTATGGACCCCTGTGACGAGCACAGGGGTGACGGAGCGGGAAGTGCGAGTCGCGTTGTCGATGCCGGCGTAGGGGCGATGCCCGCGCCGCAAGCGGTCGGAGCCGCCCCATCGCGGCGTTCGCCGCTAGTTGCTGGCGCTCCGCTCAGGCCGGGCGCCGTCGCCCTTCGCGTCGGCGTCGTCCACCCGGCTCGCCCCCGTCGGCAAGCGCCTTGCGTTCGGGCAGCGTCACGACCTGGCCGAGTTTCGGGAACGGGTCGACCTTGTTCGGCAGCGCCATGGCGGCGACGAAGTGCTCCTGGAACTTCGGTTCGAGCGCCGTCTCGATCTTCTGGATGCGGCGGACCGTCTCCTCGATCTCCCGGCGGTAGTCTCGGTTGAGGAGCGCCATTCGCGCGCCGGTGCCGGCGGCGTTGCCGACAGCCTTGACCTTGTCCAGGTCGCAGTCCGGGATCAGCCCGAGGACCATCGCGTATTTCGGGTCGATGAAGGAGCCGAAGGCGCCGGCGAAGCCGATGCGGTCGACATGGTCGATGCCCTGCTTGTCCATCAAGAGCTTGATGCCGGCATAGAGCGCGGCCTTGGCGAGCTGGATCGCACGCACGTCGTTCTGCGTGATCGTCAGCTTCGGTTCGCCGTCGTTGAGCACGTAGGAGAAGGTGCGGCCGTTCTCCACGACGCGCGGTGATCTCGCGGCGAGAGATCCGTCGATGACGCCGTCCTCCGAGATGAGTCCGGCGAGGTACATCTCCGCGATGACCTCGATGATGCCCGAGCCGCAGACGCCGGTGACGCGCTTGTTCTTCATCAGCCGCGGGAACTCCGGATCGTCCGACCAGGCGTCGACGCCGATGATGCGGAAGCGCGCCTCGAGCGTCTCGGGGTCGATCCGCACGCGCTCGATCGCGCCGGGCGCGGCGCGCTGGCCGCAGGAAATCTCTGCGCCCTCGAAGGCAGGGCCGGTCGGCGAGGAGGCGGCGACGACCCGTTCGCGGTTGCCGAGCACGATCTCGGCATTCGTGCCGACGTCGACGAGGAGCATCATCTCGTCCTGGCGGTGCGGGCCCTCGGCCAGCGTCGCCGCCGCCGCGTCCGCGCCGACATGGCCGGCGATGCAGGGCAGCATGTAGACGCGCGAGCCGCGGTTCAGCGGAATATCGATCTCGCTTGCCCGGAGTTCGACCGCGCCGGAGACGGCGAGCGCGAAGGGTGCGCCCCCGAGCTCCGTCGGGTCGATGCCGAGGAAGAGGTGGTGCATGATCGGATTGCCGACGAAGACGGCGTCGAGGATATCCTGCCGCGCGACGCCGCCTTCCGCGCAGACCTTGTCGATCAGCCCGTTGACCGCCTCGCGGACCGCGCTCGTCATCGCCTCGCGTCCGTCCGGGTTCATCATCACGTAGGAGACGCGGCTCATCAGGTCTTCGCCGAAGCGGATCTGCGGGTTCGACGTGCCCGCCGAGGCGATCGTACGGCCAGAAAGCAGCGAGGAGAGGTGCATGGCGATCGTCGTCGAGCCGATGTCGCAAGCAATCCCGTAGGCCTCGTTCTTGAGGCCCGGATAGAGCGCGATCAGGTGCGCGCGGCCGGTGTCGGCATCCTTGTGGATCGCCGCGGTCACCTTCCAATCGCCCTTGCGCAGGATGCCCTGCACCGCCGACAGGAGATAGGTGTCGACGACGATATCGTCGAAGCCCCAGTCGGCCGCGAGATGTGCCTTCAGCCGGTCGAGATCGCCGAGCGGCTTGTGCATGTCGGGCTCGTCGACCTCGACATAGCACATGTGGATAGCCGGGTTGCGCTCGATGACGCGGCCGTCGGAATCCTTGCGAACGACCTGTGCATTGATCGCGACGTCCTGCGGCACGTCGACGACGAGGTCGCCGAGGATAAGGGTGGAGCAGGAGAGGCGGCGGCCTTCTTTCAGGCTGCGCAGCTCCGCATAACGCTCTTCCTTGGCGGAGAATTCGGAGATGTGGTCGTTGGACGAGGTGATGCCGTGCTTGGCGAACTGGCCTTCCTGCACCTCGATCTGGCAGCGCCCACAGATGCCGCGGCCGCCGCAGACGCTCTCGACATAGACGCCGAGGGACCGCGCGGCGTCAAGCAGCGGCGTGCCGATCGGAAAGCGGCCGCGTTTGCCGGACGGCATGAAGAGGACGAGGGGGTTGGGGCTCTGCTCTGTCATTTCGTGATCGCTTGCATTCTTCGCCCGCCCTTAAGGGTTTCTTGTGTCCGGCGCATCCAATATGCGGGCAGGAGATGCCGATGCCCGGTCTCGTGATCAATGCCCTTCTGACCAGCTTCTTCCTGGTCAGGCTGATGAAGGGCGGGTGGCTGCGCCATCCGCAGGCGGTCGCCGTGGCGACGGTCGCCTCGCTCGCTGCCCTGCTGGCGCTCGGCAGCGTCGATCCGGGTGCCGAGAGCAGCCTCGTCTACGGCAACCTCGCTGCCCTTGCCGGCGCCTGGCTCGGCGTCCTCGCCTGCGATCGGATCCTCGGCACGTCCTGACACGGCGCAGTTCTCCGCAAACGCTAGCGCGTCAGCCGACGGGCGTTGGCGCGCACGCGCTTGCCATAGGGGCGGAGGCTCTTCGCCAGAATGCGCTCGCCCGCGGCCGTCGACGGCTTGCCGAGCGGGTGAAAGAAGCCGCGCATCATCTCGTTTGCGAAGGCGAATTGCAGAGCGACCATGCTTTCGGCCGCCGCAGCCGCCTTCTCCGTCACCATCCGCGTCATTTCCGCCTGCGCCTTGACGGCGGAGGCCGATCCGGAGCCAAAGAGCCCGACACGCGAGGCAATGACCAGCGGCGCCTGGAACCAGAGCGTCATGAGGTCGGCTGGAAGGCCGGAGGATTTCACCATGGCAGCACCTTTCGTTGAAGGGCCGGATCAGGCGCGGGCCCGCCTCGCTTCGCGGCCACCGCGGCGGCCGCTCGAGGCGGCGGGCGCGGCAGAGCCTGCGGACTGCCCGGCAGCCGCCGGCTGATAGTCCCTATAGGTCATAATCCATGTACCGCAGTTCGGGTCCGTGTCGTTCAGCACATTCGCCGCGCGCACCGCTTCCATTTCCTGCGGCCGGCACGGGTTCATGATCGCGGACGTCATGCCGGCGCCGATCACCATCGGAATGAAGCCCGCATTGATGCCGTGGCGATGCGGCAGGCCGAAGGAGATATTGGACAGGCCGCAGGTCGTGTTGACCTTGAGCTCCTCTCGCAGCCGCCGGAGCAACGCGAAGACCTGCTTGCCAGCCGTCCCCATCGCGCCGATCGGCATGACGAGCGGGTCGACGACGATGTCGTGGGCGGGAATGCCATAGTCGGCGGCGCGCTGGACGATCTTCTTCGCGACGGCGAAGCGCACGTCGGGGTCTTCGGAGATGCCGGTCTCGTCGTTGGAGATCGCGACGACCGGCACGTTGTATTTCTTGATCAGCGGCAGGATCGCCTCGAGCTTCTCCTCCTCGCCCGTCACGGAATTGACCAGCGGCCGGCCCTTGGCGACCTTCAGCGCCGCCTCGATCGCGGCGGTCACCGACGAATCGATCGACAGCGGCACGTCGACGAGGTCCTGGACGAGTTCCAGCGTTTTGACGAGCAGCGGCGGCTCCGTCTCGTTCGGATTGACCGCGGTGACGCCGGCATTGACGTCGAGCATGGTGGCGCCCGCGGCGACCTGCTCGAGCGCGTCCTTCCTCACGGTCTCGAAGTTGCCCTCGATCATTTCCGCGGCGAGCTTCTTCCGGCCGGTTGGATTGATCCGCTCGCCGATGACGCAGAACGGCTGGTCGAAGCCGATGACGATTTCCTTCTTGGCCGATGCGACGATGGTGCGGGTCATGCGGGTCCTGTTCCTTCGGATCCAGAGATATAAAGACTTCTTTATATCGTTATTCGATAGCGGATATCAGCCGGGCTTGCAAGGCGGCCGAGTTCATTCATGCGATCCCGAGGCCGCTGCGCCGGCCATCTCGTGCTGGCTCTCGCGTGGGCGGTCGAGGATTTCCTCCAGCCGTTCGGCCACAATCGCGTCGTCCGGGCTCGGTTCCTTGCGCCAGGGCTTGCGGCCCCTGAGCACGCCGGACTCGTGGACGATCTCGGCGACATATTCCTCCTGCCGATAGGCCATGACGTGGATGCCGGCGACGCCTTCGATCTCCTTCACCTCGTTGATGATGTCGATCGCGAGCTGCTTGCCCTCGGCCTTCTGGTTCTGCGCGCCCTCGAGCCGCGCGATGATCTGGTCCGGGATGTGGATGCCGGGCACGTTCGACCGGATCCAGCGCGCCGTCTTCGCCGAGGCGAGCGGGCCGACGCCGCACATGATGAAGCATTTCTCGGTGAGGCCGAGGTCGCGCACCCGCTTCATGTATTCGCGGAACATCGGCACGTCGAAGCAGTACTGGCTCTGCACGAACTGCGCGCCGGCAGCGATCTTCTTGGCGAGCCGCAGCGGGCGAAAGTCGTAGGGCGGGGCGAAAGGGTTGATCGCGGCGCCCAGGAAGACATGCGGCGGCGAGGTGAGCTTGCGACCCGAAAGGAACTTCTCGTTGTCCCGCATGATGCGGATCGTCTCGAGCAGCGACATGCAGTCGAGGTCGAAGACCGGCTTCGCGCCCGGCTGGTCGCCCGCCTGCACGCCGTCGCCGGTGAGGCACAGGATGTTCGCGACGCCCATGGCGGCGGCGCCGAGCACGTCGCCCTGGATCGCGATCCGGTTCCGGTCGCGGCAGGAGATCTGCATGATCGGCGCATAGCCCATGCGGGTCAGCAGCGCGCAGATGCCGACCGACGACATGTGGCAGTTGGCGCCCGAGGCGTCGACGGCGTTGATGCCGTCGACCCAGCCGTCGAAGATCGCGGCGCGCTCGTAGACGTCCGCGGGGTTGGCACTGTCGGGCGGGTTCAGCTCGGCAGTGACGGCGAACTCGCCGCGCCGCAGCACGCGTTCCAACCGGCCGCGGGAGGAATGGCCGGGCAGCGGGTCGAGCGGCAGATGGGCGCCGGCGGGGTTCTCGTCCAGCTGGCTCATGCGGCGGCATCCTCTTTCGCCTTGCGGCGGGCCTCGGCCGCCTGCGCGGTCACCCGCAGCCAGGACGAGGTCTCGCGCAGCGACTGGTCGACGGGCTTCTGCACGGCGAGGATCGCGTCGCTCTTCACCATCTGCTGCGACCCTTTCCAGGCCTGCACCCACACGCAGGGCATGTCCGGCTCGACCTCGCAGTGGCCGTTGGCGCGCACGCCGCCGCACGGGCCGTTCCTGAGCTGCTTGGGACAGTTCATCGGGCAGGACATGCCTGTCGACGACAGCGCGCACTGGCCGCACATGCGGCAGTCGAAGAGGAATCCCTTGACCCGGCGTTCCAGGAACGTGACCGGCCGCTCGGCGCGCTCGTAGCCGATCGCCTTCCACAGAGGATCAAGGAAAAGAAAGGCGTCGGCGAATCGGTTGTAGAACCACTCGAAGAAGCGCGAGTGGCGCACGGCCCAGAGCCGCACCGTATAGCGATGACGCGAGCGGCGGCTCGGCGAGACGCCGGCCGGCTGGAAGGCGGTTTTCGGCGCTGCCTTGCGGTTCAGCGTCGCTTGCGTGACCACCGCCGGCTCGGCGAGCGGCGGAGGGGATGCGGTCTCGATTTCAGCCATCGCGGCCACCTGCCTTTACGAGCGCGACGAGGCGCTCCTTCGGATAGTCGTTCTCGATGCTGGCGAGCGCCTGGTCTGCCTCGGCCTCGAGATCGTCGGAGACCGGTTCGGGTTCGCCCCGGCGCCACTCGGCGAGGTAGTCATCCGTCTCCGACGCGCCGGTGCGCATCGCCGCCATGTCGATCGCCTCCGTGAAGCGCAGCGACAGCTCGCGCTTGGCCGAAGCACGGCCTTTCTTGACGATGACCTGGGCGGGGATGTCGCGCCAGTAGACGATGATGCGGTCGGCCATTTCGGGGTCTCCTTGGCCGGCACACTGCGCGCCGGCCGGGCCTGCCGCTTCGCTCCCGACGACGCGCGCCGCGCTCAAAAGCGACGCGGGCAGGAGCAAGTTTCGGGGTAGGGCAAGTGGCGGCGCTTAGGCCTGCTGCGAGGCCCCGCGCACGGCAGCCGCATCGCGCATGGCGCCGGACAGGTCGCCATAGCCGGTGAAGCGGTGTTCGAAGGCGAGTCCCAGGCGATCCGCGGCCCTGCGTGCGCGCTCGACGAGGTCCGGATCGTCCGTCTGCGCCAGATAGACGAGCTTCGTGTAATGCTGGAAGTAGTCGTCGCGCAGTTCCGGATGACGGTCGAGGCCGAGCGGTTCGATGACGAAGGCATCGAACTGGCGGGCGAGGAAATCCGTCAGGAAGAAGGTGCCGAAGGCGTCGCCCCAGTCCTTCTCGAAGTCGGCATTGCCGGCGAAGAACGAATAGCAGTGGGGGCCGGCGATCCGCTCGATGCCCTCACGCTCGCAGAAGCGATCGAGCGCGCCGCCCGTGCCGCAATCGGCATAGGCGATGTAGATATGCACATAGCCGGCGGCGCGGGCCTTGGCCACGGCCTCCTCCAGAGCGGGAACGATCTTTTCCGGGCGGACATGGAAGATCGCCGGCAGGCAGACGAGATCGATGTGCTCAAGCCCGTTGGCGCGGCAGACAGCCAGGATCTCGCGCGCCAGCGCCCCGCAGGCAATGACTTGAACCTTTTCAGGATTTGTGCGTTTCGGTTCCGTCACGACTGTATTCCGAATGACACCGGTTTTGGCTAGAACATAGGAGGGATGACGATGTCTGCCAAGAAAACGACCACGATCGTT
>JBQCEN010000214.1:0-3875 GCA_051960215.1 Pararhizobium sp.
GTGCTGAGCGGTATCGACCTGTCGCTGCGCGCCGGCGAGGTGCATGCCGTCATCGGCGAGAACGGCGCCCGCAAGTCGACGCTGATGAAGCTGATGGCCGGCCACCTCGAGCCGACGCGCGGCACGATCGCGATCGACGGAGAGCCGGTCACCTTCACCGGACCGGTCGATGCCGAGCACCGCGGCATCGTGCTCGTCCACCAGGAGATCCTGCTAGCGCCGCACCTGACGGTGGCGCAGAACATCTTTCTCGGCCGCGAACTTTCCAACGGCGTCGTCGTCGACGACCGGACGATGAACGAGCGCGCCGCGAGGGCGGTGCAGGGTCTCGGCGCCGATCTCGATCCGAGGATCGTCGTCGAGCGGCTGTCGATCGCCCAGCGCCAGCTCGTGCAGATCGCGCGGGCGCTGCTGGTGCCGCACCGCGTCGTCATCTTCGATGAGCCGACCGCCTCGCTGACGCCGGTCGAGACCGATGCGTTGCTGAAGGTCATCCGGGACATCCGGGATTCCGGCATCGCCGTCCTCTACATCTCGCACCGGCTGCCGGAGGTGAAGGCGATCGCCGATTCGGTCAGCGTCCTGCGCGACGGCAAGCTCGTCGCAAGCCACCCCGCGCGCGACCTGCAGCCCGTCGACATGGCCCGCCTGATGGTCGGGCGCGACGTTTCCAAGCTCTACCCCGACCGTCACGCGGCCGTGGCGCGCGAAGCCGTGCTCGAAGTCGAGAATTTCTCGGTTCCGGGGTATGCGCGCGATGCGTCCTTCCGGCTCGGTCGCGGCGAGATCCTCGGCTTTGCCGGACTGGTCGGAGCCGGTCGCACCGAACTGCTCGAAGGCGTCGTCGGCCTGAGATCCGGCCACGGAACCGTCAGGCTTGACGGCTGGCCGGTGCATTTCTCGGATGTTCATGAAAGCATGAGCGCCGGCATCGTCTACATCAGCGAGGATCGCAAGGGGAAGGGACTGCTCCTCCTGCAGGATCTCGCCATGAACCTGACGCTCGCGTCGCTGAGCCGCTTCATGCGCGGCATCGTCCTCGACCGGAAGGGGGAACGCGCCGCTCTCGACCGGGCCGTCGGCGACTTCGACATCCGCGCCGGCCGCAAGGAGATGCTTGCCGGCCAGCTGTCCGGCGGCAATCAGCAGAAGCTGCTTCTCGCCAAGATGATGATGCTGGACCCCTCGATCGTTGTCATCGACGAGCCGACGCGCGGCATCGACATCGGCACCAAGGAGCAGATCTACAAGTTCATCGCCGGCCTCGCAGGGGGCGGCAAGTCCGTGATCGTCATCTCGTCGGAGATGCAGGAACTGATCGGCATCTGCGATCGCATCGTCGTCATGCGCGCCGGGCGCATCGTCGGCGAGGTATCGGGCGAGCAGATGACCGAACACGAGATCGTCGTCCGGGCGACCGGCGCAACATCCGAGGAGGCCGCCCTCGTGGCGGAATGAACATGACCGATCTGACGGCCGGTGCGGCCAAATCGCGGCGATCCTGGAAAGACGTCGACCTTCGCGCGGTGGCGCCGTTCGTCGCCCTGGCGCTTCTTCTGATCCTCGGGGCCTTCGCCAATCCCAACTTCCTCAGCATCGACAACCTGCTGAACGTGCTGACGCGCAGTGCCTTCATCGCCATCATCGCGGTGGGCGCCACCTTCGTCATCTCCGCCGGGGGCCTCGACCTCTCCGTCGGCTCCATGGTCGCCTTCGTCGCGAGCCTCATGATCATGTTCATGAACAGCGGCCTCATCTCAAGTCCGCCGATGATGCTGATCGCCGCCATCGTGCTGGCGATCCTGATCGGCGCCGCCTGCGGCCTGGCGAACGGCCTCATCACCACCGTCGGCCGCATCGAGCCGTTCATCGCGACCCTCGGAACGATGGGCATCTTCCGCGGCCTGACGACGTGGCTGTCGCAGGGCGGCGCCATCACCCTGCAGTCCTCCGATCTCCAGAACCTCTACCGTCCGGCCTATTTCGGCGCGGTCTTCGGCATCCCGGTGCCCGTCATCATCATCTTCGCGACCGCCGCCGTCGGCGCCTTCGTGCTCTACCGCACCCGCTACGGCCGCCACGTCATCGCGGTCGGCTCGAACGAGGAGGTGGCGCGGTATTCCGGCATTCCGGTGAACCGCATCCGCACGATCACCTACATCGTCCAGGGGCTGTGCGTGGCGATCGCCGTCCTGCTCTACGTGCCGCGTCTCGGTTCGACCTCGGCGACGACCGGCATCCTGTGGGAACTGCAGGCGATCACCGCTGTCGTCGTCGGCGGCACGGCGTTGCGCGGCGGCGTCGGCCGCATCTGGGGCACGATATGCGGCGCGTTCATCCTCGAGATCGTCGGCAACATCATGCTCCTGTCGAACTTCGTCAGCGAGTACCTGATCGGCGCGATCCAGGGCGCCATCATCATCATCGCGATGCTGGTGCAGCGCTTCCTCATGCGCCGGTCCTAGAGGTGATGAACAACAGCGCTTTTTGCGACCTGGCCGGGTGAAACGGGGGCCCGGACTATCCAGTCAAACCTCGGGATGAGTAGGGAGAAGAGAATGCGCAGAGTGTTGATGGGCGCGGCGGTCGCGATGGCCGCCCTTATCGGCGTCGCCCACGCCGCGGACACGAAATACACCATCGGTGTCTCCATTCCGGCAGCCGATCACGGCTGGACGGCCGGCGTGGTCTACCATGCGCAGCGCGTGGCGAAGCTGTTGATGGCCGAACATCCGGGGCTCAACGTCATCGTCAAGACGTCGCCGGATGCGGCAGCCCAGGCAAACGCGCTGGAGGACCTGACGACGCAGGGCATCAACGCGCTTGTCATCCTGCCCTCCAATCCGGATCCGCTGGTCAACGCGATCAAGGAAGTGAAGAGCAAGAACATCTTCGTCACGCTGGTCGACCGGTCCCCGTCCAACAACGACGATTCGGTTCGCGACCTCTATGTCGCCGGCAACAACCCGGCGCTCGGTGCCGTGGCCGGCAAGTACATCAAGGAACACACGCCGGATGCCAAGGTGGTCGTCATCCGCGGCCTGCCGATCCCGATCGACCAGCAGCGCCAGGACGGCTTCGACAAGGCGATCGCCGGCAGCGGCGTCAAGGTCCTCGAGAAGCAGTTCGGCAACTGGAACCGCGACGACGCCTTCAAGGTCATGCAGGACTATCTGACCAAATATCCGCAGATCGACGTGGTCTGGTGCCAGGACGACGACATGGCCGTCGGTGTGCTGCGGGCCATCCAGCAGGCGAAACGCACCGACATCAAGTATGTCATCGCCGGAGCCGGCTCGAAGGACATGATCAAGAAGGTGATGGACGGCGACAGCCTCGTTCCGGTCGACGTCCTCTATCCGCCTGCGATGATCGGGACGGCCATGGAACTGACCGCGGCCAACCTCTACGACCAGGTGCCCGTGCGCGGCAGCTTCATTCTCGATGCGACGCTCGTGACGAAGGACAACGCCAAGGAGTTCTACTTCCCGGATTCGCCGTTCTGACGGCGGCGTCTTCGCATCATCTTCACCGCAAACGGCCCCTTTTCGGGGCCGTTCGCATTCTCAAATCCGCGGTCGCACCGATCAGAACGGCGAATCCGGGAAGTAGTATTCCTTGGCGTTGTCCTTCGTCACGAGCGTCGCGTCGAGGATGAAGCTGCCGCGCACGGGCACCTGGTCGTAGAGATTGGCTGCCGTCAGCTCCATCGCCGTCCCGATCATCGCCGGCGGATAGAGGACGTCGACCGGGATCAGCTTGTCGCCGTCCATGACCTTCTTGACCATGTCCTTGGAGCCGGCGCCGGCGATGACATACTTGATGTCGGTGCGCTTGGCCTGCTCGATCGCCTGCAGCACGCCGACGGCCATGTC
>JBQCEN010000215.1:0-10583 GCA_051960215.1 Pararhizobium sp.
CCCCCTCGCGCAGCCGCTTCTCGCCGATGAGGGTGAGCGGGATGCGCATGAGCTGCGGCACGATCACCGCCAGCCGTTCGGCTTCCTCCGGCGGCAGGGCCGGCTTCGATTGCGTGAAGAGGGCGACGATCTGCTGGCGCCGGCGGGTGCGCACCGACCGCCGCCAGCCTTCGTCGCCCGGAAGGTCGAGCAGCGCCGAATAGGCCGGATAGGCCGACAGGAAGGCGCCGAGCACGGTAAAGAGCCGATCAGCGATGACATCCGCCGCCAGCCCGGCGCTTTGTTCGCGCAGCTCGTCCAAGCGGGCGGAAAGCTCGTCGGCGTGATGGGCGAGGATCGCCTGCGCGAGGGCCTTCTTCGTCGGGAAGAACAGGTAGAGCGTGCCGATCGCGGCCCCTGCCCGCGCCGCGATCTCGGTCATCGTGCTCGCCTCGTAGCCCTTCTCGGCGAAGACCGCCGCAGCGGCCGTCGTCAGGGCCGCGACGCGCGCGCGCCCTCTTTTCTGTTGGGGAGCGCGCGGGCGCGGCACATCTGCACTTGCTTTTCCTGAAGCCATCCTCATATTCCAAACCTGAACCAGGCCTCATATAAGCCCCTGCCCGCGGCCGCGCCAGAGCGGCCGGCGGGCCGACGCGTCCTTACCGAAAGCCGACGATGACCACCCCTCGTCCCGATCTTCCGCAGAACCACAAGTGGATGGTTCTGAGCAACACCACGCTCGGCATGCTCGCCGCAGCGATCAACAGCTCGATCCTGCTGATCAGCCTGCCCGCCGTCTTCCGCGGCATCGGGCTGAAGGCGCTCGATCCCGGCAACATCAACTACCTGCTCTGGGCGATCATCGGCTACATGATCGCGACGGCCGTGCTCGTGGTCGCCTTCGGGCGCCTTGGCGACCAGTTCGGCCGCGCCCGCATGTACAACCTCGGCTTCGCGATCTTCACCGCCGCCTCCGTCGCACTCAGCCTGCTCCCGGGACACGGCGACTTCGCGGCTACCTATCTCGTCGTCGTGCGAATCATCCAGGGCGTCGGCGGCGCCCTGATCATGGCGAACTCGTCCGCGCTCCTGACCGACGCCTTCCCGATCGAGGAGCGCGGCTTCGCCCTCGGCATCAACGTGGTGGCGGCGATCGGCGGCCAGTTCGTCGGCCTGCTGATCGGCGGCCTGCTCGCCGACACGAACTGGAGGCTCGTCTTCTGGATCAACGTTCCCTTCGGCCTCGTCGGCACGATCTGGTCCTACCTGAAGCTCCACGACCTCCCCGACCGCGCCCGCCACAAGATCGACTGGTTCGGCAACCTGAGCTTCGGGCTCGGCCTCGTCCTCATCCTGACGGCGATCACCTACGGCCTCCAGCCCTATGGCGATCAGGTCATGGCCTGGATGAGCCCGAAGGTGGTGACGCTCTTCGTCCTCGGCCTCCTCGCGCTCGTGGCCTTCATCGTGATCGAGAAGCGGATTGAGCGGCCGATGCTCGATCTCAAGCTCTTCCGCATCCCTGCCTTCGCCTACGGCAACCTCGCGAACCTCACCTCGGCCGTCGCCCGCGGCGGGCTGCAGTTCATGCTGATCGTCTGGCTGCAGGGCATCTGGCTGCCGCTGCACGGCTATTCCTTCGAGGTGACGCCCCTCTGGTCGGCGATCTTCATGCTGCCGCTGACGGTCGGCTTCCTGATCGCCGGGCCGATCTCCGGCTATTTCTCCGACCGGTTCGGCGGCGTGCCCTTCGCCGTCGGCGGCATGGTCTTCGGCGCGATGAGCTTCATCGCGCTGATGGCGCTGCCGGCCGACTTCTCCTATGCCGTCTTCGCCGCACTGCTCTTCTGCAACGGCCTCGGCTCGGGCCTCTTCGTCGCGCCGAACTCGACGCAGATCATGAATTCCGTGCCGCCGCGCGAGCGTGGCCAGGCCTCGGGCATGCGGGCGACGACGACCAACGCCGGTCAGGTGCTGTCGATCGGCCTGTTCTTCAGCCTGATGATCGCCGGCCTCGCCGCGACCCTGCCGCAGGCGATGGAGACGGGCCTTCTCGCCGAGCACGTGCCGGCCGGGATCGCCCATCAGGTGGCTTCGATGCCGCCGGTCGCGAGCCTCTTTGCGGCGTTCCTCGGCTACAATCCGATGGGCGAGCTGATCCCGCCCACCGTTCTCCATGCGCTGCCGGCAGCGAACGCGGCGACGCTGACCGGCCACCGCTTCTTCCCCGAGCTGATGGCCGGGCCGTTCAAGAACGGGCTGATCTTCGCCTTCACTTTTTCGGCCGTGCTCTATCTGGTCGCCGCCTTCGCCTCCTGGCGCGGCGGCAGCACGACGGGGACCGTCGAGGCGCTGCGGCCTGAGATGCGACAGGCCGAGCCGGCGGCGCGATAGGCGCCGCTCAGGCGAGCGCCGACCAGAGGGTGTCGACGTCTGCGTCGAGACGCCGGCGCCAGTGGGAATTCGAACGGAGCCGGTCGGGGAAGAGCCCCGGCAGGTCCAGAAAGGCCGCAGCGCGGCCCGCACCGCCGGCGGCCCTCGCCTGCGCCGCCGCGTCGAGAAGCTCCCGTTCGCGCGGGTCGTTGATCGAATCGCGGCGGCAGCAATAGACGATCCACTCGGCGACCGCCCGCGCGAAGGCATGGCCGTCATAGCCGTTCGAAAGCGCGTCGACGGTCGGCAGGAGTAGCCGCTGCGGCAGCTTCTGGGTCCCGTCCGTCGCGATCTGGGCCGTGGCGTGGGCGATGGCGGTATTGGAGAAGCGCTCGAGAAGCGAGGCGATATAGGCCTCGATATCGATGCCCGGCACGGGCCGGAGCGTCTCGGCCGCCGCCCGCATGTGGGCCTCGACGAGGCGGCGGTGGGGCTCGACCGCCATCACGTCGCGGACATAGGCGAGCCCGCGGTTCTGGCCGAGATAGGCGATAAGCGAATGGGCGCCGTTGAGCAGCCGGAGCTTCATGTGCTCGTAGGGCTCGACGTCGGAGACGAAGAGCGCCCCGCCGGCCTCCCAGGCCGGCCGCCCGCCGGGGAAACGGTCCTCGACCACCCACTGCATGAACGGCTCGGTCTCGACCGCCGCCTCGTCGCGAAGCTTGAGCACGGCTTCGACGTCGGCGAATGTCCGCTCCGTCGGTGCCGGCACGATCCGGTCGACCATCGAAGACGGGAAGGTGACATTCTCTGCGATCCAGTCGGCAAGCGCCGTGTCGCGGAGACGCGCGAATTCGGTGGTCAGCCGTGCGACGACATGCCCGTTTGCGGGAAGGTTGTCGCAGCAGAGCACGGTGAACGGCGCCGTTCCCGCCGCGCGGCGGCGCGCGAGCCCCTCGACGAGATGCCCGAGCACGCCCCGCGGCATCTCGGGCGCCGCACGGTCGGCAGCGATGTCGGCGTGGCTGAGATCGAGGCCACCGGTCTTCGGGTCGAGACCATAGGCCTTCTCCGTAACCGTCAACGTCACGATCCTGACCGCCGGATCGGCGAGCCGGTCCAGCACCAGCGCGGGCCGCTCGCGCGCCGCATGCGCCGCGAGCAACGCACCGACGACCTGGACTTCGGATTCGTCGCCCGCGCGCGTCAGGACGCTGAACAGCCCGTCCTGCGCGGACAGCGCATCAGCCGTCGCCGCCGACCGCAGGCTGACGGCCTCGATGCCCCACGGCCCGAAGTCGCGCCCGAGCGCCGCATCGGTATAGACCGCCTGGTGCGCGCGGTGGAAAGCGCCGAGGCCGAGGTGGACGATGCCGGTGCGCAGCACCGTCCGGTCATAGGCCGGACGCCGGATGCCGTCCGGCAGCTCCGCACGCGCCGAGAGCCGCGGCGGCACGCTCACGCGAGCCCGTATTGCGGATGCGTCAGCGCCCGCATGATGCCGCGGAGCTCGGCGAGCCCCTTGAGCCGTCCGATCGCGGGATAGCCAGGCTGGGCGCCACGCGTGATGTCGTCGAGGATTTCCTGTCCATGGTCCGGGCGCATGGGGATCGTGTGGTCCTCGCGGCCTTCGCTGCGGCGGCGGGCCTCTTCCTTGAGAAGAGCCGCGATGACGGCGACCATATCCGTCCCGCCCTCCAGATGCTCGTCCTCGAAGAACGAGCACGGCACCGTGTCTGCCTCGCGGCGGACGTTGCGCAGGTGGACGAAGTGGATGCGCGGCCCGAGGCGTTCCGCCATGCCGGGAAGGTCGTTGTCGGCCCGCGCACCGAGCGAACCCGTACAGAGCGTCACGCCGTTCGCCGGGCTGTCGACCGCATCGAGGACGGTGCGGTAGTGGGCCTCCGTCGACATGACGCGCGGCAGGCCGAGGAGCGGCCACGGCGGATCGTCCGGATGGCAGCAGAGCCGCATGTCGAGCCGCTCTGCGACCGGCACGACCTCCGACAGGAAATCGATCAGCCGGCCGCGCAGCCGCTCCGGGTCGGTGTCCGCATAGGCCGCCACGTGGTTGCGCAGGTCGTCGACGGAATAGCTTTCGGCCGATCCCGGGAGACCGGCGCTGACATTGGCGGCGATCGCGGCCTGTGCCGCCTCTTCCAGTTCGGCGAGCCGCCGTTCCGCCGCGGCACGAAGGGCGTCCGGATAGTCCTTCGCCGCACCGCCGCGTTTCAGGACGAAGAGGTCGAAGGCGACGAAATCGACGAGGTCGAAGCGCATGGCGCGGGCGTGCGTCGCCGTCTCCCAGCGCAGGTTTGTCCGCGTCCAGTCGAGCACCGGCATGAAGTTGTAGCAGACCGTGCGGATGCCGCAGGCGGCGAGGTTCTCCAGGCTCTCCTTCCAGGCCGCGATATGCGCGCGGGCGTCGCGGGCCCCGGTCTTGATCGCCTCCGAGATCGGAATGCTTTCGACGAGCTCCCACGGCAGGCCGCCGGCTTCCGCCTCCGCCTGCCGCCTGGCGATCTCGCCCCTGCTCCACGCCGTGCCCGTCGGCACGTGGTGCAGCGCGCTCACGAGCCCCTCCGCGCCGGCCTGCGCCGCATCGCGCACAGTGACCCGATCGACCGGCCCGAACCAACGCCAGGTCTGTCTCATGCTTGGCTGTCCTTTTTGTTACGGCTGGCCGGCGAGCGCCAGCTGCACCTTGCAGGCGCGCGTCCGGTCGCTCGCGATCTCGAAGCCCGCTCGCGCATCGACGAGCGGGTAGGTCTGGGTGATGAGCGGCCGCACGTCGATCGTGCGGCTGGCGATCAGCCGTGCCGCGTCCGCGAACTCGGCGTGGAACCGCTGCGTACCGCGATAGGCGATTTCCTTTCCGACGAGCGCGTTGAGCGGGATCGGCGTATCGCCGGCAACGCCGACCTGCACGATCGTCCCGCGCGGCCTGACGCAGGCGATCGCGGTCCTGATCGCGGCGGGTGCGGCGGAGCATTCGAAGGCGACGTCGATCTGCCCCTTCTCCGCCTGGAGGTCCGAAAGCGCCTCGGTATCCTTCGCGACATTGACGGTCCTGTCGGCGCCCATGGCGGCTGCGATCTGCAGCGTGAAGTCCTGCAGGTCCGTGACGAGGATCTCGCCGGCCCCGGCATGGCGGGCGGCCGCGACGACGAGCGAGCCGATCGGCCCGGCGCCGGTGACGAGCACCCGTTTGCCGGCGATGTCGCCGGCCCGGCCGACGGCATGGAGGCAGACCGAGAGCGGCTCGCAGCAGGCAGCCTCATCCGCCCCGACCCCGGTTCCCATCGAGAAGCACTGCGCCCGGTCGACGACGAGCCACTGACGGGACATGCCCTGCTCGTGCGGCAGGCGCATCGCGCTCCCCATGAAGCGCATTTCCAGGCAATGGATCGGCAGGCCCTCTGCGCAGAAACGGCAATGCCCGCAAGGCTGGCTCGGATTGACCGCGACGAGGTCGCCGATGCCGAGGCCGGAGACGCCGGCGCCGAGCCGCTCGACATGGCCGGAGGCTTCATGGCCGAGGATGATCGGCTCGCGCACCCGAACCGGCCCGAAGCCGCCGTCGAGGAAATAGTGCAGGTCGGAGCCGCAGATGCCGCCCATCGCCATGCGGATCAGCACCTGCCCCGCCCCGGGCTCCGGTGACGCCGCCCCCTCGACGCGCAGATCGTGATCGGCATAGAGCCGGCAAACCGAATTTTCCATGAGAACCTCCATCCTCCGTCTCAGTGCCCGAAGATCGCGTTCGGCAGCCACGTCGACAAGAAGGGAACATAGGAGACGAGCGCCAATATGATGAGGTTCGTCACCAGGAACGGCACGATTGCCTTGACCACCTGCGACAGCGGCACGCGCGCCAGGTTGGCGCAGAGGAAGAGGCAGACGCCGACCGGCGGCGTCGTCAGCCCGATCATCAGGTTCAGGACGGTACACGTCGCGAACTGGACCGGATCGATGCCGGCCGAGGTCGCGACAGAGAGGAGCGGCGGGAACAGGATGATCAGCGCCGCGATCGTCTCCATGAACATGCCGACGACGAGCAGCAGCAGGTTGATCATCAGGATGATGAGCACCTGATTGTGGGTGACCGAAAGCACAGCCGCGCTGATTTCCTGCGGGATCTGCTCGGCGGCGAGGATCCAGCCGAAGACGTTGGCAAGCCCGACGAGGATCAGGATGCCGGCGGAGCCGATGGCGCTGTCGATGATGATCGTGAGCATGCTCGCGAGCGTCAGACCGCGATAGACGAAGAGGCCGACGACCGCCGCATAGAGGCAGGCGACGATCGCCGTCTCGGTCGGCGTCACATAGCCGCTCAGGAGCCCGGCGATGATCAGCGCCGTCATCAGCAGCGCCCAGAATGCCTTGCGGAAGGAGATCCAGAGCTCGCCGAAACCCTGCCAGGGCTCGCGGGGGAAATCGCGCTTCTTGGCGATGATGTAGCAGGTCACCATCATCGCGAGCCCGAGAAGCAGGCCCGGAATGGCCCCCGCCATGAACATCCGCCCGACCGAGACGCCGGTGAGCGACCCGACGATGATCATCGGCACGCTCGGCGGGATGATCGGCCCGACCGTCGAGGCGGCCGCCGTCAGCGCCGCGGCAAAGGGGGCGCTGTAGCCGGCGCGCTTCATGCCGGGGATCATCACCGAGCCGATCGAGGCCGCGTCGGCGACGGCTGTCCCCGAGATGCCGGCAAAGAGCATCGAGCCTGCGATGTTCGTCAGGCCGAGGCCGCCGCGGATCCAGCCAACGAGCGCCGTCGCGAAGCGGATGATCCGTTCCGTGATGCCGCCGCCGTTCATCAGGTTGCCGGCGAGGATGAAGCCCGGGATGCAAAGGAGGACGAAGACGTCCATGCCGGCATACATCTTCTGCGGGATCGCGACGATCGGAATGCCGCTCAGCACCATGTAGACGAGCGAGGAGGCGCCGAGCGCGACGGCAACCGGAACGCCGACGACGAGGCAGACGGCGAAGACGGCGAAGAGGAGGATCGTCGCCATGTCACTCGCCTACCTTGCCGGATTCGACGTGGCCCGTCTTGAGGATGCGAACGGCAGCGACGAGCGCGAAGAGACAGAGGAGGACGGAGAGCACGACCATCGAGTCATAGATCCAGATCATGTGGATGCCGATCGCCGGCGAGGTCTGCCACGCGCCGATCTGCGCGTAGTCGTAAGACGGCTTGACGATAAGGCCGGCGAAGAGGGCGGTGATCAGCAGGGCGAGCGCGCTGACGATCCGACGCGACCGCTCGCCGAGCATCTCGAGGAAGAGGTCGACGTTGACGAGATCGCCGGTGAGCATCGACAGCCCGGCGCCGAAGGCGACCGTGTAGAGGAGGGCATAGCGGGTGACCTCCTCCGTCCAGATCGGCGACTGCGGCAGGAACGTGCGCGCGAAGATCTGCACCGTCACCGACGAGATCAGCACCAGCATCGAGATGAGGACGAGCACCCGGCAGACGACAATGAGGAAGGCAAGGATCCGCTTCATCGTTCAAGCTCCTTCGACACCGGCATGAGGTTTGTTCTTCGGCTGGGGAATGCGTCGGCACGGGGCATGATGGGCCCTCTGATCTCCCTGCCGGGGATGCCCGGCAGGGCAGACGGTCGGCCATCCTTCAGGCCCTCATGGAATCGAGAGCCTGCGTTAGGCCGCTCGGTCAGGGGACACGAAGGAGAACAGCCCCTCGCTCCCCCGACGTCGCCCTCTACTGCGCGAACAGCTTCTCGACGATCGGCTTGAGCTCGGCGGGGACGCTCTTCAGCACGGCCGGCTTCGCCTTCGCCTTGAAGGCCGCCTGGTCGACCTCGACGAACTTCATGCCGGCCTTTTCGAGATCCTTACGGAGCTGGTCCTCGTCCTTGAGGAACAGGCCGCGCTCGTAGTCCTGGGTGAGCTTGCCGGCCTTGAGCACCGCCTGCTGGTCCTCCTTCGAGAGCCCCTCGAAGGTCTTCTCCGAGATCGTCAGGTAGATCCACGAGCGGACGTGCTGCGTCAGGTTGACGTATTTCTGCACCTCGGCGAAGCTCGCGCTCTTGATCAGGGCAAGCGGGTTCTCCTGCGCGTCGATCGTGCCGTTCTGCAGGCTGGTGAAGACCTCGGAGAAGGCCATCGGCACCGGGTTGGCTCCGAGCGCCCGCCAGACGTCGACGAAGAGCGGCACGTTCGGCACGCGCATCTTCAGACCATTGAGGTCGGCCGGCGTCTTGATCGGCCGGTTGGAGGTGAGGTCGCGCGGTCCGCGGGCGAAATAGGCGATGGGACGGATGCGCGCCTTCTCGAGGATTTCCTTCTCGATGTCCTGGCCGATCGGCCCGGAGGCGACCTTGTCCATCTCGTCGAGCGACGTGTAGGCGTAGGGAATGGCCAGCAGCGCCGCCTTGGGCGCCCAGTTCTGCAGGCTCTCGCCGGTGATCGTCATGTCGACCGTACCGAGCTGCATGCCGTTGATCAGGTCCATCTCCTTGCCGAGCGTCTCGTTCGGATAGACCTTCACCTCGATGCGGCCATTGGTGAGCTTGCTCAGCTGCTCGCCGAAATAGAGCGACGCCTTGTTCCAGATGTCGTCCTTGTTGGCGAGGTGGCCGAGCTTCAGCGTCACTTCGGCGGCGTTCGCGCCGGCGGCGGTGCCGATGAGGGCTGTGGCCAGAGCCGCAGCAGCGAGCGTCCTGATGAGCGATTTCATGGAATCATGTCCTCCCGTTTTTCGGATGCCGGCGACCTTCTCCGGAAGGTCGACCGCATGTCCCCGCTCCGGAACCGAATTGCTTCCGATATGCGCGGCTTGCTTGCCTCTATCACGCTACCATGGTAGTGTGTCAAACACTTTTAAAGACGCCTCGTCAGGGCACGGCGCTTCGTCTCCGACGGTGCTTTCCGGATATCCTCTTCCCTCCCCGCCAGCGCCGGAGACTTGAAGACATTGACCATCCTCGAAGCCATCGACTGGACCTCCGCGATCGATCCGAAGCTGCCGATCGCGACGCAGGCGCATGCCTGGATCAAGCGCGCGATCCTGACGCTCGAGCTGAAGCCGAACGAGGCGCTGAGCGAGAAGGAGCTGGCGCTGAAGTTCGGCATCAGCCGCACGCCGGTGCGCGAGGCCCTGATCAAGCTCGCCGACGAGGGGCTGGTCGACATCTTCCCGCAGCGCGGCACCTACGTCTCGCCCATCCGCGTCCCGGAAGTGATCGAGGCACAGTTCATCCGCGAGGCGCTGGAGACGGCAGTGGTGCGCAAGGCGGCCGAGACCGCCGACGAGCGGCTGAAGGCACGGCTGAGAGCCAACCTTGCCGAGCAGCACGCCGCCATGGAGGCGGGGCGCCATCAGGATTTCATGCAGCTCGACGAGGCCTTCCACCATGCCTTCTCGGACTTCTGCAACGCGCCGCGGGCCTGGCGCGTCATCCAGAACGTCAAGGGGCAGCTCGACCGGGTGCGTTATCTGAGCCTGCCGCATCCGGGCCACGTCGCGCAGCTCTACCAGCAGCACAAGGCCGTCGCCGACGCCGTCGAGGCCGGCGCGGTCGACGTCGCCGTCGGCCACATGAGCCATCACCTCCGCGAGGTGTTCAAGTCGATCGACGAGCTGATGCGCGAGCAGCCGGGCCTCTTCGCCTGATCGTTGCGGCCGGACGGGGGTTGCCTTCGCGCGCGCCGGCGTCACATCTCCTTCGTCACGAAAGGAAGGACGATGGCTGATCAGCATTTCTCTCCGCCCGGGCCGCTCGGCTTCGGCGGCGCGCCGCTCGGCAACATGTTCGCCGTGGTCGACGAGGAGACAGCCGAGGGGGCGCTGCGGGCCGCCTGGGACAGCGGCGTCCGCCTTTTCGACACCGCGCCGCATTATGGCAGCGGCCTGTCGGAGCACCGCTTCGGCCGCGTGCTCCGGACGCTGCCGCGCGACGAATTCGTGCTCTCGACCAAGGTCGGCCGGCTCTTCACGCCTGATCCGAATGCGCCGGAGAATCCACCCTTCGTCGACGGCCTGCCGTTCCGCCCGCGCTATGACTATTCCTACGACGGCACGATGCGCTCGATCGAGGACAGCTGCCAACGCCTCGGATTGGCGCGCATCGACATCGCCTATATCCACGACCTCGCCGCCGACCACCACGGCGACGTCTGGGAAGAGCATTTCAGGATCGCGATGTCGGGGGCCGCAAAGGCGCTGATCCGACTGCGCGACGAGGGGACGATCAGGG
>JBQCEN010000216.1:0-7677 GCA_051960215.1 Pararhizobium sp.
TCCTCCTCCAATCTCCCTTCTTGTGGGGGAGATGTCGGCGAAGTCGACAAAGGAGGGTATCGCGGCCTCTCGACTTTCATGGGCGCCAGCGATTTGCTGCGCCACCCCCGCCCCCTCTGCCCTGCCGGGCATCTCCCCCGCAAGGGGGGAGATCAGTTGGGGCGAACGCTGGCGCATCGGCGCAGCGCTTGCAATTCCTGCTTCGCTCTTGGCCTCAGCCGAGATACGGGATCAGCCAGAGGTCGACCGGAACGTTGGTGGCCATCACGTAGTGCTTGGCGACCGGGACCGAGGCCATCGTCATGTTCTTGTGCCAGTCGCAGGCTGCAGCACCGCTCGAAGCGGCGATCAGGCCGGCAAGCGCCAGTGCGCCCATTCTCACGCAAAGTCTCAAGGTCATGTTGAGCTCCTTCCGGTGAGGTGTCGTCACGAGACAGGGAAGGATACTGCGGTATCCGGTCGCAGCCAAATCACGATGCGGCCGGAGCCTTGCGGCGGACGCGGTCCGGCGGCCCTATGCGTTCACGATGCGGTGAGGGCGCCGACGATCGTCCTCAATCGACGGCCGTCACGGTGTAGCCCGCCTTGCGCAGCCGCGCGACGACGCCTTGCGTGCCGGGCAGGTGCAGCGCGCCGACGGCGATGAAGGCATTGCCCCTGTCGATGATCGGGGCGGCCCGCTTCGCCATCACGGCGTTCCGGTCGGTGATGATGCGCGCCTGGAACGCCGCGTAACCGGCCGCGTCGGCCTTGTCCTCCTTCGGCGAGACGGCCTGCATCATCGGGATGATCGTGCCGATCTTCCCCTTCAGGTAGAGGTCGGTCATCGTCGCGGTGACGTCGTCCATGAGCTGCCCGAGCTCGAGCGTCTCGATCAGCCCGCGCACGTGGAAGGCCATCGGCAGGTCGGCCATCGCCTGCAGCTGTTCGTCGAGCGTCTCCAGCCCCTCCACCGTCTTGCCGGCAGCCTTGGCATCCTCGGCGATCTTCTTGTCGAGGATGTCGTCGCCCGCCTCCTTGCGCGAGGCCTCGCAGGTCGGCACGGCGACGAGGCTCGCGAGCATCCACGGCTTCATGTGCGCGACGAGCTGGAAGGACAGGCCGCGCTTCTGGAGGCCCGCCTTGAGCAGCGCGAGGTCGGCCGGCGAGAGGAAGTCGGCGAGCGTCCTGCCGTCGGTGAACATCGTCAGTTCCGGCTTCGACAGGATTTCCGCCTGCGCCTTCGCCGGATCGAGGATGTCGGCCGTCTCGATCACCACCGTCCCCGCCTGGCGGAGTGCGTCGGCGGCTTTCGCCGGCAAGTCGAGGACGCGCGGGTCGGTGACGTGCATCGTGCCATAGAGCCACGAGGGCTCTGCCCCGTCCTTCTCGACCTTCCAGAACCGGCTGGTGCCGTTCGGCGTCGCCGCGGCTTCACGCCGGATCGAAGCGAGCTTCGCCGGGTCCTTCTTCGCCATCTCGGTGAGCAGGTCGTGGCCGCCGCAGGACGCTCCGCCATCAGCGGCGGCGGGAGCGGGCGGCGTGATCTCGCCGGCATGCGCCCGGCTGCTCGCGAGCGCCAGCACGACGAGGAAGCTCACGGCCGCGAGCATATGGAGGAGCGCCATTGCTCCAAGGCCCAGCGCGGAGAGGCGATCCCCGGGAGTTGCGGGCTTGCGGAAGGAGAGGCTGGTGTCGATGCTCATTGCCGTGAAACTAGCGGCAAAGGTGGTCATATTCCGTTAACGCGGCGACGGAAATGCGGTCTGTTGAAGGCCCTCAGGCGCGCGGATGGGCGCGGTCGTAGATCTCGAGGAGCCGGGCGGAATCGACGCCGGTATAGATCTGGGTCGTCGAGAGGCTCTGATGGCCGAGAAGCTCCTGGATGGTCCTCAGGTCGCCGCCGCCGGCGAGCAGATGCGTCGCGAAGGAATGGCGCAGCGCATGCGGCGTGGCCGTCTCCGGCAGGCCGAGCGCCGACCGCAGCTTCTGCATCTCGCGCTGGATGATCGCCGGCTGCAGCGCCCCGCCCCGCGCGCCGCGGAAGAGGGGCGCCTCCGGCGCGAGATGCCACGGACAGAGCCGCCGGTATTCGGCGACGGCCTCGAGGGCGGCGGGAAGCAGCGGCACGACGCGCGTCTTGCCGCCCTTGCCCGTCACCCGCAGCCGGTCGGTCGAGGCGGCGATGTCGGCAGCCTTGAGGCCGAGCGCCTCGGAGATGCGCAGGCCCGAGGCGTAGAGGAGCGTCAGCACCGCCGCATTGCGCGCCGCGATCCACGGTTCCTCGGCAAGCTGGGCATCCGGGCCGACCGCCTTCAGTGCCTCCCGCGCCGAGAGCGGCTTCGGCAGCGACTTCGGCTGCTTCGGCGCCCTCAGCGCCTTGGCGCCGGCGGCATTGGCGAGGCCCTTGCGCTCCAGATAGGAGAGGAAGGAGCGGATGCCGGCGAGACCGCGCCCCAGCGTGCGCGCGCCGGCCCCCCGGCGCCGCCGATCGGCGAGGAAGGCGCGCAGGTCCGCCGGCCGCAGCGCCCGGAGGTCGCCGACGTTGGGCGGGCCGGCGAGGTGGCGCGTGAGGAAGGCGCAGAACTGCCGTACGTCGAGTTCGTAGGCCTCGACGGTCTTCGCCGAGAGCCGCCGCTCGTCGGCGAGAGAGGCGAGCCACGCCTGCTTCTCGCGCAGCAAGGCCGGCGCGGCGATCACCAAAAATTCGTCCACGGGCTCTCCCCGCCACCTTGATATCGCGCGGTCGGCGCTCGATAACCATTGTGGATTGCCGGCCTTAGCAATATCTGAAGGCTCGCGCCGCCCGGCGACGCTTGCGACGTCATTGTGCCTTCACAATGGGTTGCGATAGCATGTGACGAAGGTGAGAGCGGGGAGTTCGATGGCCCAGAAGCGCTTCAATCTGCCGAACTTCGGCGAATTGGCTGACGCGATCGCTCTCGTTTCCCAGGGACAACCCGGCCACATCGTCGACCAGCTCATCGCCGAGCGGGGCCTCAGGCTGACCTCGCATGCGCTCTGGCCGCTCGCCCGGCCGTTTCTCTACACGATATTCAAATACGGCAAGGCGATCGATTTCGCCGACACCGTCGCCAACATGCCGGGCTTCCAGGCCTTCAACTACATGAGCAGCCTGCTTGATCTGGAGATCAGGGCGGAGGGGATCGAACGGATTCCCGAGAAGGGCGGCTTCATCCTCGTCTCGAACCACCCGACCGGCATCGCCGACGGCATCGCCGTCTTCGACCTCCTCAAGAACCGGCGGCCGGACATGATGGTCTTCGCCAACCGCGACGCGATCCGCGTCAACCCGCGCTTCGTCGAGATGATCATCCCCGTCGAGTGGCGGGAGGAATATAAGAGCAAGCTGAAGGCGCGCGAGACGCTGCAATTGACGACCCGGGCGGTGAAGGAGGGCAAGGCAACGGTGCTCTTCCCCTCCGGCCGCATCGCCTACTGGGCCGACGGGCGGCTGAACGAGCGCCCGTGGAAGACCTCGGCCGTCGGCCTTGCGCGCAAATACGACCTGCCGATCCTCCCCGTACACACGAAGGCGCGCAACTCCGGCCTCTTCTACTGGCTGTCGAAATGGTCGACGGAACTGCGCGACATGACGGTCTTCCACGAGCTCCTGAACAAGAAGAAGAAGACCTTCGAGTTCCGGATCGGCAACCTCATCCCGACGGCTGCGCTCGAGGGCGATATTAACGTCGTCACCAAGGCGCTGGAGCAGCATACGGTCGTCGACCTCGCCGCGAACCTCGACACGCCCTTCGCCTTGGCCAAGGCGGCGTAGGCGAGCACGTCATCCGGCCATTCCTGTGCCCAGCGCGGATCGTTTAACGGCGTCCCGAACGTAGTGAGACTCAGGCCGAGCTTCTCCGTCATTCCTGTGCTCGTCACGGGAACCCATTTCCCTCCGTCCGAGATATGGGAACGCCCTCGGCACGCGCCGCCGAATGGAGGGGCAGAACGTTTGGATGCCTGTGACGCGCACAGGCGTGACGGCGAGGGGAGGATGCCTGGCCGAACGCCGGCGTCATCCCCTATGGCAGGCATAGGGGATGACCGTGGCAACGGCCTCAGCCGATCGTCTGGCCGGTCTTCTTCCAGTCGGCGAGGAAGGCCTCGAGGCCCTTGTCGGTCAGCGGGTGCTTGACCAGCGCCTTCAGGGTCGAGGGCGGCACGGTGGCGACGTCGGCGCCGATGATCGCCGCTTCCTTGACGTGATTCACCGTGCGGATCGAGGCGGCGAGGATTTCGGTGTCGAAATCGTAGTTGTCGTAGATCGCCCGGATCTCGCGGATGAGCTGCATGCCGTCGACCGCCATGTCGTCGATGCGGCCGATGAAGGGCGAGATGAAGGTGGCGCCGGCCTTCGCCGCGAGCAGGGCCTGGTTCGCGGAGAAGCAGAGCGTGACGTTGACCTGGCGGCCGTCGCCGGTCAGCGCGCGGCAGGCCTTGAGGCCGTCGAGGGTCAGCGGCACCTTGATGCAGACGTTGTCGGCGATCTTCGAGAGGAACTCCGCCTCCTTCATCATCTGCCCGTATTCCGTCGCGGCGACCTCGGCGGAGATCGGCCCGTCGACCATGTCGCAGATCTCCTTGATCACGTCGGACATCTTTCGGCCGGACTTCATGATCAGGGACGGGTTCGTGGTGACGCCATCGAGAAAGCCGAGCTCGTTGAGCTCCCGGATTTCGCTGATGTCAGCCGTATCGACAAAGAATTTCATTGCTACACTCCTTTTCGGCGTCGGACCCGCCGGACGTTCCCGGTTTCCTTTATCGGAAACAGCATGCAAGGTCACGGGGCCATGACCACAGATTCGCATCCCTCCCTGGCGGCTGGAACGAGCCGCAGCGTCGTGCCGGTTCTCGTGCCGATGCCGGCGGATGGGGCCTATTCCTATGTGGTGCCGGAGGGCTTGAGCGTCCAACCCGGAGCCGTCGTCCAGGTGCCTCTCGGGCCCCGGAAGGTGGCGGGCGTCGTCTGGGACGGCGCCGGCGGCCCGGTCGACGCGTCGAAGCTCCGGCCGATCGAGCATGTCTTCGACTGCCCGCCGCTGAACCCCGAGATGCGCCGCTTCGTCGACTGGGTCGCCGCCTACACCCTCTCCTCGCCCGGCCTCGTCGCACGCATGGCGCTGCGCGCCCCTGCCGCCTTCGATCCGGAGCCGCCTCTGCCGGGCCTGCGGCTGACGGCGACGCGCCCGGAGCGGCTGACGGAAGCGCGCGAACGGGCGATCGCGACGGCCGCCGACGGCCTCGCCTGGACGCGCGCCGGGCTCGCGCATGCCGCCGGCGTCTCCGCGGCGGTGATCGACGGGCTGGTCCGGCTCGGCGTCTTCGAGACGGTGATGCTGCCGCCGCGCCCCCTCGTCGCCGCACCCGACGTCGACTACGGCGCGCCGGAGCTTTCGCCGGCACAGGCGGAGGCGGCCGGGCGGCTGAAGGCGCGGATCGGCGAGGGCGGCTTCTCGGTCTCGCTGCTCGACGGCGTCACCGGCTCGGGCAAGACCGAAGTCTATTTCGAGGCCGTCGCCGAGACGCTGCGGCAGGGCCGGCAGGTGCTGATCCTGTTGCCGGAGATCGCGCTGACGCAGCAGTTCATGGATCGCTTCCACGACCGCTTCGGCGCGCGACCTGCCGAATGGCATTCGGAGGCGCCGCCGAAGAGCCGCGAGAAGGTCTGGCGCCAGACGGCGAGCGGCGCCGTCAGTGTTGTCGCCGGCGCCCGCTCCGCCCTCTTCCTGCCCTTCGAGGACCTCGGCCTCATCGTCGTCGACGAGGAGCACGACCCGGCCTTCAAGCAGGAGGACCGCGTCTTCTACAATGCCCGCGACATGGCGGTCGTTCGCGGCCGCATCGGCGGCTTCCCGGTGGTGCTGGCCTCGGCGACGCCCTCGATCGAAAGCCGCGTCAACGCCAGCCACGGGCGCTACGAACGCGTCCCCCTGCCGGCGCGCTTCGGCACCGCCGAGATGCCGGACCTCGGCCTCGTTGACATGCGCCGCCACCCGCCGGCGCGCGGCGGCTTTCTGTCGCCGCTCCTTCTCCAGGCGACACGGGAGACGCTCGGGCGCGGCGAGCAGGCGCTCTTCTTCCTCAATCGCCGCGGCTATGCGCCGCTGACGCTTTGCCGGGTCTGCGGCCACCGCTTCCAGTGCCCCGACTGCTCGAGCTGGCTCGTCGAGCACCGCTTCCGCGGCCAGATCCAGTGCCACCATTGCGGCCATGGGGAGCGGACGCCGGAGGCCTGCCCCGAATGCGGCACGCTCGACCACCTCGTCGCCTGCGGCCCCGGCGTCGAGCGGATCGCCGAGGAGGCGGACCGGCACTTCCCCGACGCGCGCATCATCGTGCTTTCCTCCGACCTCGCCGGCGGCGTCAAGCGGCTGCGCCTCGAGCTCGAAGCGGTCGCCAAGGGCGACGCCGACATCGTCATCGGCACGCAGCTTGTCGCCAAGGGCCACAATTTCCCGCTGATGACGCTGGTCGGCATCGTCGACGCCGATCTCGGGCTCGCCAACGGCGATCCGCGCGCCGCCGAGCGGACCTACCAGCTCTTGAGCCAGGTGACGGGTCGCGCCGGCCGCTTCGGCCTGAAGAGCCGCGGCCTGCTGCAGACCTACCAGCCGGAGCATCCGGTGATGCAGGCCATCGTCTCCGGCGATGCGGAAGCCTTCTACGAGCGCGAGATCGGCGAGCGCGGCCGCGCCGGCCTGCCGCCCTTCGGCCGCCTCGCCGCGATCATCGTCTCGGCCGACAACAGGGCCGACGCCGAGGCGCATGCGCGGGCCCTGCGCCAGTCGGCGCCGCGGGCGGCGGACGTCACGATGCTCGGGCCCGCCGAAGCGCCGCTCGCGCTGATCCGCGGCCGTCACCGCTTCCGCCTGCTCGTCCAGGCGGGCCGCGGCGCCGACATGCAAGGGTATCTGCGCGCGCTGATCGCCGCTGGGCCGAAGGAGCGCCGCTCGATCCGGGTCCAGATCGACGTCGACCCGCAGAGCTTCCTGTAGTCGTCGCCGCCGCCGGCGCCCGCTTTGCCGCCTGCCGCAAATCATCTAACGGTGTTCGGCGGGGCGCCGAGGGAGAAGCAGCACATGGAGCTTTATCTGCCGTCATCGGCTGGCGAGTGGCTCGCCTGGGTCTCGGCGCTCGCGACCGTCCTCCTCGGCCTCGCCCTGCTCGTCGCGCCGCGCGCTGCGCTCGGCGTCCTCAAGCTGAAGGCGATCGATCCGCATGGAATTGCGCAGGCGCGGGCGACGATCGCCGGCTTCCATCTGGGGCTCGGCCTTGCCGCCATCCTCCTCGCGCAGCCCTTCGTCTGGCTGGCGCTTGCCGCCGGCTGGGCGATGACCGCTTTCGGCCGACTCGTCTCGATCCTCTTCGACGGCGGCTTCACACTCTTCAACCTCGCGGCGCTCCTCCTCGAGCTGGTGCTGATGGCCTTGCCCGCCGCCTACGCGCTCGGCTATTCGTGAGGGCGGCGGCGCGGCCGGGAGAGGGCAAGAGGAAAGCCCCGGCAACCTGTTCCGACGCCTAGGCAAAAGGCATGATACGAACTGTCGCAGGGCGTGTTGCGAGTCCTCCGGTCCTATGCTAGACGAACCCGAATTTCGGACAATTCATGCGCAGGCCGCATGGGGACGCCGATGATTATCGAAGCAAGATCAAGATGTTGGAGGAGCC
>JBQCEN010000217.1:0-10976 GCA_051960215.1 Pararhizobium sp.
CCGTCTCGAGGAGCATGTAGGTGCCGACGATGTTCGTCTCGATGAAGGCGGCCGGCCCGTCGATCGAGCGGTCGACGTGGCTTTCGGCGGCGAGGTGCAGCACGGCGTCGATCGACTCGCTGCGCAGGATGTCGAGGACGACTTCGCGATCGGCGATGTCGCCGCGGACGAAGCGATAGCGGGGGCTGTCGGCGATCGCCGCGAGCGAGGCGAGGTTGCCGGCATAGGTGAGCTTGTCGAGATTGACGACGCGGTGGCCGGTCTCGCGCACCAGGTATCGGCAGAGCGCCGAGCCGATGAAGCCGGCGCCGCCGGTGACGAGGAGGTTCATGGGCAGGCGCCCTCCGGGTGGGAGACGATCTTCTGCCGCGCCGCAGCGAGTGTCGGGGCGCGGCGGTCCTTCTCCGAAAGCGTCGGCGGTGCGCCGTCGAGCGGCCAGGCGACGGCGATCGTCTCGTCGTCCCAGCGGATCGCCCGGTCGTGGTCGGGTGAATAGAGGGCGGAGGTCTTGTAGAACACCTCGGTGTCCGGCTCGAGCGTCAGGAAGCCGTGGGCAAAGCCCGCCGGCACGAGCAACTGGTTGAAGAGGTCCGCCGAGAGCTCGATCCCGACCCATCGGCCGAAGGTCGGAGAGCCGGTCCGGATATCGACGGCGACGTCGAAGATGCGGCCCTTCAGCACGCGGACGAGCTTGTCCTGGGCGAAAGGCTCTTCCTGGTAGTGCAGCCCGCGCAGCGTCCCCTTGACGGCGGAGAAGGACTGGTTGTCCTGCACCCATGCGCGATCGATGCCGGCGGCGGCGAAGGTCGCGGCATTGAAGGTCTCGGAGAAATAACCGCGCGCGTCGCCGAACCGCCTCGGCCGGATCTCCAGCACCTCAGGCAGGGCGAGCGGACGGAACTCGATCATGCCGGGCCGGGAAAGCATCGCCGTTTCTCCCTTTCCACCTTTTGATGAGCTCTCGCCCGCCCTTTGAGAAGTGTCGCGGATGCTCGAGCCCGTGATCAAGTGAGGCTGGACGCGCCGCAGGGGCGGCCACGGAGGTTCGGAAACGGCGTTCGCTTCCGACATCCGCCGAAGCCTCCCCTGATGCCACCTGTGGTAGCCGAGGCGGCGCTTCCTGGCACGTGCAACTTTGAACGGATGGCGGAGACCAAGAGAGTGAGGGGCATCATACTCGCAGGCGGTAGCGGTACGCGGCTGCATCCGATGACCTTGTCATCGTCGAAGCAGCTTCTGCCGGTCTACGACAAGCCGATGATCTACTACCCGCTGTCGACGCTGATGCTCGCCGGCATCCGCGACATCATGGTGATCTCGACGCCGGACGACCTGCCGCGGTTCCGCGCGCTGCTCGGCTCGGGCCGCCAGTGGGGCCTCGACTTCACCTATGCGGAGCAGCCGCGGCCGGAGGGGCTCGCCCAGGCCTATCTCATCGCCGAGGATTTCGTCGCCGGCGAACCGTCCGTGCTGATCCTCGGTGACAACCTCTTCTATGGCCACAACCTGCCGAAGCTCCTGAAGAACGCCGCTGAGAGAAGCGCCGGCGCCAGCATCTTCGCCTATCACGTCACCGATCCCGAACGTTACGGGGTCGTCGCCTTCGATCGCGACGGACGGGCGGAAAGCATCGAGGAGAAGCCGGCCGCGCCACGGTCGAACTGGGCCGTCACCGGCCTCTATTTCTACGACGGACGCGCCAGCGCGATCGCCCGCACGCTGAAGCCGTCCGCGCGCGGCGAACTTGAGATCACCGACCTCAACCGCTGCTACCTGCAGGAAGGCACGCTCTCCGTCGAGACGATGGGCCGGGGCTATGCCTGGCTCGACACCGGCACGCCGGATTCGCTGATCGAGGCGGCGGAATTCGTCCGTACGCTGGAACATCGGCAGGGCTTCAAGATCGCCTGCCCGGAGGAGATCGCCTTCAACCAAGGCTTCATCGACATCGACGCGCTCGCCGCCCTCGGGCGACAGCTCGGCAAGAGCGCCTACGGGCAGTATCTCCTGCGGCTCGTCGAGATGGCGGCCCTTTCGACGCTGGAGGCGGACTATGCGGATGGCGGGCCGCTCATGATCCGGCGCTTCAGCCGCGCCTGATCAGGTCCGAGAGCTCGGCCACCTTGCGATCGAGGAGGCGCGCGTCACCGCGCGTCTCGACGTTCAGCCGCAACAGGGGTTCCGTGTTCGACGAGCGCAGGTTGAAGCGCCAGTCGTCGAAGGCCATGGAGAGGCCGTCAAGCTCATCGACGGCGGGATCGGCCGCCGCGAAGTGATCCGCAACCCTCCCGCGGATCGCCGGGGCATCGGCGACAGTGAAGTTGATCTCGCCCGAGCACGGGAAAGCGGCGATCCGCTGCTCGACCATCTCGGCGAGAGACAGGCCGCTCGCCGAGAGTTCCGCCACCACCGACAGCCAGGAAAGCATGCCGGTATCGCAGTAGCTGAAGTCGCGGAAGTAGTGGTGGGCGCTCATCTCGCCGCCATAGACGGCGTTCTCGGCCCGCATCTTCTGCTTGAAAAAGGCGTGGCCGACGGCGCAGGGCTTTGCCGTCCCGCCCGCCGCGGTGACGACGTCGATCGTGTTCCACGTCAGCCGCGGGTCGTAGAGGATCGTCGCGCCCGGTTCCTTGCGGAGCGCCATCTGCGCGATCAGGCCGACGATATAGTAGCCTTCGATGAAGCGTCCCTGGTGGTCGTAGAAGAAGCAGCGGTCGAAGTCGCCGTCCCAGGCGATGGCGAGGTCGGCGCCGCTTGCGACCACCGCCTCGGCGGCCCGCGCACGCTTTTCCGGCAGCAGCGGGTTCGGGATGCCGTTCGGCAGGCTCGGATCGGCCTCGTGGTCGATCTTGACGAAGGTGAAGGGCAGGTGCGGCTCGAGCGCATCGATGACGGCGCCGGCGCAGCCGTTGCCGGCGTGGCAGACGATCTTCACGGGCTTCAGGTTGAAGCCTTCGACTTGCCGCAGCAGCCGCTCGACATAGGCCGCGCGCGGCAGGAGGTCGCCGGACCGGCCACGCTCCTCGAAGCGTCGAACCGCCGGGATCGGCGTATCGGAGAAGACGAGCTCCTCGATGCCGTCGAGGGCATTTTCGCGTGTCGCGGCGGTGGCGCCCTTCAGCACCATCTTGATGCCGTTGTAGCTCTCCGGATTGTGGCTTGCCGTCACCATGAGGCCGACGTCGGCGCCGGTGTCGGCGGTGTGGAAATAGACCTCCTCCGTCCCGCACTGGCCGACCGGCCGCACGTCGACCCCCATGTCGAGAAGGCCCTGCGCGATGGCGGCGGCGAAGGCCGGGCTGTCGCGACGCATGTAGTGGCCGACGACGGCGCTCCGGCAGGAAAGCCGCACCGCCGTCGCCTGGCCGAAGCGATAGGCGAAGGGCACGTTCATCTCGGCGGGAATGACGCCGCGCACGTCGTAGGCCTTGAAGGGAGACGCCATGATCCGGATAGTCCTATGGCTGATGGCAGGGGCGGACGATCCCGGGAGGCGCCGCGCCGGCGGCGCCGCGCGGGTCAGCTGCGGCCGTAGCGATCCTCGAAGCGGACGATGTCGTCCTCGCCGAGATAGCTGCCGGTCTGCACCTCGATCAGTTCGAGCGGGATCTTGCCCGGGTTCTCGAGCGCGTGGACCTGGCCGAGCGAGATGTAGGTCGACTGGTTCTCCGTCAGGAGGATCGTCTCGTCGTCCTTGTGCACCTTCGCCGTGCCGCGCACCACCACCCAGTGTTCCGAGCGGTGATGGTGCATTTGCACCGAAAGCTTGGCGCCGGGCTTCACCGTGATCCGCTTGACCTGGTCGCGGTCGCCGAAGTCGATCGAATCGTAGTGGCCCCACGGGCGATAGACGACCCGGTGGTTGATGTGCTCGTAACGCCCGTCCGCCTTGATGCGGCCGACTATCTCCTTGACGTCCTGGACATGATCCTTGTGCGCCACGAGGACCGCGTCCTTCGTCTCGATCACCACCAGGTCGCGGATGCCGACGGTCGCGACCAGCCGGTGGTCGGAATGGACGAGGGAATGCTCGGTGTCGACCGTCAGCACGTCGCCGACGACCACATTGCCCTTGTCGTCCTTGTCGCGCACGTCCCAGAGCGCCGACCACGAGCCGATGTCGCTCCAGCCGGCATCGAGCGGCACGACCGCGGCGCGGTCGGTCTTCTCCATGACGGCATAGTCGATCGAGACGTCCGGGCATTTGGCGAAGGTCGCCGCGTCGACGCGGAGGAAGTGCATGTCGGGCTTCGGCTCGCTGAGCGCCTTCACGCAGGCCTCGTGGACGTCCGGGCGATGGCGGGCGATCTCTTCGAGGAAGCGGCTGGCGCGGAAGACGAACATGCCGCTGTTCCAGAAGTGACGGCCGCCTTCGAAGTAGCCCTTCGCACGCTCCGCATCGGGCTTCTCGACGAAGCGGGCGACGGCGAAGCCGCCGCCGGTCGCAGCCCCCCGCTCGATATAGCCGTAGCCGGTCTCGGCATGCGTCGGCACGATGCCGAAGGTCACGAGGTGGCCGGATTCGGCAAGCTCCGTCGCCGCCGCGAGCGCCGCATGGAAGCTCGCCCGGTCGCCGATGACGTGGTCGGCGGCGAGCACGAGGAGAAGCGGATCGCTGCCGTCGCGCACGGCCTGCAGGGCGGCGAGCGTGACGGCCGGCGCGGTGTTGCGTGCCACCGGCTCGAGAACGATGACGGCGTCCTCATGGCCGCAGAGACGCAGCTGCTCGGCCGCCAGGAAGCGATGCTCCTCGTTGCAGACGACGATCGGAGGCAAGGCGGCCAGGCCGTCGAGACGACGGATCGTCTCCTGGAGCATCGTGCCCTCGCCCGACAGCGACAGGAACTGCTTCGGATGAAGCTGCCGGGAGAGAGGCCACAGGCGCGATCCGGTTCCGCCGGCCATCACCACGGGTTGAATCATGCGGATCTTCTCCTTCATCTGCGACCGTCTTGATCTCATTGCGCACGGCTTTGCAATGCCTGGCGGCGACAAATCCGCAAACTGTGGCGCTCGCAGGGCAAGCCGCCTCCGCAATCGTCGAGGATGGCGCCGGCGGCGGCGCTCGGAGCGATGTTGCAATCAAAATCCATGCGGTCTAAACACGCCCGCAACACCGCCTGCGGCGGTCGATGCGCGTCGCTCGAGCGCGCCGAGTACATCCAGAAACCCGAGTACATCGCAACAGAGTGCATCCCCGAAACGCAGTGAGGATTCGCATTGGCAAAGCGCGCGCTCATCACCGGCATCACCGGTCAGGATGGTGCCTATCTCGCACAGCTTCTCCTCTCGAAGGGGTATGAGGTCCACGGCCTCGTCCGCCGATCGAGCAGGGCCGACGTCAACGATACGCGGCTGAAGTGGCTCGGCATCGTCGACGACGTGCATATGGTCGACGGCAACCTGCGGGACCTCTCCGGCATCATCCGGACCTTCCGCGACGTCAAGCCGGACGAGGTCTACAACCTCGCCGCGCAGTCCTTCGTCAAGTCGTCCTGGCAGCAGCCGATCCTCACCGGCGAGGTGACGGCGCTCGGCGTCACCAACATGCTCGAGGCCGTGCGCCTCGAGGCGCCGGAGGCGCGCTTCTACCAGGCGTCCTCCTCTGAGATGTTCGGCCTCATCCAGGAGGAGATGCAGTCGGAGACGACGCCCTTCTATCCGCGCTCTCCCTATGCCGTCGCCAAGCTCTACGGCCACTGGCTGACGGTCAACTACCGCGAGAGCTTCGGCCTGCACGCCTCGAGCGGCATCCTCTTCAACCACGAATCGCCGCTGCGCGGCATCGAGTTCGTGACCCGCAAGGTCACCGACGGCGTGGCGCGCATCAAGGCCGGCCTCAAGACCGAGCTCCGCCTCGGCAACATCGACGCCAAGCGCGACTGGGGCCATTCGCGCGACTATGTCGTCGCCATGTGGCTGATGCTGCAGCAGGAGAAGGCGGACGACTATGTCGTCGCCACCGGCCGCACGACGACGGTGCGCGAGATGTGCCGCATCGCCTTCGAGCATGTCGGGCTGAAGATGGAGGATCACCTCGTCATCGATCCGGCGCTCTTCCGCCCGGCGGAAGTGGACGTGCTGCTCGGCAATCCGGCCAAGGCGAAGGAGAAGCTCGGCTGGGCGGCCACGACCACGCTCGAGGAGATGATCACCGAGATGGTCGACGCGGACTGCAAGAGGCTGGAGGCGCAGGGCGCGACGTTCCGGTGACGTTTGCGATGACGGCGGGGACGCTGTCCTGACGATCCGATCCGCGCTCCTGCCTTCGGCGGGGCGGGGATCCGGCATCTTGCGGCAAGGCGGTTTTCCGATGGGGATGAAGCAAGCTTGGCCAAGGCTTCGAAGCTCGACTGCATCGCGTTGACCGGCGCCGGCGGCTTCGTCGGCACCTGGCTCCGCCGCGCGCTCAAATCCGGCGGCCTCGGTGCGGACGTGCGCATCGTATCCCTCCTTTCGCCCCGGGAAGCCGGCGGCCCCGCCGGCGACATCCGCGACTTCGAGCGCGTGGCGGCGGAGATCGCGGCGCTCCGGCCATCGGCGGTCGTGCACCTTGCCGCGATCGCCTCGCCGACCGAGGCGCGGGCCGATCTCAGGCAGGCCTGGGAGGTGAACGTCATGGGCACGCTGAACCTCGCCCAGGCGATCCGGCAGCACTCGCCGGCAACGCGCCTCGTCCATGTCGGCAGCTCGGAAGCCTATGGCGACAGCTTCAACCGCGCCGCCGGGGCCGTCACGGAGGATGCCGCGCTCATGCCGCGCAACGTCTACGGAGCGACGAAGGCGTCGGCCGACCTGATGATCGGCCAGATGGCGGCCGACGGTCTCGACTGCGTGCGCTTCCGCCCCTTCAACCACACCGGCCCGGGGCAGGCCGCCGACTACGTCGTCTCGCAGTTCGCACACCAGGTGGCGCGCATCGAGAAGGGGCTGCAGCCGCCGGTGCTCTCCGTCGGCAACCTCGAGGCGGAGCGCGATTTCCTCGACGTGCGGGATGTCGTGGCAGGCTATGTCGCGGCGCTCCGGGCGCCGGAGGTCGAGCCGGGTGCCGCCTTCAATCTCTCGACGGGCCGGCCGATCGCCATCCGCGCGATCGTCGACATGCTGATTGCCGAGGCGAGGGTCGAGATCGAGGTCGCCGTCGATCCGGCGCGGCTGCGGGCGAACGACGTTCCGCGGGCCTCCGGCGATCCGGCGCGGGCGGAGAGCGTCCTCGGCTGGCGGCGGCGCGTTCCCTTCGAGCAGACGGTGCGCGATGTCCTGAATTTCTGGCGGGGTTGCCACCAGAAGGCCGAGATTTAGTTGCACCTCGCGGCAGATTTTCCAAGGATCGATGCCTGAGCATGTTGCGAAACCTCTGGAGCTACCGGTACTTCATCTGGGCGACCGTCAAGAGCGACCTCCAGGGCCGCTTCGCCCGCTCGAGCCGCGGCGCGCTGTGGTTCATCCTGCATCCGCTGGCGCAGGCGCTGATCTTCGCGCTCGTCCTCTCCAAGGTGCTCGGCGCCAAGCTGCCGCACGCCAACGGCCAGTTCGCCTATGCGACCTACCTGCTCGCCGGGATGGCCGGCTGGGGGCTCTTCGCGGAGATCGTCAACCGCTCGATGACGATCTTCCTGGAGCAGGCGGGGCTCCTCAAGAAGATCGCCTTTCCTCGCCTCTGCCTGCCGATCGTCGTCTGGGGCAGCGCGCTGCTCAACCAGATCCTGCTTCTCTGCGCGATCGCCGTCGTCTTCGCGGCGCTGGGACATCTGCCGGGCCTCGCCTGGCTGGCGCTGCCGCTCGGGATCATCCTCGTTTCCGTCTTCGCCTTCGGCGTCGGCATGCTCTGCGGCATCGTCAACGTCTTCTCGCGCGACGTGGCGCAGGTGATGACGGTCGTCATGCAGCTCTGGTTCTGGCTGACGCCGGTGGTCTATCCGCTCAGCGTCGTGCCCGAGCATCTGCGCTGGATCGTCATGCTCAATCCGATGACGGAGTTCCTCGGCATCTATCAGACGACGCTGCTTGCCAACCGCTGGCCGGATCTCGGGCCGCTCGCCCTCCCGGCGCTCGTCTCCTTCGCCATCTTCGCGCTCGCCTTCGTGACCTTCCGCCGCGCGAGCCCCGAGCTGGTGGACGCGCTATGACGGTGCTGACGGTCGATCACGTCGAGAAGCGCTACGCGAGCTACAGGTCCAACCTCGACCGCTTCGCCAACTGGTTCGGCGCCGGCATCCCGCCGGCGCACGAGTTCCGCGCCGTCGACGACATCAGCTTCTCGCTCGACCGCGGCCAGTCCGTCGCGCTGATCGGCCAGAACGGCGCCGGCAAGAGCACGCTTCTCAAGCTCATCACCGGGACGATCCGCCCGAGCGGCGGCCGGGTCTCCGTCGGCGGCCGCATCAGCGCGATCCTCGAGCTCGGCCTCGGCTTCAATCCCGAGTTCACCGGCCGTCAGAACGTCCTCAACGCCGGCGGCCTCATGGGCCTGTCGCAGAAGGACCTGCAGGAGCTGATGCCGTCGATCGAAGCCTTCGCCGAGATCGGCGAGTTCATCGACGAGCCCCTGCGCGTCTATTCGAGCGGCATGCAGGCGCGGCTCGCCTTCGCGCTGGCGACGGCGAAGCGCCCGGACCTGCTCATCGTCGACGAGGTCCTCTCCGTCGGCGACAGCTACTTCCAGCACAAGAGCTTCGACCGCATCCGCCAGTTCAAGGAGGAGGGCACCTCGATCCTGCTCGTCACCCATGCGATGGGCGACGTCAGGGCGCTCTGCGACCGGGTGATCCTGCTCGACAAGGGCAAGGTCCTGAAGGATGGCCTCCCAGACGAGATCGTCGACTACTACAACGCCTTGATCGCCGAGCGCGAGAACGCCAAGCTGACGCTCGAGCAGCGGCGCAACAAGCAGGGCTGGCTGCAATCGGAATTCGGCAGCCGCGACGCGGTGATGGAACGCATCGAGCTCGTCGACCGCGCGACCGGCGAGCCGATCAACACCGCCCGCGTCGGCCAGACGCTGTCGGTGAAGAGCTGGATAAGGGTGACCAACGTCCTCGATCACCTCGTCATCGGCCACCGCATCACGGATCGGACCGGCCACGTGATCTGGGGCACGAACACGTGGCATACCGGCCAGCAGCTCGCCCGGCTGGCGCCCGGCGACGTCATCGTTTCCACCCTCGACTTCGATTGCGAGCTCGGTCCCGGATCCTACGCGGTCAACTACGGGCTCCACCGCAACCATACCCATATCGACGGCTGCTATCACAAGGCGGAGAATGCGATCGTTTTCGATGTCGTCAATTCGGACAGGCCGTACTTCATCGGAAGTGCGGCGCTGAAGGCCAAGTTCACGATCTGCCAGCAATGACCGAAAGCAAGAGCCAGCACGGCGACCCCCTGTTCTGCCATTCGCTCTTCCGAAGCGGCAGCACGTATATGTTCAGCCTCTTCAGGAAGCATGAGAGCGGCTTCACCTGCTTCCAGGAACCGCTGCACGAAGAGGTCATCTGGTCCCTCGGCGACAGGGAAATCCTTCTCGGCACGACGAGCGACAACCGCAAGGCGCTGCGCCATCCGCAACTCGACCGGCCCTATTTCCTGGAGCTCTACGAGACCTACGACGCCTGGAAGGACGTCATCGCCAAGCCGATGGTCTACGACGACTATTTCGGCGGCGCCGAAGGGGTCGACACGGCCGCCTACTTCGCCGCACTGGTGAAGGCGGCGCCGCAGCGCGCGTTCTTCCAGGACTGCCGGACGTCGAGCCGGATCGGCAAGCTCAAGGCCGCCCTCGGCGGCCACCATGCCTATCTCTGGCGCAATCCGTGGGATCAATGGTGGTCCTACAAGTCGACCGACTATTTCGAGATCGCGCAGCTGCTCGCCCTGAACGCGCTCAACCCGCCGGAGGCGATCGAGGAACTGCGGCGTCGCATCGGCTTCGAGCCTTGGCACGATGCCGATACCCGCCGCGAACTCGAGCACTTCTATGCCCGGCGGCCCTCGCCTGAACACAGCTATCTCGCCTATTACACGCTGTGGCTGTCGGGCCTGATCGAGGGGCAGGCACACGCCGACCTTCTGGTCAGCATCGACGCGCTGTCGACGTCGGACGACGAGCGCAGGCGGGTGACCGACGCCCTGGCCGAAGTCGGCGTCGGCGGCTTCTCGTTCGCCGATTGCCGTATCCCGCAATCGGTTTTCAGCGACGACGAACGTGCTTTCTTCGAACAGATCGAAGCGCAGGCGCACGCGATCCTGCGGGAGACCGGGACGTCGGAGGAGACGATCGAGAGCGTCCTTGCCTTGCGCCGGGCCAATGCCCCGGCTCGCACGGCGCCAGACGGCGCGTCCGCTCCGGTCAACGAGCTGCCCCCGGCCGTCTACCGGAATATCATTCGCCGGGTAGAAGCGCGCGAAAACGCGGCCGTCGAGGCCGCTCGTTTGGAAAGCAACGCCTTGCGTAAGATCTCCGAAGAACTCGCCGTAAAGCACAAGGAAGCCTCCGCGGCACACGATTCAGCCGTCGCCATGCTGAACGATGCCTACACCGAAATGCATTCGCGGACGGAAGTCCTGACAAACCGGCTGTCAGGCATGAACGCGGATATGAATTCGCTGAGCACGTCTCTGACACGTGTTTGGGACGAGAAACAGGCCCTTGCGGAGCAGATAGCCCAGCTTCGCCGAGAGTTCGCCGAGGCGAGAAGCGAACGCGGCGATCTTGAAGAGCAGACGAAAGAGCTGCGGGCCAGTCTTTCGTCGATGACTGGCGATCGCGAGGAACTCTTGCGGAAAACGGAAGAGTTTCGACGCCAGGCAGAGGAATTCGATATCCGCTTACGACAGGTTTACGACAGCCGATCTTGGCGGCTCACGAAGCCATACCGTTGGATAGGCCGACTTCTATCTCGCCTGAAAGTGCGGTCTTCGCCCTCAGCAGCGGACACGGCGGCAAGGCGCAAGCCGGCTTTGAAACATGTGCTGCT
>JBQCEN010000218.1:0-16396 GCA_051960215.1 Pararhizobium sp.
GCCTCGTCGCCCGCAAGCTCGCGCCGGTGCGGCGCATCCTCTGCGCCGCACCGGGCTATATCGAGCGGCATGGCCGGCCGGCCGGGCTCGAAGACCTGGCGAACCACGTCTGCATCCCGCCGCACAATGGCGAGCCGTGGAAGCTCGAAGGGCCGCAGGGCCCGCTCCTCCACCGTCCGACGGGCCCGCTGCAGACGAATTCGAGCGAAGTCGTGCGCGAATGCGTGATCGGCGGCGTCGGCATCGCCCTGCGCTCGACCTGGGACATCGGGCAGGAACTCGCCGACGGGCGCCTCGTGCAGGTGCTTCCGGAATACGAAGGCTCCCGCAACGTCGCCATCCACGCGCTCTATGCGAGCCGGCGCTTCCTGCCGGCGAAGGTCCGCGTCTTCATCGACTACCTCGCCGACCTATACGGCCCGATGCCCTACTGGGACACGGACGTGCTGCGGACCGACGCCGCCGAATGATCCCCGTCAATCGCCGTCGTCCTCGTGATGGCGCCGACGGATCGAGCGGACGAGTAGCCAGACGACGAGCACGATGACCGGGACGGCGAAACCCGTCAGCGGCCCCTCCGCGACCGGCAGACCCGCGTCCTGCAGCGCCCGCGCCAGATGGGCGAACAGGCCGACGACGTAATAGGAGATCGCGGCGACCGACAGGCCTTCGACCGTCTGCTGCAGGCGCAGCTGCAGGCGGGCGCGCTGGTTCATCGACTTGAGGAGCGCGCTGTTCTGCTGCTCCAGGTCGACGTCGATCCACGAGCGCAGCAGCGCCGTCGCCCGCGCGAGCTTGCGCGACAGGTTCGCCTGGCGCTCCTCCACCGAACGGCAGGTGCGCATCGCCGGAGCCAGGCGACGCTGCAGGAAGGCGCCCCAGGTGTCGTAGCCGGCGACCGCCTGCTCCTTCAGCGACGCGATCCGCTCCTCGATGATGCCGTCATAGGCGCGGCTCGCGCCGAAGCGGTAGAGGCACGCCGCCGCGCCCGCCTCGAGTTCCGCCGCAAGGTCGGTGATCTCGTCGAGAAGCTCGCCGCTCGCCTGCCGGGCCTCGCTGCGCATGCGGTTGGTGATCGCGCTCAAGCCCTCTTCGATCCGCCGGATCTGCGGGGAGAGCGACTGGGCGAGCGGAAGGCCGAGCATGGCGAGCGTGCGGTAGGTCTCGATCTCGATCAGGCGCTGCGACAGAGCTCCTGCGCGGGCCGGCGAAAGATCGCGGTCGACGACGAGGATGCGGGTCAGCCCGTCGCGGTCCTGCCGGAAGTCCGTGAGGGCCGCCGCCCGGCCGCCCTCGACCTCGGAATAGCAGAGGCTCTGCGCGTCGAAGCCGGCGATCACCGTCTCGATCTCCGGCAGCGAGCGACGGATTTCCAGCCGCACGCCCGATATCAGGCTGCCCGGCGCCTTGAAGCTGCGGCCGAAGGGATGGCCGGTGATGTCGCCGCCGAAGGTCTCCGGCACCGGCCCCTCCCACGAATAGGTCGAGAACTCGGTGTGGCGCTCCCAGCGCAGCATGCCGTTGCCGCAGGGCATCGTATGATGGCGCGCCTCCCGCTGCGGCGGGGCGACGCCGCTCGACCGGCTGAGGTCGCAGAGCACGGCGTGGTCGAGGGAGGCGCCGCCGGGAACCGCCCCGCCATCGGTCATGAAGGCGAGCTGGACGATGGCGCGCGGCGGCGTCACCAGCGGATAGGGCCGGGCATGCACCTCACCAAGCGCGAGCGCCCGCGCCGCCGCTGCCGGAAAGCCGAAGCTGCCGTTCAAGATTTCGCCATCCGTTCCCGTCATCGATCCCTCGGCTCCCGTCGAAGCGGGAGACTATCCTTTGTCCCCCGGCTGCCGACAAGCCGCCGGATGGTCCGGCCTTCCGAGCACGCAAGGCAGACCCTCACCGCAAACTGGACAAATTTATTGACCAGTCGGCGACGCGGTTGCTAGCCTGCGCCGATCGGCAGCGACGGGCGGACCAGGACGGGAAGCATGACGCCGGACATTTTCGGGCGCATCGAGCATGGCCGGACGGCGGACGCCGTCGTGCGCCAGATCGAGAGCCTGGTGCTCGAAGGGGTGCTGCGGGTCGGCGACCGGCTGCCCGGCGAGCGCGAGCTCTCGCGCCGGCTCGACGTGTCGCGGCCGATCCTGCGCGAGGCGTTGAAGGAGCTCGAGACGCGCGGGCTGCTCCTCAGCCGCCAGGGCGACGGGACCCGGGTCGCAGACGTCATCGGCCAGGTCTTCAGCGAGCCCGTCCGCGAGCTCGTCTCGCGCCACCGCAAGGCGACGCTCGACTATCTCGAATACCGGCGCGACGTCGAAGGGATCGCCGCCGCCTACGCCGCCCGCCGTGCGACGGCCGCCGACCGGGACCTCCTCGGGCGCATCGTCACTGCGATGCGCGGGGCCTTCGCCGAGGATGATTTCGCGCGCGAGGCGGCGCTCGACGTGGAGTTCCACAGCGCCGTCGGCGAGTGCGCGCACAACATCATCCTTTTGCATACGCTGCGCTCGTGCTACCGGCTGCTCAGCGAGGGCGTGTTCTACAATCGCACGCTCATCTACACCTTTGCCGGCGCGCGCGAGGCGCTGCTCGCCCAGCACATGGCGATCCACGACGCGGTGATCGCCGGAGACGCGGCGGCGGCGCGCGCGGCCGCCGCAGCGCATATCGATTTCGTCGCCGCCTCCGTCCACGAGGCGGAGCGGTCGAGCGATTGGGAGCGGGTCTCGAAACTGCGGCTCGAGCAGCGCCGCGCAACGCCGGCCGTCACCGGGACAAGCCATGCAGATGCGGAGACGATAGAGTGAGTGAAAGCGTTCAGGAAACCGCCGCGTCGGCCGCGAGCGAGGCGCGGAAGCCGGACGTCGGCCTCTTTGCCACCTGCCTCGTCGACCTTTTCCGGCCGACAGTCGGCTTCGCCGCGGCCAAGCTGATCGAGGAAGCCGGCTGCATCGTGCATGTGCCGATGGCGCAGACCTGCTGCGGCCAGCCGGCCTATAATTCCGGCGACCGTGCCGACACCCGGGCGATCGCCGAGCAGGTGATCGAGACCTTCGAGGACTTCGATTACGTCGTCGCGCCCTCCGGCTCCTGCGCCTCGATGCTGAAGAAGCACTATCCGGGGCTCTTCGCGGGTGACGCGGCATGGGAGGCGCGGAGCCTGCGGTTCTCCGAGAAGGTGCACGAGCTCGTCTCGTTCCTTGCCGACGTGATGAAGGTGGAGGATCTCGACGCGCGGCTCGATGCCACCGTCACCTATCACGACTCGTGCTCGGGCCTGCGCGAGCTCGGTGTGCGCGAGCAGCCGCGGCGGCTGCTTTCGACGGTCGAGGGGACGACGCTCACGGAACTGCCGGATGCCGACGTCTGCTGCGGCTTCGGCGGCACGTTCTGCGTCAAGTTCTCCAACATCTCCAACGCCATCGTGACGAAGAAGGTGAAGACGATCACCGCGACGGGCGCCGACATGCTGCTTGCCGGCGACATGGGCTGCCTCATGAACATGGCGGGCAAGCTCAAGCGCGAGGGCTCGACCATCGAGGTGCGCCACGTCGCCGAGGTGCTCGCCGGCATGACCGACCAGCCGGCGATCGCGGGAACGGGGAAGCGGTGAGAGCGCCATGGAACTGACAGCCAACCAATTCAAATCCCATGCGGTTCGGGCGCTCGCCGACGAGCAGTTGCAGCGGGCGCTGCGCAACGTCGAGCGCGGCTTCATCGACAAGCGCCAGCACGCTGTCGACGCGCTGCCGGAATTTGACCGGCTGCGCGACAATGCGCGCGATATCAAGAACCACACGCTGAACCACCTCGACCTCTACCTCGAGGCCTATGAGAAGAAGGTGACGGAGGCCGGCGGCCACGTCCACTGGGCGGAGACGGCCGAGGATGCCCGAAAGGCGATCCTCGAGATCTGCCGCAAGGCGAAGGCGAAGACCGTCACCAAGGGCAAGTCGATGATCACCGAGGAGATCGGGCTCAACGACTATCTCGCCGCAAACGGCGTGACGGCCGTCGAGACGGATCTCGGCGAATACATCATCCAGCTTCGCGGCGAGCACCCGAGCCACATCATCGCGCCCGCCGTCCACCTCAACAAGGACCAGGTGGAGAGCGACTTCCGCCGGGCGCACACGCATCTGGAAGAGGCGCGCGACCTTTCCGAGCCGGTGTCGCTGCTCGCCGAGGCCCGCGCGGTGCTCCGGCAGAAATACTTCGAGGCGGATGTCGGCATCACCGGCGCCAACTTCCTCGTCGCGGAGACCGGCTCCTCCGTGATCGTCACCAACGAGGGCAACGGCGACCTAACGCAGACGCTCGGCAAGGTCCACATCGTCGTCGCCTCGATCGAGAAGATCGTGCCGACGCTGGAGGACACGGCGCAGATCCTGCGGGTGCTTGCCCGGTCGGCGACGGGGCAAGACATGTCGGTCTATACGACCTTCTCGACCGGGCCGCGGCGGCCGGGCGATCCGGACGGGCCGGAGGAGTACCACGTGGTGCTCCTCGACAACGGCCGCTCCTCGATGCTCGGCACGGAATACCAGGAGATGCTGCGCTGCATCCGCTGCGGCGCCTGCATGAACCACTGCCCCGTCTATCACGCCGTCGGCGGCCACGCCTACGGCTCGGTCTATCCGGGCCCGATGGGCGCGGTGCTCACGCCGTCGCTGAACGGCATCGAGAAGGCGGGGCAGTTGCCGAATGCTTCGACCTTCTGCGGGCGCTGCGAAGCCGTCTGCCCGATGCGCATCCCGCTGCCGAAGATGATGCGGCACTGGCGCGAGCGCGAGTTCGAGCGCCACCTCTCGCCGGCAAGCCAGCGCTACGGCCTCGGCTTCTGGGCCTTCTTCGCCAAGCGGCCGAAGCTCTATCGCGCTGCCGTGTCGTTCGCGATGCCGCTCCTCTCGCACTTCGGCGGCTCCAGCCGCGCCATCAAGAGCCTGCCGCTCGCCGGCGGCTGGACGAAATACCGCGACATGCCGGCGCCGGAGGGCCGCACCTTCCTCCAGGCATGGTCGGAACGCGACGGACGCACGGAGAAGCGCACATGAGCGGCCGGGAGGCGATCCTCAACCGTATCCGCGGCTCGTTGAAGACCGCCGCCGCCGACGATGCCGCGCGCCGCCACGCGGTGGACGAACGCATGCGGATGGCGCCGCGCGGCGTCATCCCCGAGCGCGGGCAGTTGCCGACGACCGAGCGGGTCGCGCTGTTCCGCGAGATGGCGATCAAGGCGAACGCGACCGTCGAGCGCCTGACGAACTACGGCGCGGTGCCCGAAGCCGTCGCCCGGTATCTCAGGAACAAGAACCTGCCGTCGGAGGTCCGGGTCGGCGGCGACGACCGGCTGGCGGCCGCGCCCTGGGGCGCGCAGTCGACGCTGACCGTGAAGCACGGCGCCAGTGACGGCAACGACATGGTCGGCCTCAGCCATGCGCTCGGCGCCGTCGCCGAGACGGCGACGCTGGCGCTCGCCGCGGGGCCGGAGAACCCGACGACGCTCAACTTCCTGCCCGAGCACCACATCGTCGTCGTCAACGCCAACGACATCGCCGGCGACCTCGAAACGGTCTGGGAGAAGGTGCGCGCGCTCTATGGCAAGGGGGCGATGCCGCGCGTCGTCAACCTCGTCACCGGTCCGTCGCGTTCGGGCGACATCGAGCAGACGCTGCTTCTCGGCGCGCACGGGCCGCGGGCGCTCCACATCCTCGTCGTCGGCTGACCTTGTCCTCGCCGGGGTGGCGGCTTGCGGCCGGCTGCCGCAGGGACTTGCAAAGCCGGCTTACAATTCCTTTCTGGTTCGAAGCAGCTTCGGTTATCATCGTAGAGGCTGATTCGCCGTCGCTCCGCACCTGATGGACTATCCCGCCGGTGCTCGAGGCGCCGGTCGATCGGCGTTGCCTTCGGAAGGAGGTCGAGCGTGAACATGCCCCGGGTCGCCGCCTTTCCGGCGATGCGCAGCAGGGATTTCTGGAGGACGATTGCCGGCGAGATGCGCCTGCTCTTCGGCCGCCCGCCGCGCATGCAGTTCGGCGCGCTCTGCTACCGGCTGAAGAAGAAGGGCGGTCACGAGATCCTGCTGATCACCAGCCGCGACACGGGCCGCTGGGTCACGCCCAAGGGCTGGCCGATGGCCGGCCGTTCGGCAAGCGAGGTTGCCGCGCGCGAAGCGTTCGAGGAAGCGGGCGTGCGCGGCCGGGTCTCGGAGAAGCCGATCGGCCGCTTCGCCTATCCGAAGACGATGCGTGGCGGCCTCAAGGTCCGCTGCATCGTGCAGCTCCACGCGCTCGAATACTCAGGCTCCGAGAAGAACTTCCGCGAGAAGGGCCAGCGCGAGATCGCCTGGTTCCCGCCCGAAGAGGCGGCGAGCCGCGTCCAGGAGCCGGGTTTGAAGGCGATCATCCGGTCGTTCAGACCGTAGCCTCCTCGCCTCTCCCCGAGCCCCGGACTTGTTCGGCCGGCCGCGAGCGGCTAAGCCGCGGCGTCCGGCCTCGCCCCACCGGCCGGATATCACCCAGAAACGGGAACAATCATGCCTGCGCCCGATTGGCCGACGCATGATTGCCACTTCCGAGAAAAGGCTCCGCCCGTGGCGAGAACGACCGTCGAAGCGCTGAAACCGACGCTCGACAAGGACCTCGACAAGCTCTCCTACGTGGAGGAGGCCGCGGGCTTCGTGTCGCGCTCGCTCGTCGCTCCCGGGATCGCGCTCGTCTTCGTCGCCGTCGTCGTGGTCTTCGCGGCGAGCTTCGTCACCGCGTCGAGCAATGCCGTCATCATCGGTGCGGCCGGCGCGATCGGCGCCTACATGGCGCTCAACATCGGCGCCAACGACGTCGCGAACAATGTCGGCCCGGCCGTCGGATCGAAGGCGCTGTCGATGGGCGGCGCACTCATCATCGCGGCGATCTTCGAAACGCTCGGCGCCCTCGTCGCCGGCAGCGACGTCGTCGACACGATCTCCAGCGGCATCGTCGACCCCGCCAACGTCGCCGATCCGCAAATCTTCGTCTGGGTCATGATGGCCGCCCTCGTCTCGTCGGCGCTCTGGGTCAACGTCGCGACGTGGTTCGGCGCGCCGGTTTCCACCACGCATGCCGTCGTCGGCGGCGTGACGGGAGCCGGAATCGCGGCGGTCGGCCTTTCCGCCGTGCACTGGTCCGTCATCGGCTCGATCACGGCAAGCTGGATCGTCTCGCCGCTCATCGGCGGCATCTTCGCCGCTGCCTGCCTCGCCTTCGTCAAGACCTTCATCATCTATCAGGACGACAAGATCGCCGCGGCGCGACGCTGGGTGCCGATCCTGATCGCGCTGATGAGCGGCGCCTTCGCCGCCTATCTCATGATGAAGGCCGTGGCGCATTTCACGCCGGTCTCGCTCGCCGATGCCTGCATCGCCGGCCTCGTCTTCGGCGTCGTCACCTGGCTCGTCTGCCGGCCGCTGATCCGACACCAGTCGAAGGGGCTCGAGAACCGCAACCAGTCGCTGCGGAAGCTCTTCACGATCCCGCTCGTCTTCTCGGCCGCGCTGCTCTCCTTCGCCCATGGCGCGAACGACGTCGCGAACGCCGTCGGCCCCCTCGCCGCCATCGTCAGCGCGACGGAGGCCGGGAGGGTGGGAAACAGCGTCTCGATCCCGCTCTGGGTGATGGTCGTCGGTGCCTTCGGCATCTCGCTCGGCCTGATGCTGTTCGGCCCGAAGCTCATCCGCATGGTCGGCCAGCAGATCACGCGGCTGAACCCGATGCGGGCCTATTGCGTGGCGCTCTCGGCCGCCGTCACCGTCATCTTCGCCTCATGGCTCGGCCTGCCGGTCAGCTCGACGCACATCGCCGTGGGGGCGGTCTTCGGCGTCGGCTTCTTCCGCGAGTGGTACACCGGCCGCTCGAAGCGCCGCGCCGCCTATATCCGGCGCAACGCGAAGCGCCACCGCAGGCGCCCGCCGAAGATCGGCGCGCACGAGGAGGTACGGCGCCGCAAACTCGTCCGCCGCTCGCACTTCATGACCGTCATCGCCGCCTGGGTCGTGACGGTGCCCGCTTCCGCGGGCCTCTCCGCCGTCGTCTACCTCATCCTCCACGCCCTCTTCGTCTGAGCGCCGGCGCGGATTGACAGCGCGTCGGGAAGCGCGCTTGCTTCGGGCAAAGTCACGCGAGAGCGCCATGCCCGTCAGTCCAGCCGCCTTCTTCGCCTTCGTCGCAGCAAGCCTCGTGCTTCTCGTCATCCCCGGCCCGACGCTCATCATGGTCATCGGCCAGGCGCTCGCCCACGGCCGGCGTGTCGCGCTCGCGAGCCTGTTCGGGGTGACGCTCGGCGACATCGTCGCGACCAGCCTGTCGCTCCTCGGCGTCGGTACGCTCCTTGCCGCGTCCGCCACTGCCTTCATGCTCGTGAAATGGGCCGGAGCCGCCTATCTCATCTATGTGGGCATCAAGATGTGGCGGTCGCCGGTCACGCTGCCGACGATCGACGCAGCCGAACCGGCCGCCGTCAGCCGCCGCCACGTCTTCCGCGACGCCTTCCTCGTGACCGCGCTGAACCCGAAGAGCATCATCTTCTTCATGGCCTTCGTGCCGCAGTTCATCACGCACGACCGGCCGTTCGCGCCGCAGGCGGCGACCTTCATCGTCACCTTCGTCGTGCTCGGAACATCCGTCGCCTCCACCTACGCGCTGCTTGCCGCCTCGGCGCGCCGGCTGATCCGCCGCCCGAAGGTGATCCGCCGCGCCACCCGCACCGGCGCCGCGCTCCTCGTCAGCGCCGGCGTCGCCTCCGCACTTGCCCAGCGGGCGAGCTGACGCATGCCGCTACAGAACCGCGTCGACCCCTTCGGCGCGATCCATGCGGTCGCCGCCCGCGGCGCCTTCATGGGCAATCGCGGCATCATCCACGACGGCGACGGCAGGACACGGACGCTCCTCAAGCGCCGCTGGACAACGAAGGCCTGGCTCATCTGCGTCTGCCAATTCAAGGGCCGGCGCCGGACCGTCATGTCGCCGTCGCGCTACACGGAGCTCTTCTTCCTCGACGAGGCGACGGCGCTCGCGGCCGGCCACCGACCCTGCTTCGAATGCCGCCGCGCCGATGCGGTCGCATTCGCCGAGGCCTTTGCCGAAGGCCGCGGCCGGCCGGCGATGCGCGTGGCCGAGATCGACGCCGTCCTGCACGGCGAACGGGTCGCCGCCGGCCATGCAACACTGCCGCTCGACCGTAGCGCGCTCGCGACGCTTCCGGACGGCGCGATGATCGCCGTCGACGGGGCCGCCTGCCTGCTGCGGGGCGTGGCGGCGCGGCCGTGGTCGTTCGAGGGCTATGGCGACCCGCTGCCGCTCGACCGGCTCTCCGGGCGCGATCTGCGCCTCGTGACGCCGCCATCGACCGTCGCAGCGCTCCGCGCCGGCTATCGTCCTGTCTCAGATCCAACGTCGGCTTGAAATCGGCCGGCGGCTCATCCAGAAGACGCCGATGCGCGCAAACTTCAGGATGCAGCGCCTCTTCGTCGACGCGCCTCTCAAGGAGGGCGCGACGGTCGAGGCCGATCGCGACCAGGCTCACTATCTCACGACCGTGCTGCGGTTCGGCGACGGCGGGGAGATTCTCATCTTCAACGGCCGGGACGGCGAATGGAAGGCGCGGCTCTCGCTGCCCGCAAAGAAGCGCGTCCTCCTCACCGTCGTGCAACAGACGCGGCCGCAGCCGGAGCCGGCCGACCTCGTCTATCTCTTCGCGCCGCTCAAGGTCGGGCGGCTCGACTATATGGTGCAGAAGGCCGTCGAGATGGGCGCCAGCGCGTTGCAGCCCGTCCTGACGCAGCACACGCAGGTGCATCGGCTGAAGACGGAGCGCCTCGTCGCGAACGTCATCGCGGCGGCGGAGCAGTGCGGCGTGCTCGCCGTCCCGGACGTGCGCGAGCCGGTGAAGCTCGAAGCACTGATCGAGACCTGGGACGCCGGGCGCCGCCTCTTCTTCTGCGACGAGGGCGCGGAGACGCAAAATCCGGTCACCGCCTTGAAAAGCGTTTCAGAGGAACGATTTGCCTTGCTCGTCGGTCCGGAGGGCGGGTTCTCCGAGGAGGAGCGGCGGACGTTGCGCGGCCATCCCTCGGTGACGGCGATCCCGCTCGGGCCACGCATCCTCAGGGCCGACACGGCGGCGGTCGCGGCTCTCGCCATCCTGCAGGCGACCGTCGGCGACTGGCGGTAGCGGGCCTCGTTCAGCGGCACGCGATGACGCTTCAATGGATTTCGCTTGCGCGGGTCCAGGATTCGCGCAAAGCACGCACCACCTTTTCTGGCGCCCGGCGATCTGCCGGGCCATCCCGAGTTGCGAAGTGAGGCTCCATGGCCCGTGATATGACCGACCGGACGCCGATCTCATCCGAGGCGGACCTCGTCTCCTACATCGCTGCCGGCTGCAAACCGAAGGACGCCTTCCGCATCGGCACCGAGCACGAGAAGTTCGCCTTCTTCGTCGACGGCAACCGCCCGGTGCCGTACGAGGGGCCACGCTCGATCTCGGCGCTGCTGCGCGGCATGGAGGCGATGCTCGGCTGGGAGCCGATCGTCGACGCCGGCCGCATCATCGGCCTTGTCGAGCCGACCGGCCAGGGCGCGATCTCGCTGGAGCCGGGCGGACAGTTCGAACTCTCCGGGGCACCGCTCGAGACGATCCACCAGACATGCCGTGAATCGAACGCGCATCTCGCGCAGCTGCGCGAGATCGCCGCGCCCCTCGGCATCGGCTTCCTCGGCCTCGGCGGCAGTCCCACCTGGTCGCGGGCGGAGACGCCGCGCATGCCGAAATCGCGCTACGACATCATGACGAACTACATGCCGAAGGTCGGCACCAAGGGCCTCGACATGATGTACCGCACCTGCACGATCCAGGTGAACCTCGACTTCTCGTCCGAAGAGGACATGCGGCGGAAGATGCAGGTCTCGATGAAGCTGCAGCCGCTCGCGACCGCCCTTTTCGCCAACTCCCCGTTCACCGAGGGCCGGCCGAACGGCTTCCTCTCCTGGCGCGGTGACGTCTGGACCGATGTCGACAACCGGCGCGCCGGCCTCCTGCCTTTCGCCTTCGAGCCGGGATTCGGCTTCAAGGACTACGCGGAATGGGCGCTCGACGTGCCGATGTACTTCATCATGCGCGACGGCAAGTACCGCGACTGCACCGACATCACCTTCCGCCAGTTCATGGACGGCGCCCTCGAGGGCCAGGTCGAGGACTGGCAGCCGAACATGGGCGACTGGGCCAACCACCTCTCGACGGTCTTTCCCGACGTGCGGCTGAAGCGCTTCCTCGAGATGCGTGGCGCCGATGGCGGCCCGTGGCGCAACATCTGCGCGCTGCCGGCCTTCTGGGTCGGCCTCCTCTATGACGACGGCGCGCTCGGCGAGGCGGAGGCGCTGACGAGGGACTGGACCTTCGAGGAGACGAATGCGCTGCGCAACGCCGTGCCGCGCGCCGGCCTCGATGCGATCATCCACAACCGCTCGCTCCATCAGGTCGCGCGAGACGTTCTCGCCATCGCCCGGCGCGGGCTCAAGGCGCGCGGACGCCTGAACGCCGAGGGCCACGACGAAGCCCACTTCCTGGCGCCGCTCGAGGAGATCACCGCCCGCGGCAAGACCGCTGCGGAAGCGATGCTCGACCCCTACCACGGCCGATGGAACGAGTCGGTGGAACCGGTCTTCGCGGAATATGCCTATTGAGCGGCAGACGAGGCGCGGATGGAGGATGTCGATACCACCCGGCATAACGAGCGCGCCAAGCTCACTGCCGTCTATTTCAACGGCATCGCGATCGCGCTTCTAACGATCGGAGGCTTCGCGCCGTCGATCTCGTACATTTCCTCGAGCGGCGGTGCCGCGTCGCTCCTGTCCATGGCGGTTACCTTCGCTGCTTGCTTCGCAATGAGCGTGGCCCTACATCAATGGCACAGCAAATGTTGAGATCATTGCGACGAGCGGCATCGAAATCCTCATGATCTTTGGCGTTCCGCTCGGCTTCGGCCTGGCGGGCGCGGTCGTCTACGCCGTTGCCGCGCGGGAGACCGCGCGCTTTGATCGGCAACATCGCCGGGCCTCGCACTGACCCCTGCGGAGACGCCCCTCCCCTCCATCGCCCTCACCCGGCTTGCTTGATGCACCGTGCGATCCGTTTCGCCTGCACCGTCGCCTCATGGAAGAAGCCGGTGACGGTCGGCTGCATGCCGACGAACCAGAGGCCCTCCTTGCCTGGCATCTGCTCCGGGCCGCTGAAGCGCGGGAAGCCGTGCTCGTCGAGCACGCTCAAGTGCCCCACCATCGAATCGAGACCGGCGCGATAGCCGGTCGCGGCGATGACGACGTCGGGCTCGATCGACCGTCCGTCGACGAGCACCGCGTGCGGGCCGTCGAAACGCTCGAGCGCCGGGACGACCGTGATCCGCCCCTTCTTGATCGCGGCGACGGCGCCGTCGTCCATCGAGGTCGCGGCCCCCATGGTCTTCAGCCGGGTCTGCGCGCCGACCTTGTCTCGGGGAATGCCATGGCGGGTCAGGTCGCCGAAGGCGAGCCGGCCGACGAAGCCGATCAGCCGGTCGACCATCTTGTCCGGCAGCGGCGCGAAGAGCGGCGAGAGCTGCTGCACGGCGACGCCCATGAAGCGCTTCGGCAGCAGCGACGGACCGCCGCGCACCGCCAGCCAGACGGTCTCCCTGGCCACCCGCGAGAGATGATTGAGGACGTCGAATCCCGAATTCCCCGAGCCGATCACCAGCACCCTCTTGCCGGCATAATCCGTCGCGCGGCCGAAATCGGCCGAGTGGACGATCCGTCCGGTGAAACCGGCGGCGCCCGGCCAGTCCGGCAGCCAGGGAATCCGGTCGCGCCCGGTCGCGACGATGACGTTGCGGGCACGGCGCGTTCCGCGGTCGGTCTTGATCTGCCACACGCCGTCCACCTGGTCGATCGCCAGCACCTCGACGCCGATCTCGAGCGGCAGGTCGAGGTGCCGCGGATAGGTCTCGAGGTAGTCAGCGAGCACGTCCTTTGAGGGGAACGACCGCGTGCCCTTCGGGAAGGGCATGCCCGGAAGCTGCGTGCGGGCACGATGCGTGTTGACGTGCAGCTTGGCGTGGCGGCGGCGCCACTGATCACCAAGTCGTTCAGCCTTATCGAGAATTTGTATTTCCAGACCGGCCTGCCGAAGGTTATAGGCTGTCGCCAGGCCGACCGCCCCGGCACCTATGATGATGACGTTCACGATATTCGTTCCGGCCGATGCTTCATCCGGCATTCTGTACGATCCTGTCAAAGTGACCCGCGTCCGCCCGTCTCCGGACGGGACGAGGGTATTGAGCACGCGCGCCGGAAGAAACAGGTCCCGGTGCGCCTTGTAAACCGGCAATTCGCCGCGCAGGCAATCCGCCTGGCGGAAATCCGCACACCCCTTTCGAGCTGATGCGACCCATGGCGTCCTTCCGCCGCTTCTTCGATACCCTCGCCGACCGAAGGCTGCCCGCCATACCGCGCGCGACGCTGTCGCTGGAGGAGCGGCTCGACGCCGTCAGACGGCACGGGGATTTTTCGATCGCCTATTCCTCCGCCGTCCAGAACGGCCTCTCCTATTTCGGCGACGCCCGCGGCTACATCGCCTTTGCGGCCAAGATGGGGACGATCTTCGCGCTCGGCGATCCGGTCGCGGCACCGCAAGACCGGGCGGAGCTGATCCGCCGCTTCGTCGCCGCGGCGGGGCGGCCTTGCTTCGTCCAGATCGAACGGCAGACGGCCGAGGTCCTCGCCGGGCTCGGCTACCGGCTGAACGTCATGGGCTACGATACCTGCCTCGACCTTGCGCACCACCGCTTCCAGGGCAAGCATCTGGAGACCGTGCGATACTCGGAGCGCTGGCTTCTGAAGAACGGCTACACCATCGCCGACAGCGCCCGCGACGGCCGCGCCGCGCTTGACATCGAGACGCTGTCGCGGCGCTGGCGCGAGCAACGGATCGTCAGGAAGCGCGAAATGGCCTTCCTCAACCGCAAGTTCACGTCCGAACCGCAGCCGGGGATGCGGCGGTTCGTGCTGCACGCGCCGGACGGGGCGGCGACGGCGCTCCTCGACTTCGATCCCATGTACCGCGCCGGACGGCTCATCGGCTATACGAGCTTCTTCAAGCGCAAGCTTCCCGGTACGACGTCGCACGCGGAGATCGGCATGACCAAGCACGCCGCCGACCGGTTCCGCGAGGAGGGGCTGGAGCGCCTGACGCTGGGGCTTGCGCCGGTTGCCGGCATCGCGCCGAGCGGCCATCGCGAGAGCGTCTGGCTTCGCCAGTTCCTCAGCTGGGCCCAGGATTCGGAGCTCATCAACCGGCGCATCTTCAACATCAAGGGCCAGGCCGCCTTCCGCCACCGTTTCCACGGCACGACGAGCCCCTTCTACATCGGCTTCGGCAAGCCGATGGTCGCAGCCCAGCTCATCGGCTTCCTGCGCGTCTGCAAGGCGATCTGACGGTGCGGGCGCACCTTACTCGTCGCGGGCGGGAGCGGCCTTCGCATAGAGCCGCTCGATGCGGCGGTCCGGCACGATCCAGATCAGCGCCACGGCGGCATAGATCGCGCAGGAGATCCACGGGCTGACGAGCGTCGCCAGCATCGCCGTGACGTAGAGGACGGGCGAGGCCTTGCCCTTCCAGTCGCCGCCAAGGGCTGCTTCGAGGCGCGGGTCGACGCTGCCGCGCCGGACGATCTCGCGCTGCAGGATCCAGTAGGCGACCGCGGCCATCAGGAGCACGAAGCCATAGAGGGCGGTCGGCAGCGGCGCGAAATGGTTCTCGCCCATCCAGCCGGTGACGAAGGGCACAAGCGACAGCCAGAAGAGAAGATGCAGGTTCGCCCACATGATCGCGCCTTCGACGCTCTCGCAGGCGGCGAGCAGATGATGGTGGTTGTTCCAGTAGATGCCGACGTAGACGAAGCTCAGGATGTAGCTGAGAAGCACCGGGAGAAGCGGCAGGAGCGCGCCGAGCGTCGGCTCGTGCGGGACCCTCAGCTCCAGAACCATGATGGTGATGATGATGGCGATCACGCCGTCGCTGAAGGCTTCGAGCCGCGATGTCCGCATCGCCTCCTCTCCGGTAACGCGCTGACGATCCTGTCGCGGTTTCCCCGCGCGGGCAATCCGGCTCCGTCCGAATTCCACGGCCGAGATGCGTCCCCCGGAAAGAACAGCCCGGCTGCGACCCGAATTCCAGCCCCGATTGGCAGCGGGTCAACCCCTATGGCTCGCATCGTCTGAACAGCGTGCACAGGTTGCGCTCCTCGAACGGGTGAAGACGTTCGTGCTCGCGGTGGGGCGATTTGCAGGAAGTTATTCCGCGTTCTTTCCAGGATTCGGATTCGCTGGGCTGAACTCAGTGCCGTCTTTGCGGGATATTGCGTCGACTTAATTCAGGAGGCGTATCCATGCGTTTTGCACCATTCGCCCTGGCTCTTGCCGTTGCCGTCGCGGCTCCCTTTGCGGCGCAGGCGGCTGAGACGAGCCAGCCGCTCGTCGACACCGCCTGGCTCACCGCCCATCAGAACGACAAGGACGTCGTCGTCCTCGACATCCGCGACAACATCGAGAAGACCGACCTCGGCGACAAGCCCTATATCGCCAATGCCGCCGTCGCGCCCTATGAGACGGCCGGTTGGCGCACGAAGGTCGACGGCGTGCCGGGCCAGGTCCCGCCGACCGACCAGATCTCGGCCCTGATCGGCAAGCTCGGCATCTCCAACAAGGATCACGTGGTGATCGTGCCCTGGGGCACCGACTCCAGCGATTTCGGCACCGCGACCCGCGTCTACTGGACGTTCAAGTATCTGGGCGACAACAACGTCTCGATCCTCGACGGCGGCTGGCGCCAGTATGCCGCCGTCGACGGCGCCCGCGTCGCCAACCCGGCGAGCCGCACGCCCACGACCTTCGTCGCCGATGTCCAGCCGCAGCTTCGCGCGACCACGGCCGAAGTCCAGGCCGCGCTCAAGAACGGGACCCTGCTCGTCGATGCCCGTCCGCCGGCGCAGTACGAGGGCAAGGTGAAGAGTCCGGCCGACCGGGTGGCCGGCACGCTGCCGGGCGCCAAGAACCTGCCGAACTCGGACTTCTACAGCGCCAAATACGCCCGCTTCGCCAGCCCACAGACGATCGCGGCGCTGTCGCAGAAGCTCGGGCTGAAGGAGGGCGAGAAGAACATCACCTTCTGCAATACCGGGCACCTCGCGACCGTCGACTGGTTCGCCTTCCACGAGATCCTCGGCAACAAGAACGCGACCATGTATGACGGCTCCATGTCCGAATGGACGAAGGATCCGAGCCGTCCGGTCGTGAACTGATCGACCATTCGGAAACTTGACCTCAAGGCGATG
>JBQCEN010000219.1:0-5054 GCA_051960215.1 Pararhizobium sp.
AAATCTATCTCGGTGCTGCGGCCGGGGAGGATCATCAAAGGGAGGAGAAGTGCGATGAGCAATAGCAAGGTGACGCGCCGGACGGTGCTCGGACTGGCGGGCGCGGCGGCAGGAGGAGCCGTGCTCGGCACCGGACGGCTGACGGTTCCGGCAAGGGCGGCCGAATCGGGCAAGGAGTTCAAGGTCGGCGCCGTCCTCGAACTCTCCGGCGCGGATTCGTCCGGCGGGCAACTCGCCCAGCGCGGCTACCAGTTCTGGGTCGACACCGTGAACAAGAGCGGCGGCATCGAGGTCGGCGGCAAGAAATATCCGGTCCGCATGATCTCGCAGGATTCCCGCAGCCAGCCGGCCGCGGGTGCGGAAGCCGCAAGCCGCCTGATCAACGAGGAGCAGGTCGATGCGATCTTCGGCTCCTATACCAGCGGCGTCCAGCTCGCCATCAACCCGATCTGCGCGAAATACCAGGTACCGTGCATCGCCGGCTCGGCGGAATCGCCGGGCAACTGGACGCCGAAGCCGCAATTCACCTTCGGCATCATCCCTTCGGTCGATCTCACAGCGGACAAGGCGTTGAAGTTCATCGTCTCGACGGCGAGCCCAAAGCCGATGTCGGCGGCCATCATCGGTGCCAACGAGCCGTTCTCGAAGGACGCGGCGGCCGGTTTCGCCAAGGGCGCCGAAGAGGCCGGCCTGAAGATCACCAACAACACGCTGTTCCCGCCGAATGCCGACTTGAGCCCGATCATCAGCGCGGTCGCGGCCAACAAGCCGGACATCATCGCGGTCGGTGGCCACGACACGATCCTCATCAACGTCGTCAAGACGCTGAAGGCGCAGAACTTCATGCCGAAGGCGCTGATCCAGCATTACGGCGTCACAGAACCGGCTTTCATCAAGGCGCTCGGCAAGGAAGCCGACGGCGTCCTCGGGCTGGTCGACTGGGACGCGACCTTCCCCTACAAGGACGACGTCTTCGGCACAGCCCAGGAGTTCGCCAAGAACTACAAGGCGAAGTACGGCGTCGAGGTCGACTATACCGGGGCGGGCTGCGCTGTTTCCGGCGAGGTGCTCCAGCTTGCGCTTAAGAAGCTCGGCAAGGGCCCGGGCCTCTCCAAGGACGACCGCGCCCAGCTTGCCAAGATTATCGGCGAGACGGACATCCAGACGTTCTACGGGCCGATCAAGTTCAATTCGAGCGGCGCGCACTTTCACGACAACACGCTTCCGCCGCCGGTGCTCGTGCAGATCCAGAACGGATCGGTCGTCGCCGTCGCGCCGAAGAAGCTCGCGCACACGAAGCTGATCTATCCGATGTCGTCCTGACCCGCACCCAAGCGGGGGCAGAGGGGGCGTCCCGCACGGGCGCCCCCTTTCATGCCTTTCCAGGAAAAGTGGAAGCGATCTATGGATGGCGGGCCGCTGGTCCCGCGACGGCGGGAACCGCCAGGAGCTGCCGCATCTCCCGCGCGGCGAGATCGGCGAGCGTGTATTTCGAGAAGGTGGCGACGAAGGCGCCGAGGGCCTCGCCCATGATGCCGCGCAGGCGGCAGGCCGGCATCAGGCAGCAGCCGCTGCCGTTTTCCGAGAAGCATTCGACGAGCGCGAAGTCCGTCTCGAGCGACCGGACGACGTCGCCGAGATTGATGCCTTCGGGGGCGCGCGCAAGCACCACGCCGCCCGCCCGGCCGCGATGGGTTGCGACGAAGCCGCCGCGTGCAAGCCGCTGCACCACCTTCATGAGGTGATGGGCCGAGATCGCGAAGGTCTCCGCCATCGTCTCGATCTGCGCCCGCTCCTCCGGCCGCGCCAGCAGATACATGAGCACGCGCAGGCCGTAATCGGTTCCGAGGTTCAGTCTCATCGAACATCCTTCGGCAATGATGGTGCCTCCGATAACAGGTACATCATATACCGGTTTCGCAGGCCCTGCGGCAAGGCGCCCTAGCGAGGTTGAGACTGTGGCCTTGAACGCCGGCGCCCGCCGTTATAAAGAGGCATATCATATGCTTCTTTCGTGTCCTCGCCCCATGTCTGGTTCCATCCCCGTTCATGCCGTGCCTCAGCCGGAAGCGCCGCTGGTTCACCCCGCGGTCGACCGCGCCTTCATCGGCAAGCTCGTCCGCAACTTCTATGCGCGGGTGCGTCGCGACGAGCGGCTCGGGCCGATCTTCGCGCGCGTCATCGGCGGCGACTGGGAGCCGCATCTGGAGAAGATGACCGAGTTCTGGTGCTCCGTGATCCTCAAGACGCGCTCCTATGACGGACGCCCCGTGCCGGCGCACCTGAAGCTGAAAGACGTGCGCGAGGAGGATTTCGCGATCTGGCTCGGCCTGTTCCGCGAGACGGCGGCAGAACTCTGTCCGCCGGGCGTCGATGCGGTCTTCGTCGAACGCGCCGAGCGGATCGCGCGAAGCCTGAAGCTCGCGATGTTCTTCCGCCTGCCGGCGCCGGCGGCGGCCATGCATGAGAACGGCGAGATCGAGGATTGAGATGCCGGACAAGAGCCTGAACAAGATGCCGGCGGCGGTTGGCGAAACGGCCGATTCCGCCAGCACGCTTCTCCCCATGCTGATCGGCGGCCTCGTGCTGATCGTGGTCGGCGCGGCCGTCGTCATGGCCTTCGTCTGACGTATCCTGCAGCGCTGCAACCGGCTGGTCCTCGTCTCCGCCTCAAGGCGTGAGAGGAGGGCGGCCATGTTTCGGTGCGGCCCCGTATGCAGGCGCTCAGGCTTTTCCGATCGTCAATGCGGAAGCAATCTCGAGAGCGCGGTCTTCATGCACAGGCGTCCCGCCCGCCGGTCTGTGGGCGGCAAGGACGCGATCGCGTTCGCGGATGAGGCTGGCGATTTCCGGCTCGTAGGCGGTGAAGACGGCGGTGAGCCAGCGATTGACCAGATAGGACGGCTGCGGCATCTGGACGTCGAAGCGCGGCAAGAGCGCGATCGTGCCGTCGGCATCGAGCCAGGTGTCGCCGACCACCCACTGGTTGACCGTGAAGAGGCGCACGAGCCGCCCGAACGCATCCACGCCGACGGCCGCCAGATGATGGACCGGCCCGTCAGCCCCCTGCGGACGCACGAAGCAATGGAAGTGCCCGTGCTCGCCGCCGCCTTCGCCGATGTCATGGCAGTGGTAGAACCATTGCGCGCCGCTATCGGGGTCGAACACCTCACCCTTCGGATGATGTTCGAGCATCGAGAGCGTCTCGACGTCCTTCAAGGTCTCCGTAACGACGTTGCGGCCGCCCTTTGCCAGGATTTTCCGGCAGAACGCCATCTCCCGCAGGGCGGTTTCGCGCGCCTCGCTCGTCATTGCGCCGCGTCGGACGTTGCGGTCGCCGCCAGGTCGGGCGCCTCCGCGGCGCCGGCCGGCAGGGGTGCGGGCGGGGGCGGCGGAGCGAGCTTGGCCGTCTCCGGTTCCGGTGCCGGCGGCGGTGGAGGAGGAAGCTTGCCGGCCTCCGGTTCCTGCGCGGGCGGGGGCGGCGGTGCCATCTTGGGAGCGGCCGCCGCGCAAGGCGAGGCCTGTGGCGCCCCGGGGGCGCATGGGGACGCGGCAGCAACGGGCGCCCCTGCAGCACAAGGCGACGCGGCAGCAACGGGCGCCCCTGCCGCACAGGGCGAACCGGCGGCGCAGGGCGCAGCGGCCCGCGTCACCGCGACGGCGGAGGCCGCCGGCGGCATCGGATGGGTCACGTAGTCGACGGCGACCGCTGCCGCGCTCGCGGCGAGGGCCGCGCCGAACAGGAACGTGTTGCGAGTGCTTGCCGTCATTTTCTCTTGAATCCGTCGAGGCCGAAGAAGGGGCGCAGCCAGACGCCGAGCGTCGAGCCGGCGAAGGCGGCGGCGAACCACAGCCAGGCATGCACGCTGCCGGATGCGATGCCGCTGAAGAGCGCGCCGATGTTGCAGCCGAAGGAGAGCCGCGCGCCGTAGCCCATGAGCACGCCGCCGTTGGCGGCAGCGGCGAGCGAGCCGAACGGCAGTCTCACCTTCGGCGCGAACTTGCCGGCAAGCGCCGCCGCGAGGCCCGCGCCGAGGATGATGCCGAAGTTCATGACCGACGTCTCGTCGGCAAGGACGGGAGCCTTGAGCGCCGCAGCCTGCGCCGGCCAGGTCCAGAAGGTCCAGCTTGCGACCGGCACGCCGATGGCGTCGGCGATCTTCGCGCCCCACAGGCAGAAGCCGTAGGTGATCGACCAGGGATGGCCGGAGACGAGCTCGGTCGCGATGTTGAGGAGAGCGAGGACGAGGCCGGCGCCGACGAGCGGCCAGGGACCGTAGAGAAGCCAGCTCCATCCGCCCCGGCCGGGACCGGGCTCCGGCTCAAGGCTGCCGTGGGCGCGCTTCTCGATCACGACCGTTGCGAGCGCCACCAGCCCCAGCCCGAAAAGCGTCAGCAGGATCGCTGCACCGACGCCGAGCTGGCGGCCGAGATCGATCGCCGGAAGCGACGGAAGAGAGAGCCACCAGGGCAGATGCGCCGTGCCGATCAGGGCGCCCAGGAAGAAGAAGGCAAGCGTCACCAGCATGCGTGCGGAGCCGCCGCCGACGGTGAAGAGCGTGCCGGAGCCGCAGCCGCCGCCGAGTTGCATGCCGAGGCCGAACACCGCCGCGCCGACGAGGACAGAGAGGCCGACCGGCGCCACGGCACCGACCAGCACCTGGCTGCCGAGGCTGCCGGCGGCGTGAAGGGGCATCAGGCCGAGCGCGGCGACCGCGATCATCAGCATCTGGGCCCGCATGGCCCGGCCGCGCCGTTCGACGAGCATGCGCCGCCAGCCGCCCGTGAAGCCGAAGGAGCCGTGATAGAGCGCGGCGCCGAGGCCGCCGCCTATCAGATAGAGAGCGCCCTGCTTGAGATCGACGAGCGCCGAAATGGCGACGAAGCCCAGTGCCAGGGCACCACCGGCCACGAAAGCCGGTGTGCGATCCGAAACGACATCGGGCAGGAAAGCGGGGGGTGCCGCTGAGAAATCCGTCATGGCCTGTTCCTCGACAGGGAATTCCAAACGTGGCGATGGCCCCCCCGGGACGCGGGGCCACCCCCTGTGGTGA
>JBQCEN010000220.1:0-2576 GCA_051960215.1 Pararhizobium sp.
TGATCGCGGCTGATGTTTCCCGGATCGGCGGCATCGGCGGCGGGCAGGGGGCGGACACCGCAATAGCGGTAGACGACCTGCTCCGGCGCGATCGCTACCCCCGGGAACATCTCGGCGACGACCTTGAGCATGTAGGCCGTCTCGTCCGCCGCGCAGACGGCGTTGTCCGGATCGTCGGTGCGGATATCGGTCGAGCCGATCAGAGCATGGCCGAAATAGGGATAGACGAGGCAGATGCGCCCATCCGGCGAGCCGAAATAGACCATCCGCCCGGCAAGCTGACGGACGAGTTCCGGATTGTCGAGGATCAGGTGCGATCCCTTCGTGCCGCCGATATAGGTGCTTTCGAAGCCGAGCCGCGTGTTGATCTGGTCGATCCACGCGCCGCCGGCATTGACGACGATATCGGCGGTCAGGCTGAACGCATCGCCCGTCGTCTCGTCACGCAGACGGATGGCGTCGCCGTCGCGCCCGGCAAGGCCGACGTGGTTGACCGCGATCGAGCCGGGATTGGCCTTGTTCGCGTCGAGCACGAGTTCGAGGCCGAGCCGCTCCGGCATGGTCACGGCGGCGTCGTAATAGGTGCCGGTCGCGACGACGCGCTTGTCCATCGCCGGCAGGCCGGCGATCGAACGCTTGCGCAGCGTCAGCCGGTGGCGCGGCATGACGCGGGCGCGGCTGCCGAGGAAGTCATAGAGCGCAAGCCCCGTCTTGGTGATCAGCACGCCGCGGTCGTTGATCTTCGCCTTCAGCCCGAGAAAGCGGGCGATCGACGGGACGATGCCGCCGAACCAGGAGAAGATCGGGATCACCGTTTCGAGCGGCTGGACATAGTGCGGCGCGTTGCCGAGCAGCAGGTTGCGCTCCAGCGTCGACTGGGCGACGAGGCGGAATTCGCCGGTCTCGAGGTATTTCAGGCCGCCATGAATGAGCCGAGACGGGGCGGCGCTCGCTCCGGCGCAGATGTCGGACTTGTCGCAGAGCACGCAGTCGATCCCCTGGAGCGACAGGTCGCGGTAGAGCCCGGCGCCGTTGATGCCCGCGCCGATGATGAGCACGGGCACATGACGGCGCTTCTTCAGCGCCGCGAGCGCGTCGTCGCGTAAGGTCGTCAATGTTGGTCTCCGCTTTCGGCGGGCGCGTCGAGCTCCTGCCAGAATGGCTGGAGGGCCGCGACGAGCCGCGTATAGAGGTCGAATTTGCGGTCGAGGACGGCAGCCCTTCCGGGCGCCGGTTCGTAGGCGGCGGCGATCCGGCAGCAGGCCTCCGCCGCCGCGGAGAGGTCGGCAAAGGCGCCGACGGCGACGCCGGCGCAGAGCGCCGCGCCAAGGGCTGCGGCCTCGCTCTGGGCCGGCACCTCGATCGGCCGGCCGAGGCCGTCGGCGAAGAGCTGCGCCATGCGCGCATGGCCGGAGCCGCCGCCCGTCAACCGCACGCGCTTGACGTCGAAGGCGCCGGCGAGCGCGTCGACATGGGTGCGGTGGTTGAAGACGATGCCTTCCAGCACGGCCTGCAGCATCTCGGCCCGGCCATGCCAGGCCTTCAGTCCGAAGAAGGCGGCGCTGTCCGGAGAGCCGTGCGGCGAGCCGTAGAGGAAGGGATGGTAGATGACGGAAGCGGGGCTTGCCGCCGCGCGGTCGAGCTCGGTTTCCATCCCTGAAAGCAGGGCGGCAGGGTTGTCCTCGCCCAGTTGCTTCACCACCCATTCGAGGTTGGACGAGGAGGCGGGCGAGATCGACATGTTCATCCAGGTGCCGCGCCTGACGCCGGAGCGGCACGACCAGCGTGGGCCATGCGGATTTCGGTCGATTGCCGGCCGGTCGGAGAGCACCTCGTTGATGCTGAAGGTGCCGGCGGTGATCGTCAGGTCGCCGGGGTCGAGATTGCCCATGCCGACGGCTGCGGCCGTCACGTCGTGCAGGCCGGCGGCCACCGGCGTGCCTTCGATGAGGCCTGTCGCCCGCGCAGCCTCGGCGGTGACCGTGCCGGCGGGGCTGTCCGATTCGAGGATCGGGGGCAGGGCGGGTGCGATCTCCTCGAGGCCGTAGAGCGCCAGCGCCTCGCCGCTATAGTCCTGCCGGTCGAGGTCGGTGAAGCCGGTGCTCGCCTCCGTCAGGTCGATCGCGATCTCGCCCGTCAGGCAAAAGCGCAGCCAGTCCTTGCAGAAGAAGACGTGGCGGACGCGACGGTAGCGCTCCGGTTCGTGGCGCTTCATCCAGGCAAGCAGGCTCGGCGCCGAATAGGGATAGGGATGCTGGCCGACGAGCGGCAGCGCCCTTTCAAGGATGCCGGCCTTTCCCCACGCGGCGACGACGCCGGCGGCGCGGCTGTCGAGCGACATCATGCCGTGGCCGAGCGGCTGCCTCTTGCTGTCGAGGCAGTAGAGGCCGTCGCCATGGCCGGTGACGCCGACGCCGGCGATCGCCTGCGGCGCGATCCCGGCGGCGGCGATGGCCTCGCGGATCGCCTTTGCGGCCGCCGCCCAGGCCGCGTCCATGTCGCGCTCGATGTGGTTCGGCTGCGGACAGAGCTGGGCAAGGCCGCTTCGGCCGACGGCGACGACGTTGCCGGAGAGG
>JBQCEN010000221.1:0-2640 GCA_051960215.1 Pararhizobium sp.
ATCCAGGCCTACGCCTTCTGGAACTTCAGCAACTTCTCGACCGCGAGCACCTTCGGCGACGCCGCCATGGGCCGCTTCTACATGTCGATCGCGCTGCCCTTCCTGTTCATCCCGATCAACACCGTCGCCTATGTCGGCGTCCCCCAGGCCGATTCGGACAAGGCCTCGGCGATGCTCAACTTCTTCCGCAATCTCGGAGGCGCCTTCGGCATCTCGATCGCCCAGACGCTGCTCGTCCGCCGCGAGCAGTTCCACCAGTGGCGCTTGACCGAGACGCTGAACCCGCTGAACCCGCTCTACCAGATCGACATCCACAAGCTGACCGCAGCGCTCGGAACGAAGGAGCAGGCGCTCGGCGTGCTTTACCGGAACACCCAGCAGCAGGCCGCGATGCTGAGCTATATCGACGTCTTCTACGTCCTGATGTGGGGCGTCATCATCATCCTGCCGCTGATCCCCTTCCTGAAGACGGTGCACGGCGGGCGCCACTAGGCATTTTCAGGAAAAGTGGAAACCGATTTTCCGTCCGGAAACGCGAGAAGACAAAAGCATAGATCGTTTCCGCGATTCGACGGAACGCGGAAACGATCTGACCGGGTGCCGCCGCAGCCTGAGGCGGCCGGCCGCCTCAGGCTGCCGCCGTCTCGGTCAGCTCGCGTGCGGTTTCGTCGCGCGCCGCCTTCAGCGCCTTCGTCCACCAGGCGAGTTCGTCCAGCATGGTCTCCGCCGACTGGGCGAGATGCGGCATCTCCTCGAAGTTCTTGCCGCCACGCCACAGCCCCATGAAATCGCCGCCGCCGATATGCACGCCGGTTCGCGTCGGCGCCATCTGCAGTTCGACGTTGATCAGGCGCAACTGCTCCACCGCACGCGCCGCGCCGACACCGCCATAGCCCACATAAGCCGCAGGCTTGCGGTTGAACTCGCGATAGGCATAGTCGAGCGCATTCTTGAGCACGGCAGTGGGCGCACGGTTGTACTCCGCCGTCACGAAGATGAAGCCGTCGAGGCTGTCGACCTTGGAAGCCCACTTGCGGGCCACCGCATTGGCGGGCGGCGCATAGGCGGGCGACGTCGCTTCCTCGAAGAACGGCATCGGATAATCGACGAGGTCGACGATCTCGACGTCGAGGTCGCCGCGCTTGGCCGCCAGTTCCGCGATCCACTTCGCCGGCTTGTCGCCGAAACGGCCTTCGCGCGTGGTCGAGATGACGACTCCGATCTTCGGCTTGGCATGTGACATGAAACTCTCCATCAGTTTTCTGGTCACCAGGAGTGACTGACACTACATTGGTGATCGAGCCGATTGCCGCAAGACGGTACGTTCATGTAATCTGGTCACCTCCATGAAACCGAGCCATCCCGTCCATCTTCCCGCCGATTGCCGGGCCGTCAGCCAAATCCTGTCGCGCGTCGGCGACAAGTGGTCCGTCCTCGTCGTGATGATGCTGAGCGGGGGCCCGCAGCGTTTCGGCCAGCTGCGCAAGAGGATCGGCGGAATTTCCCAGAAGATGCTGACGACGACGCTGCGCGGCCTGGAGCGCGACGGCCTGATCACCCGCACGATCTTCCCGACCATACCGCCGCGCGTCGACTACGAGCTGACGGACCTCGGCCGCGACCTCACCGTCCCGGTGATCGAGCTCGGCGAGTGGGCGAGGAAGAACCAGGACCGGATCGAGGCCGCGCGCGCTGCCTTCGATGCTCGTCATGGCCCGGCTTCGGCCGGCTGATCAGCTACGCGGCCCGCTGGCCGCCGGGCCGGCCTTGGCTTTCTGCAGGTCGATCGCCGCATTCACGAGCTTCGCCGCATCGGCCCCGTCCCATTCGGCCGGGCCGTTCATCGCGGCAAGCAGGCAACCGCCCTTGCCGACGAGCAGCGTCACCGGCAGGCCGAAGGCGAGTCCCTCCTTCTTCAGGTCGTTGAAGACGCCCATCGTCGGGTCGCGGTGGAGTGCTATATGGGTGACGCCGATCTGCTTTAAAAACTTCGCCGGCTTGTCCGGCTCGCCGGTGTCGATGTTGACGGCGACGACCTGGAAGTCCGCACCGCCCATCTTCGCCTCGAGCTTGTCGAGCGCCGGCATCTCGGCGCGGCAGGGCACGCACCAGGTCGCCCAGATGTTCACCAGCAGCGTCTTGCCGGCATAGTCGGCCAGCGAGACCGGCTTGCCGGCCGCATCCTTGAAGGAGAGGTCCTTGACGAGCCGCGGCGCGTCCTCCGGCGTCATCGCCGCCACGTCGCCGACCGAGAACTTCGTCAGCGCCTGTGCCGTGCGCCGTGCCGGCGCGCACTCCGGGCTGGGCGTCAGTTGCGCCGCCGCGTGCCGCTCAGGCTCGGCCGGCGGATTGCCAGCGGCCCGTTCCCTCACGTATACCGCCCCGGCGCCCGCCAGGAGACCGAGCACGACGGCGACCGCCACCAGTGCGAAGGTCGGGACATGGCGCGCTCGCTTGTCGCTCATCGCTTTCTCCGGGGTCGTTCCTTCATGTCGGGCACGAACGCACCAAAGACGTCCAACCAGATGTGGGGCGGCCGCGTCGCCTCCCGCCCCGCGGCGCTCATGGAGGAGATCAAAGCCACGAACGACATCGACCCCAACCGCAATGACCAGGAAAAACGCGGCGCCCACGCACACC
>JBQCEN010000222.1:0-13389 GCA_051960215.1 Pararhizobium sp.
TCTTCGCCATCTTTTCGACGCGGCCGATATAGTCAGGCCCGAGATAGCGCACCTGCAGATAGGTGATCGTCGGGTCGATGCGGATCGCCCGGAGCGTCGTGTGGTTCCAGGCAAGCTCATAGGCCGGCGGCAGGCCCTTGAGGTCGGCTTCCGTGTCGGCCCGGAAGAGCACTTCGCCACCGTGACGCCTGACGAAGGCGAGGAAGGCCTCCAGCGCGTGCGGCGCGATCATCGTCAGGACGATGCTCTGGTCGCGGCGGAAGAAGCGCTGATGGCGCTTGAAATAGTCGTAGGGAATGGGCGCGGCGATCGGCGTGATCAGCTTGGAGAGGATGCCGTCCTGCTCGGCCAGCGCCGCGCCGAAACGGGCGGCCTTCACGAAATCGTCGAAGCCGACGATGACGTCGATCCAGTCATAGGCCGCCGTCAGCGGCATCTCGAGCTCGGTGATGACGCCGTTGGTGCCGTAGGCGTGCATGACCTTCATCAGGTCCTCGCCGGAAAGCTCCATCACCCGCGGCTCGGCTTCCATCGTGACGATGCGCATCCGCATGACATTGCCGAGATCCCGCAGCCCGCCCCAGCGAATCGAGCCGACGCCGCCGGAGCCGCCCGCGACGAAGCCGCCGACGGTCGCGAGGTTGTAGGTCGAGGGCGACATCCGCAGTTCCTGGCGCGAATGCGCCCGTGTCGCGCGGTCGATGTCGGCGAGGATGGCGCCGGCCTCGACGGTAACGCTGCCCCACCGGATTTCCCTGACCGCGTTCATCTCGGCGAAGTTGAGCACGAGCCCGCCGGAAAGCGGCATGGCCTGGCCGTAATTGCCGGTGCCGGAGCCGCGTGTGGTGACCGGCACGTCGTGCGCATAGCAGGCCTTGAGGATGCGGATCACGTCGGCTTCCGTCTTCGGCGTGACGACGATATCGGCCGTGACGTGGTCGAGTTCCTCCTTGAGGATCGGCGAGTACCAGAAGAAGTCGCGGCTCTTCTGCCTGACGATCGCCGGGTTGTCCTCGATGCGGATGCCGTTGAGGTCGCGTCTGAGGGCGTCGATGTCCATGAGCGGTCAGGCCTCCATGAGGGCGTCGAGTTCGGCGTAGTCGGGCAGGCGGGCGTCGATCGGCCGCCCGTCGCGGACGACGACGCGGTCCGATTCGGGCCGCGACAGCAGTTCGCTCCAGCGCCGGCCTTTGAAGAGGATGAAGTCCGCCGCGCCGCCGACAGCAAGCCGGCCGGCATCGATGCCCATCGCCGCCGCCGGCGTCGCCGTCACTGCCTTCGGCCAGTCGCCGACGGGATGGTCGAAATGGGCGATCCGCGTCGCCTCGCGGTAGACCTCCAGCATGTCGAGGTCGCCATAGGCATAGAACGGGTCGCGGGTGTTGTCGGAGGCAACCGAGACCGGAATGACGCGCGCCTTCATCTCGTGGAGGAGCGTGACGCCCCGCCAGCGCGGCGTCGTCTGGTTGCTCCGGCGATCCTGGAGATACATGTTGCACATCGGCAGCGACACGACGGCGATTCCGGCTTGCGCGACCGCGTCCAGCGTCTTCAGCACCATTGTGTCAGGCTGCCGTGAAAGCGAGCAGCAATGGCCGACGAGGATGCGGCCTTCGAAGCGGTGCCGCAGCGCCGCTTCCGCGATGCGCGACAGGGAGACCGCTTCGAGCGCGTCTGTCTCGTCGGCATGGAAGTCGAGATCGAGGCCGCGTGCCGCCGCCGCCGCGAAGATGCGGTCGAGCAGTTCGTCGAGGTCCGGCACCATGTAGGTGACGGCGCCGAGGATGCCGCGAGCTTCTGCGACGCGGTCGGCCAGGCGCTCGAACCATGCTCCATCGCGGAGCGCGTCGATGCCGACGAGGGCGGACGCCTGGAGCGCGACCCGGCCCTTCCAGCGCTCGCGCATCGCTTCGAAGACCGGCCAGGAGATCGTCTCCTGCGGCGAAAGCGAGTCGAGATGGGTGCGCAGCGCGCTTGTGCCGTGCGCGTAGGCGCATTGCAGCGAGAACTCCATCCGCGCTGCGACGTCCTCAGCCGACCAGTTGGCCCGCCGGTCCCGGTCGACCGCATCGAGCGCGCCGGGGAACGAGCCGTCCGGGTTCGGCCGGCGCGGCCAGATGTGGCCCTTGTCGATATGCGTGTGGCAATCGACGAAGGCCGGCAGCACGATGCCGCCGCGGCCGTCGATGGCCCCGCCAGTTGCGGCGTGGGCGTCGATGTGCGCGATGCGGCCGTCCTCGACCGAGATCGCCGCCAGCGCCAGCCCTTCGCGGTCGGGAATGAGGCCGGAGGCTTCCGTCAGGCAGAAGGGCAGGCGGACATTGGCCAGCGTGAAGGTGCCGCTCGCAGGGATTTCGGCCGGCACCACCTAGTGCTCCTCTTTCAGCGCGCTCTCGTGCCAGCGCCTGAGGATCAGGTGTGCGATGCCCGAGAGCACGAGGAAAATGACGACGCCGGTGAGCGAGATCAGGATGAGGGCGGCGAAAAGGCGCGGCGCGTTCAGCCGGTAGCCCGCCTCGATGATGCGCGAGGCGAGCCCCGAGCGTTGTCCCGACGTGCCGGCGACGAACTCGGCGACGACGGCGCCGATCAGCGACAGGCCGCCGGCGATCTTCAGGCCGCCGAGGAAGTAGGGCATGGCGGAGGGAAGCCGCAGGTAGCGCAGCGTCTGCCAGCGCGAGGCGCCGTTCAGCCGGAAGTAGTCGATCAGGTTGCGATCCGCCGAGTTCAATCCGAGGGTCGTGTTCGAGAGAATCGGGAAGAAGGCGACGATCCAGGCGCAGAGCAGGAGCTTGGAGGTCTGGTTGTCGACATAGATGTTGATCAGCGGGAAGATCGCCACGATCGGCGTCACCTGCAGGATGACGGCGAAGGGAAAGAACGACATCTCGACCAGCCGCGACTGGGCGAAGAGGATCGCAAGCCCGACGCCGCCGACGACGGCGAGCGCAAGGCTCATGAAGGTGATCTGCAGCGTGAAGAGCAGCGCCGGGAAGAGGATCGCCCGGTCGGTGAAGATCGTCGCGAAGACCGTGAGCGGCCGCGGCAGGATATAGACCGGGATCTGGTTCCAGACGCAGATGCGGTCCCAGACGAGGATCGCGATCACCATGATCAGCGCCGGCAGCACCCAGCGGCCGACCTTCTCCAGCCGCGCCGTGCGCAGCCGCTGGGCTTCCTCCGCATCGATGGTTTCGACGCTTGCGCTCGTCTGCTCCAGCATCGTCATGGCTCACCGGCCTTGGCTAAGGGGTGGATCGCGCCGGCGAGCACATCGGATGCCTTGCGGCAGAGCGCCGCGTAGTCCGGCGAGGTGCGGAAGGCTTCGTCGCGCGGGTAGGGCGCGTCGACCGCGATCTCGGCGTGGACGCGCCCCGGCCGCGCCGCCATGACGACGATGCGGTTCGACAGGAAGACGCTCTCGAAGACGGAGTGGGTGACGAAGACGACGGTGAACTTCTGCTCGGCCCAGAGGTCGAGCAGGTCGCCGTTGAGCTTGAAGCGCGTGATCTCGTCGAGCGCGGCGAAGGGTTCGTCCATGAGCAGGATGCGTGGCCGGGTGACGAGGCCGCGGGCAATCGAGACGCGCATCTTCATGCCGCCCGAGAGCTCGCGCGGCACGGCCTTCTCGAAGCCCGTCAGGTGGACGCGCTCCAGCACCTCGGCGACGGTCGGTGCCGCCTCCGCCTTCGAGACGCCCTGGAGCCTGAGCGGCAGGTAGACGTTGTCGAACACCGAGGCCCAGGGCATCAGCGTCGGCTCCTGAAAGACGAAGCCGACGTCGCTCTTGCCGATCGCGGCGTTCTGCCAGTCGACGAGGCCGCGGCTCGGCGTCGACAGTCCGGCGATGATGCGAAGCGCCGTCGACTTGCCGCAGCCGGACGGCCCGAGGAGGCTGACGAAGTCCCCCTCGTGGATCGTCAGGTCGACGCCCGCGAGCGCCGTGACGCCACTCGCGAAGGTCTTGCCGATCGCGCGCAGCGCGAGGAGGGGCGGCTTGGCGCTCTCGGCCGTGGACATGCCGGCGGCGCGGTGGGAACGGGCTTCGAGCGGCCCTTTGACGGCTGTACTGGTCACTTCTTCAGGTCGAGCCCGACGCCCTTGTTGACGAATTGCAGCGTGTAGGCCTTCTTGATGTCGATGCCGGCCGGCAGCACCTTCGCCTTCACCATCTTGTCGTAGAAGCTCTTCATCCGCGCGTCGTTCATCGCACCGATGCCGCCCTTTTCCGATTCGCCGGAATCCACGATCCCGTATTTCTTCAACTGCGCGATCGAGAAGGCGATCTGCTCGTCCGTCATGTCCGGATTGTCTTTCTTGATCAGCGCGTTTGCCGCCGAATTGTCGCCGTAGAGATAGGTGTACCAGCCCTTCGCCGACCCGTCGACGAAGCACTGGACGACCTTCGGCCGCTCGTCGATCGTCTTCTGCATCGTCTCGATCGTCGTCGCATAGGTGTTCCAGCCCTGGTCCGCGATCAGGAACACGTTCGGCTCGAAGCCGCCGTGCTTCTTCACCGCATAAGGCTCCGACGTCACGTAGCCCTGCTGCGCCGACATCTTGTCGGCAATGAAGGGCGCCGGATTGAAGGTATAGGGCACGCGCTTGGAGGCGTCGAAGCCGTATTCGCTCACCATCCACTGGAAGAAGCTCTCGTAGCCCTCGTCGCCCATGATGAGCTTGTCGGCCTTCTTCAGGCTCTCCCAGGTGTCGAGGCCGACGCCGGGATGGCTCATGATGACCTGCGGGTCCTTCTGGAACTCGCCGGCGACGACGCGCAGCGGAATGCCCTGCTGCACGGCCGAGAAGGCCTGGAGCATGTTGCCGCCCATGTAGAAGTCGATCTTGCCGGCAAGCAGCATGGGCCGGCCCGAGACCTGCGGCCCGCCCTGCATGATGGTGACGTCGAGGCCGCACTTCTCGTAGGTGCCATCGGCGACCGCCTGGTAGTAGCCGCCGTGCTCAGGCTCGGCGAGCCAGTTCGTGCCGAAGGTGACCTTCGTCAGATCCGCGGCGAAGGCAGGCCCCGCCGCCATCCCGGCGAAACCCGCGAGCAGTGCGGCGGTGATCGTCTTCCTCATCAGCATCGTCCCCTTCTCCCGTCCGGCCCGGCCGGATCGACGAAACCTTGATGCAGACGCCACGCCGTCGGCCCGGAGTTCTCCTTGCGCGCCAGGCATGCCGTCCATGCAGAATGCTATTATTTCGCCAGTCTTTACAAATGCATGAAAACCGTGCCCCATTTCGCGCGGGTTGTGAATAGGCTTGTCGGAAATGGACCGTGGAATGAGGGCGAGGGGAGACGGCAGATGTTGAAGGCACTCGTCCCCGAGGGTATCCGCCCGCCCTTTGCGCGCTACAGCCACGCGATCGAGGTGCCGCCGGGCCACCGGCTCGTCTTCTGCTCGGGCCAGCTCGGCGTCGACCCGGACGATTCGGTGCCGGCGGATACGGAGGCTCAGGCCGAACTGTGCTTCGCCGCCATCGCCGCGATCCTCGCCGGCGCCGGGATGACGCTCCGCGACGTCGTCCGCATCAACGCCTATGTGAGCGGACGCGAGCACATGAAGCCGTATATGGCGGTGCGCGACCGCCTCTTCGGCGACCCGCCGCCGGCGTCGACGCTGATGATCGTCTCCGGCTTCACGCGGCCGGAATTCACGGTCGAGATCGAGGTCGTGGCGGCTGCACCATTGAACGGAGAAGAGGGACGATGACGCGACGCAAGGCCTGGTGGGGCGATTTCCCGACGACCGATTTCACGAGGCTCGATCCCGAAGCGGTGATCGCGGTGCTGCCGGTCGCGGCGACCGAGCAGCACGGGCCGCACCTGCCGGTCTCGACCGACACGACGATCATGACCGGGATGCTCAAGACGGCGATCCGCCTCCTGCCGGAGGACCTCGACATCCGCATCCTGCCGATCCAGTCGGTCGGCAAGTCGAACGAGCACCTTCACGCGCCGGGCACGCTCACCATTCCCGCAACGGTTCTCGTCGAGCACTGGTGCGCGCTCGGCGACAGCGTGGCGCGCGCCGGCATCCGCAAGCTGGTAATCGTCAACTCGCATGGCGGCAACGAGGAGGTCATGGGCATCGTCGCGCGCGAGCTGCGCGTGCGCCACGGAATGCTCGTCGCCAAGACGAGCTGGTCGCGCTTCGGCCTGCCGGACGGCATGTATTCCGACCTCGAGAAGCGTCACGGCATCCACGGCGGCGACATGGAGACCTCGCTGATGCTGCATTTCCAGCCGGACCTTGTGCGCATGGAGAGGGCGGAGGATTTCCGCTCCGCCGCCGCGCGCGCCGAGGATGAACTGGAACTCCTGCGCCCGACCGGCACGCACGCCTTCGCCTGGATCGCGAGCGACCTGAACCCGAAGGGTACGGTCGGCAATGCGGCCATCGCGACGGCCGAGAAGGGCGCCGCGACGGCGCGCCATCAGGCGGAGGGCTTCCTGCGGCTCCTTGCCGACCTGCGCAAGGCGAAGCTCGCGGACTATATTTCCTGACGCACTGTCAACCGGACGGCCCTTGCCGACGATGAGCCGGCATCGCCAGATGCCCGGCATCGAAAGGAGCCAATCCGATGCTGAACCAGATCAAGGGCATCCACCACGTCACGGCGATGGCCGCCGACGCGAACGCGAACAATGCCTTCTTCACGCGGACCCTCGGACTTCGGCGGGTCAAGAAGACGGTCAATTTCGACGCTCCCGACGTCTACCACCTCTACTATGGCGACGAAGCCGGCACGCCCGGCACGATCATGACGTACTTCCCGTTCCCGCACATCGCGAAGGGACGCCCGGGGACCGGAGAGGTCGGCACGACGCTGTTCTCCGTGCCGGAGGGCGCGCTCGCCTTCTGGCGCCGCCGCTTCGAAGAGCACGGCGTCGGCGGCGTGCGGGAAGAGACCGTCTTCGGCGAGAAGCGCCTTGCCTTCGAAGGGCCGGACGGCGACGGACTGGCGCTCGTCGAGGCGCCGCGTGACACGCGCGCGCCGTGGACCGGCGGCGGTGTCGGCGCAGATGTTGCGATCCGCGGCTTCCATGGGGCGGTCGTGCGGCTGAACGACGATGCGGCGACGGCGGAGCTGCTGACCTTCATGGGCTATTCCGAGATCGGCCGCGAGGGTGCGGCACGCCGTTTTGCGGTGTCCGGCGGCAACGGTGCGGATATCATCGAGCTTCGGTCGGAGCCGCAGACGCCGGCGGCGCGCCAAGGGGCCGGCTCCGTCCACCATATCGCCTTCTCGGTTGCCGACAGGGCGGCACAGCTCACCGTCCGCAAGGCGTTGACCGAGGCCGGCCTGATGATCACGCCGGTCATCGACCGCGACTACTTCTGGGCGATCTATTTCCGCAGCCCCGGCGGTGTCCTCTTCGAGGTCGCGACCGCCGAGCCCGGCTTCGCCCGCGACGAGGCGCCGGAGCATCTGGGCGAGGCGCTGAAGCTGCCGAAGCAGCACGAGCATCTGAGAGCGACGCTGGAGCACGCGCTCGAACCCGTTACCGATTAGGAGAAGCGACCGATGGAACAGGCCGGCTACATCTTTCGCGAGGAACGCGGCGAGGGGCCGAACCCGCCGCTCCTCTTCGTCTTCCATGGCACCGGCGGGGACGAGAACCAGATTTTCGATCTCGCGCGCGACATCATGCCGGGCGCGACGCTGCTCGCCCCGCGCGGCGACGTGATGGAAGGGCCGCTCCGCCGCTTCTTCCGGCGCTACAACGAGCAGTCCTACGATCTCGAGGATGTCGACCGGCAGGCCAAGCGCATGGCGCGCTTCCTCAAGACGCAAGTGAAGCGCATCGGTGCCGAGCGCGTCTACGGGATCGGTTACTCGAACGGCGCCAACATCATCGCCGTGACGATGATGGAGGACCCGACGATCTTCGACGCCGCGGTGCTGATGCACCCGCTGATCCCCTATGACCCGGCGCCGCAGCCCGGGCTGGCGGGCCGCACGCTGCTGATCACCGCCGGCGAGCGCGACACGATCTGCTCCGTGCCGAACACGAAGCGTCTCGCGAACTGGCTCAAGGGGCAGGGCGCCACCGTCGGGGTGACGTGGCACGAGGGCGGGCATGAGATCCGGCAGGTCGAACGGGATGCGGCGAGCGCCTTCCTCGGCGCGCAGGAGGAGGCAGCCGAGACCGCTTAAGCCTCCGCCCCTTATGCGCTGGGAGACCGCAGGCGAGAAAATGCTTCGGCCTGCGGTGCCGCGCGCTTTATGGTGCGGCCGGTTTGAAGCGGAGCGAGACGGAGAGCGATGGCGAAGCGGGCCGAGTCAGGCAACCGGTTGGACGATGCTGCGCGCGCGGGCTGGCTCTATTATGTCGCGGGCCGCACGCAGGACGAGATCGCAGCGGCGATGGGCATCTCGCGCCAGTCCGCCCAGCGCCTCGTGTCGCTCGCCGTCTCGGAGAGGCTGATCAAGGTGCGCCTCGACCATCCGATCGCCGAATGCCTGGAACTCGCGGCGAGGCTGAAGCGCGCCTTCGGCCTGCGCCACGTGGAGGTCGTGCCGAGCGATCCCATGGCCGCCTCCGCGACCACCGGCATCGCCGAGGCCGGGGCGGCCGAGGTCGAGCGGTGGCTGAAGATGCCGGAGCCGATCGTCATGGCGGTCGGGACGGGGCGCACGCTGAAGGCGGCGATCGACCAGCTTCCGCCGATGGAATGCCCGCAGCATCGCATCGTCTCGCTGACCGGCAATATCGGTCCGGACGGATCGGCCGCCTACTACAACGTCATCTTCTCGATGTCGGACGCTGTGAAAGCACGGCATTTCCCGATGCCGCTGCCGGTCTTCGTCTCTTCGGAAGCCGAACGCGACCTGCTGCACGCGCAGGCGATGATCCAGACGACGGTCGACCTCGCGGCCAAGGCGGACGTCGCCTTCGTCGGCATCGGCGAGCTCGGGCCGCAGGCGCCGCTCCTCGTCGACGGCTTCCTCGACGAGGCGGAGATCGGGCGCCTCGAGGCAGCAGGCGCCATCGGCGAGATCTGCGGCTGGGTCTTCGATGCCGAGGGCCGGCTTCTCGACGGCGTCATCGAAAAGCGGGTGGCGAGTTCGCCGATCCCCTCGCGCGACACCGCCTCCGTCGTCGCGCTCGCCATGGGCAAGCGCAAGATCGCGGCCATCGGCGGTGCGCTCAAGGGCGGCCTCGTCAACGGGATCATCACCGACGAGGCGACTGCGCGGGCACTGCTCCCGGCCCGCTGAAGCCTTTGACGGCCAGCGGCCGCGCGCCTTCCGCGAAGTTTCTACCTTTCGCGCTGCAACATCGAATCCGGCTTGACTCTTCGTGCCCTTTTCTGAGTAATTGCTCATGACCAAGGCAATTGCTCGTTTTGGCAGTTTCTCTACCTGGGAGGAAATTCGATGAGATTGAAGACCCTGCTCCTCGGCGCCTGCGCGGTCGTCGGCTTCGCGGCCGCCGCCCACGCGGACACGCTGACGATCGCGACCGTGAACAACGGCGACATGATCCGCATGCAGAAGCTGACGGACGACTTCACGAAGAAGAATCCGGACATTCAGCTCAAGTGGGTGACGCTCGAGGAGAACGTGCTGCGCCAGCGCGTGACGACGGACATCGCCACCCATGGCGGCCAGTACGACATCATGACGATCGGCAACTACGAGGTTCCGATCTGGGCCAAGCAGGGCTGGCTGCTGCCGCTCGACAATCTCGGCAGTGACTACGACGCAGGCGACCTGCTGCCGTCGATCAAGGAATCGGTCTCCTACAAGGGCACCCTCTACGGCGCGCCGTTCTACGGCGAGAGCGCGATGACGATGTACCGCACCGACCTCTTCAAGAAGGCCGGGCTGGAGATGCCGAAGAGCCCCACCTGGGAGTTCATCAAGAAGGCCGCCGACAAGATCACCGACAAGTCGAAGGGCATCTACGGCATCTGCCTGCGCGGCAAGGCCGGCTGGGGCGAGAACATGGCGTTCCTGACGGCGATGGCCAACTCCTTCGGCGCGCGCTGGTTCGACATGAAGTGGCAGCCGCAGTTCGACTCGAAGGAGTGGAAGGCGGCGGCGAATTTCTACGTCGACCTGATGAAGAAGGACGGACCTCCCGGCGCCTCCTCCAACGGCTTCAACGAGAACCTGGCGCTCTTCCAGTCCGGCAAGTGCGGCATGTGGATGGATGCCACCGTCGCGGCCTCCTTCATTTCCGATCCAAAGCAGTCGAAGGTCGCCGACAGCGTCGGCTACGCGCTCTTCCCGACGCATGCCGACCTGAAGAACCATGGCAACTGGCTGTGGGCCTGGAACCTGGCGATCCCTGCCGGTTCGAAGAAGGCTGATTCGGCGAAGAAGTTCATCGCCTGGGCGACCAGCAAGCACTACACCGAGCTCGTCGCCAGCAAGGAAGGCTGGGCGAACGTGCCGCCCGGCACGCGGACCTCGCTCTACAAGAACGAGAAGTATCTGAAGGCTGCGCCCTTCGCCGAGGTGACCCTCCATGCGATGCAGGCGGCCAATACCGCCCATCCGTCGGTCCAGCCGGTGCCTTATACGGGTGGCCAGTTCGTCTCGATCCCGGAATTCCAGGGCATCGGCACGGCTGTCGGCCAGCAGTTCTCGGCTGCCGTCGCCGGCCAGGAGAGCGTCGACCAGGCGCTCAAGAACTCGCAGCAGATCACGAAGCGCGAGATGATGAAGGCCGGCTACATCAAATAGGTCCTCCCGGACCGTTGAGGGGTTGGGCCGTCGTCATGGCGACGGCGGCCCAACGCTTGGAAGCAGAGCAAAGCCCGTTCAAGCGATCGCAGGCGGCCCGTTCAGGCCGACCGCGGCCCCCGGCCGCCGGCTTGACCGCGCCTTGTTCTGATACGACCGTGGACGGTCGATCGGACGAAGGGAGGGGATCGGAATGGCAACGACGCATACCCGGGCCGCCGCGCGGCTGATGATGGCGCCGTCCGTCATCGTGCTTCTGATCTGGATGATCGTCCCGCTGGCGATGACGATCTATTTCTCCGTCCTGAACTACAACCTGCTGATGCCGGGCGAGCACAACTTCGTCGGCATCATGAACTACCGCTTCTTCCTGACCGACCCGGCCTTCCTCTCGTCGATCTGGAACACGCTGCTGCTCGTCGTCGGCGTCCTCCTGATCACCGTCATCGGCGGCATCCTGCTCGCGCTGCTGCTCGACCAGCCGATCTTCGGGCAGGGGATCGTGCGCATCCTGGTCATCGCGCCGTTCTTTGTCATGCCGACGGTCTCCGCGCTCGTCTGGAAGAACATGTTCATGAACCCCGTGAACGGCCTCTTCGCCTGGGTCGCGCATGTCTTCGGCGTGCCGCCGATCGACTGGCTGGCCGACGTGCCGCTGCTCTCGATCATCATCATCGTCGCCTGGGGCTGGCTGCCGTTCTCGACGCTGATCCTCCTGACCGCGCTCCAGTCGCTCGACGAGGAGCAGAAGGAAGCGGCCGAGATGGACGGCGCCGGCTTCTTCTCGCACATCGTCTACATCACGCTGCCGCACCTCGCCCGCGCGATCACCGTCGTCATCCTGATCCAGACGATCTTCCTGCTCTCCGTCTTCGCCGAGATCCTGGTGACGACGAACGGCGGTCCCGGCACGCAGAGCACGAACCTCACCTACCTCGTCTACGAGCAGGCGCTCCTGCAGTTCGACGTCGGCGGCGCGTCGGCGGGCGGCATCGTCGCCGTCGTCCTCGCCAACATCGTCGCGATCTTCCTGCTGCGCATCGTCGGCAAGAACCTGGAGGCCTGAGACCATGGCACGAGCCGTCAGCACCCGCCGTAAACTGGCCTGGACGATCATCGCCTGGATCGTCGGCCTCCTGATCTTCTTCCCGATCCTCTGGACCATCCTGACGAGCTTCAAGACGGAGGGCGAGGCGGTCGCCGTGCCGCCGCACTTCCTGTTCTTCCACTGGACGACGGAGAACTACGTCGAGGTGCAGAGCCGCTCGAACTACTTCCTGCACTTCTTCAACTCGGTGGTGATCTCGATCGGCTCGACGGTCATCGGCCTGATCATCGCCGTGCCGGCCGCCTGGGCGATGGCCTTCTCGCCGACCAAGCGGACGAAGGACATCCTGATGTGGATGCTGTCGACGAAGATGCTGCCGGCCGTCGGTGTCCTTGTCCCGATCTACCTGCTCTTCAAGAACACCGGCCTGCTCGACACCCGCATCGGCCTCGTCATCGTGCTGACGCTCATCGACCTGCCGATCATCGTCTGGATGCTCTTCACCTACTTCAAGGAGATCCCGAACGACATCCTCGAGGCCGCCCGCATGGACGGCGCGACGCTCGCCAAGGAGGTGATCTACATCCTGACGCCGATGGCGATCCCGGGCATCGCCTCGACATTGCTCCTGAACATCATCCTCGCCTGGAACGAGGCCTTCTGGACGCTGAACCTGACGGCGGCCAATGCCGGGCCGCTGACGGCCTTCATCGCCTCGTTCTCCGCGCCCGAAGGCCTTTTCTACGCCAAGCTCTCGGCAGCATCGACGATGGCGATCGCGCCGATCCTCATCATGGGTTGGTTCTCGCAGAAGCAACTTGTCCGCGGCCTGACGTTCGGCGCCGTCAAATAGGGGAGGCAAGCCGTCATGGGCAGCATCACACTCAGCAACGTGTCCAAGACCTTCGGCGAGGCCAAGGTCATCCCGAACATCAATCTCGAGATTAATGACGGCGAGTTCGTCGTCTTCGTCGGACCGTCGGGCTGCGGTAAGTCGACACTTCTCCGGCTGATCGCCGGCCTCGAGGACGTCTCCGGCGGCGAGATCCTGATCAACGGCCGCAACGCGACCGAGCTTCCGCCGGCCAAGCGCGGCCTGTCGATGGTCTTCCAGTCCTACGCGCTCTATCCGCACATGAGCGTTCGCGGCAACATCGCCTTCCCGCTGAAGATGGCCGGCCGGGACAAGGCGACGATCGACAGGAAGGTGACGGACGCCGCCCGCGTCCTCAATCTCACCGACTATCTCGACCGCAAGCCGCGCCAGCTCTCCGGCGGCCAGCGCCAGCGCGTCGCGATCGGCCGGGCCATCGTGCGCGAGCCGGACGCCTTCCTCTTTGACGAGCCGCTGTCGAACCTCGACGCGGCCTTGCGCGTCAACATGCGCCTCGAGATCAGCGAGCTTCACCAGCAACTCGCGACGACGATGATCTACGTCACCCACGACCAGGTCGAGGCGATGACGATGGCCGACAAGATCGTCGTGCTGAACCGCGGCAACATCGAGCAGGTCGGCTCGCCGCTCGATCTCTACCGCAGCCCCGACAACCTCTTCGTCGCGGGCTTCATCGGCTCGCCGAAGATGAACCTCATCACCGGCGCGGAGGCGCAGAAGTACCGAGCTGCAACGATCGGCA
>JBQCEN010000223.1:0-25379 GCA_051960215.1 Pararhizobium sp.
GGGCAGGGCCGGCGCGGAGCGGGCGCTGACGAAGGTCATGCCGAGCACGTAGACGAGGTAGAGGCCGGAGAGCACGAGGCCGGGCACCAGCGCGCCTGAATACATGTCGCCGACGGAGCGGCCGAGCTGGTCGGCGAGCACGATCAGCACGAGCGAGGGCGGGATGATCTGCGCCAGCGTTCCGGAGGCGACGATGACGCCGCTCGCAAGCCGCCGGTCGTAGCCGTAGCGCAGCATGATCGGCAGCGAGATCAGCCCCATGGCGATCACCGAGGCGGCGACGACGCCGGTCGTCGCCGCAAGCAGCGCGCCGACGAAGATCACCGCATAGGCGAGCCCGCCGCGAATCGGGCCGAAGAGCTGGCCGATCGTGTCGAGCAGGTCCTCCGCCATGCCGGAGCGCTCGAGAATCAGCCCCATGAAGGTGAAGAAGGGGACGGCGAGCAGCGTCTCGTTCGAAAGGACGCCGCCATAGAACCGGTCGGGCAGCGCCTTGAGCAGCGGCCAGAAGAGATGGATCTCGCCCGAGGAGTGCGGCGCCAGCCAGACGCCGACGACGAAAAAGGCGAGGCCGTTGGCGGCAAGCGAGAAGGCAACGGGATAGCCAAGCAGCAGGAGCAGGACGAGCACGCCGAACATGATCGGCGCCAGGTTTTCGGCGATCATCGGGATCATCGGCCGTGCTCCGGACGCTCAGGATGCCACTCGGCCTGGTCCTCCGTCGCCTCCATGGCCTCGACGGCAGGCGGTGAGGAATGGTGGGGCGTCGGGTCGTCGGCGCCGGCGAAGAGGACGGCTGCCTTCTTGATCAGCTCGGAAATCCCCTGGAGGAAGAGGAGCGCGAAGCCCGCGAGCAGCAGGCCCTTGGCCGGCCAGACGATGAGCCCGCCGGCGTTCGGCGAGTATTCGCCGCTGTCGAAAGACCGCAGAACATAGGGGACGAGCAGCCAGAGCATCAGGCCCGAGAAGGGCAAGAGGACGAGGAGATGGCCGAGGAAGTCGATCCAGTTCCGGGCCCGCCGCGACATCAGGTTCGACAGGATGTCGACGCGCACGTGCTCGTTCTTCTGCAGCGTCCAGGCGGCCGCCAGCATGAAGACGGCGCCGAAGAGGTACCACTGCAATTCGAGCCAGGCGTTCGAGGAGATGTCGAAGGCCTTGCGGACGACCGCGTTCACCGCGCTGACGAGCACGGCGACGAGGACGAGCCACGCCACGCTCTTTCCGACGAAGGCCGTCAGCCGGTCGATCGACCGGCTCAGGCCCATGAGTGCCTGCATCCACCTCTCCCAAAGCCGGCCTCACTTCGAGGCCATCGCAGTCCGAACGCCGAAGCCGGCGCGGGTTTTGCCCGTTCCTAACAGCCGTCATGCCGAAAACGCAACGATGCCTCGTGGCGGGTGCGCCGTCTTTACCGCTCGGGAGGCACGTCCGCAGCGTGCGTCGCATCGTATCGGCCTTTTGACTCGCGAAGCCGGAGAGGCGACGAAAGCGTTAGGCCTCGTCGGCCGATCGCGCCGGCGAGGCAACAGACGCTTGCAGACAACAAAAGGGAGGCAATGGGGGTGCGGGTTACTGAGCTTTTCGACGTGTCGCGCGAGGTCGTCATGGTGACGGGCGGCGGTACGGGAATCGGGCGGGCGCTTGCGGGTGCGCTTGTGGAAAACGGCGCCTCCGTCGTCCTGGTCGGCCGCGACGTCGTCGCGCTGGAGGCGACGCGCTATGCGCTCAAGACGTTGCCGGGGCGCGTCATGGTGCATCCCGCCGACATCCGCTGCGACCGCGAGATCGGCGCCGCCTTCGAGGCGGCCGAGGCGGCATTCGGCACGGTCGGCGTCCTCGTCAACAACGCCGCCATCGCCCACCGCGACAAGTCGGCGAAGCTCTCGCGCGAGACGATGCGGGAGGTCTTCGCGACCAATGTCGAGGGCGCGCTGCTTGCGGCGGAGGAGGCGGCGCGGCGCATGATCCGCGCCGGCGTCGCGGGCTCGATCATCAATGTCGGCAGCGTGCTCTGCCACGTGCCGATGCGGCAGGTGGCGGCCTATGCCGCATCCAAGGCAGCGCTCAGCCAGATGACGCGCACGCTGGCGCTCGAATGGGCGAAGCATCGAATCCGCGTCAACGAGATCCGGCCCGGCTGGTTCGAGACGAAGCTGACGGAGCCGGTCCTGCGCGGTCCGGCCGCGACGATCATGGCGCGGCAGAACCCGATGCGGCGGCTCGGCTCCTTCGCCCCGCCCTGCGACCTCGAAGGTGCCGTCCTTCTCCTTGCGTCGCGGGCGAGCGCCTACATGACCGGCAGCGCCATCACCGTCGATGGCGGTCACTCTCTCGGCTGCTGAGCGGAATTTCCTGTCGCGTCAGGCCGTTATTTCGCAGGAAAATTACGCCTCCGGCACGGGCTGCAGCGGCGCATTGCGTTCCTGTGCGCGGCTTCGGAAAAGATTTGACCCGGTCCCGTTCCGGTTCGACACTTCGGTAAGGAGTGCCTTATCGCAGCCGCCCGCGCACTCGTCCGGGGCGGGAGGAGATGTGGTCATGACGCTTCACGACGTGTCGCTCGACGACAAGTTCGACCTCTCTCGCGAACGCATCTTCGTCAGCGGGACGCAGGCGATCGTGCGCCTGATGATGATGCAGCGCGAGCGCGACCGGCTGGCGGGGCTCAATACGGCCGGCTTCGTCTCCGGCTATCGCGGCTCGCCGCTCGGCGGGCTCGACCAGCAGTTCTTCCGCGCCGCACGACAGCTCGAGGAGCACGGGATCGTCTTCCAGCCGGGCCTCAACGAGGAACTGGCGGCCACCGCCTGCTGGGGCTCGCAGCAGGCCGAGCTCGGCGGACATGGCAAGCATGACGGCGTCTTCGCCCTCTGGTACGGCAAGGGCCCCGGCGTCGACCGTTCGGGCGACGTCTTCCGCCACGGCAACCTCAACGGCTCGTCCAGGAATGGCGGCGTGCTGGCGCTGATGGGCGACGACCATACGGCCGAATCCTCGACCAACGCGCACCAGACCGAATTCAACTTCGTCGATTTCATGATGCCGATCCTGAACCCCGCGGGCGTTCAGGAACTGATCGATTACGGGCTCTACGGCTACGCGCTGTCGCGCTTCTCCGGCACCTGGGTGGCGCTCAAATGCGTCAAGGACAACATCGAATCGACGGCCTCGGTCGAGGCGGGGCTCGAGCGGCTGAAGATCGTGCTTCCGCCGTTTGACATGCCGCCAGGCGGCCTCAACATCCGCCTGAACGATCTCGACTTCCTCGCCCAGGAGGCGCGGCTCCATGAGTACAAGCGCGCCGCGGCCTGCGCCTTCATCCGCGCCAATGGGCTGAACCGGATGGTCTTTTCCGGCGGCGCCAGTCCCCGCATCGGCATCGTCACGGTCGGGAAGAGCTATCTCGACGTGCGCCAGGCGCTCTCCGACCTCGGCATCGGCGAGGAGGAGGCGGGCCGGATCGGCCTGCGGCTGATGAAGGTCGCCGCTCCCTGGCCCTTCGACTACGAGGACATCAAGCCGTTCTCCGACGGCCTCGAGATGATCATCGTCGTGGAAGAGAAGCGCTCGCTGATCGAGACGCAGATCCGCGAGGCGCTCTACGGCACGGCGAACCAGCCCGTCGTCGTCGGCAAGAAGGACGAGCGCGGCGACTGGCTCTTCCATGTCGCCGGCGCGCTCGATCCGAACGAGATCGCCGTCGCCATCGGCGAGCGCATCCAGCGGGTCGTCGGCCCGTCCGAGGAGATCGACGCGCGCGTCAAGCGCATCCGCCAGTTCGAGGCGATGCTCGCCGACCAGACGGACATCGCCGCGCGGCGCCCGCATTTCTGCTATGGCTGCCCGCACAACACCTCGACGCGCGTGCCGGAGGGCTCGATCGCCGGCGCCGGCATCGGCTGCCATTTCATGGCGCTCTGGATGGACCGGGACACCGTCGGCTTCACGCAGATGGGCGGAGAGGGGGCGCAATGGGTCGGGCAGGCGCCGTTCTCCGACCGGGGGCACATGTTCCAGAACCTCGGCGACGGGACCTACAACCATTCGGGCGTTCTGGCGCTGCGCTTCGCGCTCGCGGCCAAGACGACGATCACCTACAAGATCCTCTACAACGACGCCGTCGCGATGACCGGCGGCCAGCACCATGAAGGCAATCTCACCGTCGACGCGATCGCGCGGCAGGTGCGGGCGGAAGGCGTGGCGCGCATCGCCGTCGTCTCGGACGAACCGGGCAAGTATCCGCCGTCGATGGACTGGCCGAAGGGCACCACCTTCCATCACCGCCGCGATCTCGATGCCGTCCAGCAGGAACTTGCCGGCATTACGGGCGTCAGCGTCCTCCTCTACGACCAGACCTGCGCCGCCGAAAAGCGCCGTCGCCGCAAACGCGGCACCTATCCCGATCCCGACAAGCGCGTCGTCATCAACGAGCTCGTCTGCGAGGGCTGCGGCGACTGCGGCGTCGCCTCGAACTGCGTGTCCGTGCAGCCGGTCGAGACGGAGTTCGGCCGCAAGCGGCGGATCGACCAGTCGAGCTGCAACAAGGATTTCTCCTGCGTCGAAGGCTTCTGTCCCTCCTTCGTCACCGTCCACGGGGCGCGGACGAAGAGAGCCGAGGGCGGCGGCGCGGCCGAGCGCCATGACGATCCGCTCGCCGGCGTTCCCGCCGCGCCTGTCGCGGAGGTCGGCGGCGGCTGGGCGACCATCGTCACGGGGATCGGCGGCACCGGCGTCGTCACCATCGGCGCGATCCTCGGCATGGCGGCGCATCTGGAGGGCAGGGGCGGCGGCATGATCGACATGGCGGGCCTCGCGCCGACGGGCGGCGCCGTCTTCAGCCATAGCCGCATCGCGGCGACCCCGGAGGATATCAACGCGATCCGCGTTTCCGCCGGCAAGGCCGACCTGATCCTCGGCTGCGATCTCGTCGTCTCCGGCTCCCGAAAGGTCCTCGGGGCGGTCAGGGAGGGACGGACGCGGTTCCTCGCGAACACCGCCGAGGTGATGCCCGGCGACTTCACGCGCAACGCCGATTTCTTCCTGCCGTCCGAGCGCCTGAAACGGGCGATCGTCAAGGCCGCCGGCGCCGAGCAGGCGTTCTTCTTCGACGCGACGCGGACGGCGGAGGTCCTCTTCGGCAACGCGATCGCCGCGAACATGATGATGCTCGGCATGGCCGCGCAAGCCGGCGCGCTGCCGCTGTCGACGGAGGCGATCGAGAAGGCGATCGCGCTGAATGGCCAGGCCGTGCCGATGAACGTCGTCGCCTTCCGCTGGGGCCGGCGCGCCGCGCACGAACCGGATTTCGTGCGCGCACTGGTCGACGAGGCCCATGCGCCGGCCGCCGACCAGAAACTCTCGCAGTCGCTCGACGAGGTCATCGCGCGACGTGTGGATTTCCTGACGCGCTACCAGAGCCGGCGCTATGCGCGGCGCTTCGAAGGCCGGATCGGCGCGCTGAGAAAGGCGGAGGAGCAGGCGAGCGGCAAGGCCGGGCCGGTCACGGAGGCGGCGGCCCGCGCGCTCTTCAAGCTGATGGCGATCAAGGACGAATACGAGGTGGCGCGGCTCTACACGGACGGCAGCTTCATGGCGCAGCTTTCGGCCGAATTCGCCGGCTGGGAGCGGCTGGAGTTCCATCTCGCGCCGCCGATCCTCGGCCGCAAGGACAACAGGGGCAGGCCGCAGAAGACCGTCTTCGGACCCTGGATGATGCGCGGCTTCGCGGCGCTCGCGAACCTCAGGCAGTTGCGCGGGACGCCGCTCGACGTCTTCTCCTACACCGGGGAACGGCGGACAGAACGGGCCGCGCTCGCCGAATACGAGGCGGTCGTCGACCGCGTGTCCGGGACGCTCTCGCCGGCCAACGCCGCGGCCGCGGCCGAGCTTCTCGCCTATCCGATGGCCCTCCGCGGCTACGGGCACGTCCGTGCGGCGTCCATGGCCGTTGCGCGGGCGAAGAAGACCGAGCTCGAACGGCAGTACGGACAGGCGGCGGCACCGCTCCGCGAAGCGGCGGAATAGACGTCGCCGCGCCCGCCGCGACGGACGGCGGGCAAGCAAGACCCTGAAGATTCGGTAAACAGAAGCTTTTCTTAATGGTTTCCGTCTATAACGCGCCGGAACGAGACAGGGACAGCAACGTATGGCGCGTGGCCCCAAGGGCTCTATACCGACTGACATCTACCAGTCGTTCGTGAGAGCACTTTATGCCGACCGGCGCATGCTGACCGCCGGTATGGTGTCGCATGCCGCGACGGGCCTCCTGATCTGGTTCAAGCTCGACAACATCCTGTATCTCTGGGCCGCCGTCGCGATCGTCGTCGTCTGGGCGGTGCGCCGGCTGCAGATGCGTGGCTTCAACCTGGAAGACGGAATTCCGCACAGTCCGTCGGAAATCGCCTACTGGGAGCACAGCTACATTGCCGGTGCGGGCGCGGTGACGCTGATCCTCGGCAGCATGGCCGGTTACAGCATCTATGCGACGCACGACGCCTTTGCGCAGCTTGCTTCCGTTTCCGTCACCCTCGGAACGATGGTCTCGGCCGTCGGACGCAACTACGCCTCACGCCGCGTCGTCGATGTCATCACCGTCACGGCCTGCGCGCCGATCGTGCTTGGCCTCCTGCTCCTGGGCGACGTCTACTCGGCCCTCCTGGCCGCACTGATCCTCCCCTTCGTCTTCATGATCCAGTCGATGTCGCGGGGCGTCAGGGACTTCCTTTACAAGAACCTCCTCAGCCGGCGCGAGATCGTCCTCATCGCGGACCGTTTCGATGCAGCGCTCAACAACATGCCGCACGGGCTGTTCATGCTCGACCCGGCAAACCGCATCGTCGTCGCGAACCGCAAGGCGGGAGAACTGCTGAAGGTCGACAGGGCGGACCTGTTGCACGACCACTCGCTCGCCGCCGTGCTGCGCTTCGCGACGACGCGGCGCATCCTGACGGAGGATCAGGCGCTGAAGATCGCAGCGCAACTGAGCGGGCTGATCCGCGGCGAGGAATCGCGCGCCCTCGTCCGGTTCTCCGACGATCTCTATCTTGAATTCACCGCGAAGCGCCGCAAGAACCTCGGCGTCGTCCTGATCTTCGAGGATGTCACCGCCCGTATCCGGGCGGAAGAGAAGATCATCCACATGGCGCGCTTCGATTCGCTGACGGGGCTGCCCAACCGCGCCTATTTCGGCGAGCTCGTCGACGGCATCGTCAGGCGGCTGCCGCCGCACCAGACGCTTGCGGTGGCGACCTTCGACATCGACGACTTCAAGCACGTCAACGACACGAAGGGCCACATGACGGGCGACAGGCTGCTCTGCGCCTTCGCCTCGCGCCTCAAGGACGTCTACCCGGAGCGGCTGACGGTATCGCGCTTCGGCGGCGACGAGTTCGTGCTCTTCATCCGCGACGTCAGGGACCGCCGCGACGTCGAGCAGGTCATGGCGCGCATCCACGAGGCGGTGCGGGGCTCCTACTTCGTCAACGGCAACCGGCTCGTCATCGGCGTCAGCGGCGGCGTCGTCATCGCGACGGCGGAGCAGTTCCGCCTCGAGAACATGCACATCAAGGCCGACCTCGCGCTCTACGAATCGAAGCAGAGCGACAAGAACGTCTGGACCGTCTTCGCCCGCGACATGGACGAGGAGTACAGCCGGCGCCAGCGGCTCAAGGCGGACCTGCGCGAGGCCGTCTCCAACGGCGGCTTCAATATCGTCTATCAGCCGATGTTCTCGCCGGTCGACATGTCGATCGACTGCTGCGAGGCGCTGTCGCGCTGGAACCACCCGGAGCTCGGCCCGATCTCGCCGAGCGTCTTCATCACCCTCGCCGAGGAGATGGGCGTCGTCGGCGAACTGACGCGGCAGATCCTTCTCGGCGCCTGCCGCGACTGCAAGAGCTGGAGCGGCGACGTCGCCGTGTCGGTCAACCTGTCGGCGCTCGACCTGCGCAACCACGACGTGATCGGCATGGTGCAGGATGCCTTGGACGCCTCGGGCCTTCCGGCGACACGGCTCCAGGTCGAGGTCACCGAAACCGCCTTCGTCAAGGATTCCTCGAAGGCCCAGGCGATCCTCAGGGAGCTCCGGGCGATCGGGCTGACGATCTCCATCGACGACTTCGGCACCGGCTATTCGAGCCTCAGCTACCTGAACTCGCTTCCCCTCGACAAGGTCAAGATCGACCGCTCCTTCGTCGCCGGCATCACGTCCGACGACCGGCAGTTGAAGCTTCTCCGCGGCATCGTCCACCTGTCGCGCGAGCTCGGCCTCCAGATCGTCATCGAAGGCGTCGAGTCCGACGAGCAGTTGCGGGTCCTCCAGAAGACCAACTGCGCCGATTTCATACAGGGCTTCATCTTCGGCCTGCCGATGCCGTCAAACTCGGTTTCGGAACTGATTGCGATGACGGCGGCCAAGCGTGCCGAGACGCTCCGGGCGACGCTCTGAAGCCCCTCCGCGACAATCCTTGATCCTCTTCATCGGGCCCTGCGACGCGGCTTCACGCCCCTTTGGTCGCGCCCTCACCATTAAGGTTAACATAGGTTTAATTCGTTCCCCCTAGTCCTACGAGCTTCCCTTTTCGGCACGCTCCGTTAAGAGTTCCTTAACCACTTCCGGTTTGGAGCTAGCGAGCGTGCAACCGCTGACCCACCTCTCGGGCCTCACCCAAAAATACTTCGAAGTCCTCGACAACATCGAATACCGGCGCATCCAGACATGGGAGGACATGGAGGAGGTCGGCCGGCTCAGGGCAGCCGCCTACAAGAAGGCGAACATCATGCCCGTGGCGGGGGACAAGATCATCGACGAGTCGGACTTCGATGATCATGCCTATGTCTTCGGGATCTACTATGACGAGCAGCTCGTCAGCACCGTGCGCATCCATCACGTGACGCCGGATCACCCGCTCAGTTCGTCGGCCAAGGTCTTCCCGTCGATCGTCCGCCGGTTCCTCGATGCCGGGATGACCATCATCGATCCGACGCGGCTTGCCGGCGACCTGGCGCTGATCCACGACCTTCCGGGCGCCGGCTTCCTGACGATGCGGATCGCGACGATGGCGTCCGACTTCTTCGACGTCGATCGCTGCCTGTCGCTGGTCAAGCCGCAGCACGCGGCGTTCTACAAGCGGATGTTCGACTTCACGACGCTGGTCCCGCCGACGACGGAGACGGGCCCCTATTCCATTCCGCTGACGTTGATGGCGTCCGACATCAGGGCGGCGCGCCACTGGATCTACAAGCGCTACCCGTTCCTCCAGGCCCACCCGTACGAGATGCGGATGCTCTTCGGGAGCCTCGACGAGGCCGTTCCGCCGGTGCTCACGGTGCGGCCGACGGCGAAGTTCGCCGCGCGCGCCGATCTCTCTGCCTGACGGGGTGCTCGCGCCGGTGAAGCGGCGCATTGCCCTTCCCTCAGGCTTTGTGTATCTGCAGGGAAGGGAGAATCAGGGAGACCACGATGGCAACCGAGCAGCTGCATCCTGTCGAACTTGGTGCGGAGATGGACTATCCGCAGCACGAGAAGACCTACGCGCTGTTTCTTGCGATCGCCAAATACGGCGTCCTCCATGTCGTCGCTCTGCTGATCGCCATGGCGGTCGGCTTCTTCACGAGCGCCGGCTTCGTCTCGTCCGCGATCATCTTCATCCTGATCTCGCTGATCGGCATCTACATCCTGCGCTGACGTCGTGCGGCAGGCGAGGGGGCATATCCGCGGAATTCCGTGCATGGCTTGAGGCCGGGCGGCCATAAATGATCCGCCGGCCTTGTCGGAGTGCGTGCGATGTGCTCGCTTGATGCCCGCACCTGCGGCATTCATGGGAGGAACGCATGGCAGCCACCGTCTTCGTCGCCAGGGAAACCGCCGCCGACGAACCGCGTGTCGCCGCATCGGCCGAGACCGTCAAGCGGATGGTCTCCCTCGGTCTCGACGTCATCGTGGAGGCGGGCGCCGGCGAAGGATCGCGTATCCCCGACCGGGATTTCGAGGCAGCAGGCGCGACGATCGGCACGGCGGAGGATGCCGGCCGCGCCGACGTCGTCCTGAAGGTGCGCCGGCCGGGCGCCGCCGAGATCAGGGGCTACAAGCCGGGCGCCATCGTCATCGCCATCATGGACCCCTACGGCAACGAGGCGGCGATCGCGGCGATGGCGAAGGCGGGGCTGACGGCCTTCGCGATGGAACTGATGCCGCGCATCACGCGCGCCCAGTCGATGGACGGGCTCTCCTCGCAGGCGAACCTCGCCGGCTACCAGGCGGTGATCGACGCGGCTCACGAATTCGATCGCGCCATGCCGATGATGATGACGGCGGCCGGCACGGTGCCGGCGGCGAAGGTCTTCGTCATGGGCGCGGGCGTCGCCGGCCTGCAGGCGATCGCAACCGCCAAGCGCCTCGGCGCCGCCGTCTCGGCGACGGACGTGCGCCCGGCGGCGAAGGAGCAGGTCGCCTCGCTCGGCGGCAAGTTCATCGCCGTCGAGGACGAGGAGTTCAAGGCGGCCGAGACCGCCGGCGGCTACGCCAAGGAGATGTCGAAGGACTACCAGGCGAAGCAGGCGGCGCTCGTCGCCGACCACATCGCCAAGCAGGACATCGTCATCACCACCGCGCTGATCCCCGGCCGCCCCGCGCCGAGGCTCGTCTCCCGCGACATGCTCCGGTCGATGAAGTCCGGTTCCGTCGCCGTCGACCTTGCCGTCGAACGCGGCGGCAACATCGAGGGCTCCGTCGCCGGCGAGGTCGCGGACGTCGAGGGCGTGCGGGTGATCGGCTACTTGAACGTGCCCGGCCGCATCGCGACGTCTGCCTCGCAGCTCTACGCGAAGAACCTTTTCACCTTCCTTGAGACGCTTGTCGACAAGGAGGCGAAGACGATCCGCGTCGACACGGCCGACGAGCTGGTCAAGGCGACGGCGCTGACGCATGAGGGCGCGGCCGTCCACCCGGCCTTCAGGGAGGCCGCCGAAGCGGCGATGAATGCGCCGGAGCCCGCGGCCCGGGAGACGGAAGCCGAGCCGAGCGGATCAGCCGAAGAGGTGGCGGGGGCGGCGAAGGGGACGGAACCCGGGCTCGATGTCGCGCCGAAGCCGAAACGGGCGCCGCGGCGCGGCAACGGCGACAACGGCGACGCGAAGGCAGCGCCGAGGAGGCGCGCGGCATCGACCGCAGCGGCAACGAAGAAGGGGGATTCGTGATGGCGGCCTCGACACTCGACAACGCGCTGAACGGGCTCGACCGCGCCGTTCAGGCCGTCCATGACGCCGCTCAAGGGACGCCCGCCGCCGACGCCGCGGGAGCGCTCGTCCACGGCGTCTCCGGCGGAACGATCGACCCGTTCGTCTTCCGCTTCGCAATCTTCGTGCTCGCGATCTTCGTCGGCTACTACGTCGTCTGGTCGGTGACGCCGGCGCTGCACACGCCGCTGATGGCCGTGACCAACGCGATCTCGTCGGTGATCGTCGTCGGCGCGCTGCTCGCCGTCGGCGTCTCGATATCGGGCTTTGCGAGCGGCCTCGGCTTCGTCGCCCTGGTGCTCGTCTCGGTCAACATCTTCGGCGGCTTCCTCGTCACGCAGCGCATGCTGGCGATGTACAAGAAAAAAGAGAAGTGAGGGCCGCCCGGTGTCGCAGAGCCTCGCAGCCTTCCTCTACCTCGTCTCCGGCGTCCTCTTCATCCTCGCCCTGAGGGGCCTGTCGCACCCGACCACCAGCCGCCGCGGCAACACCCTCGGCATGGTCGGCATGGCGATCGCGATCGTCACGACGCTGGCGCTCGCCGTCCCCTCCGGCGGCGGTTTCGCGCTCATCATCGTCGGCATCGTCATCGGCGGCGGCGTCGGCGCCTACCTCGCGCGGCGCATCCCGATGACGGCGATGCCGCAGCTCGTGGCGGCCTTCCATTCGCTGGTCGGCCTTGCCGCCGTGCTCGTCGCCGCGGCGGCGCTCTATTCGCCGGCCTCCTTCGGCATCGGCGTGATCGGCGACATCCGGTCCGAGGCGCTGATCGAGATGGCGATCGGCGTCGCCATCGGCGCCGTCACCTTCACCGGCTCGATCATCGCCTTCCTGAAGCTCGACGGGCGCATGTCCGGCAAGCCGATCATGCTGCCGATGCGCCACGCGCTCAATGCGGCGCTGGCGATCATCCTGATCGCCCTGATCGTGACTCTCGTCAACACCGAGAGCCACGCCGCCTTCTGGGTGATCGTCGCGCTGGCGCTGGTGCTCGGCGTCACGCTCATCATCCCGATCGGCGGCGCCGACATGCCGGTCGTCGTGTCGATGCTGAACTCCTATTCGGGGTGGGCGGCCGCCGGCATCGGCTTCACGCTCGGCAACCTGGCGCTGATCATCACCGGGGCGCTCGTCGGGTCCTCGGGCGCGATCCTGTCCTACATCATGTGCAAGGGCATGAACCGCTCCTTCGTCTCCGTCATCCTCGGCGGCTTCGGCGGCGAGGCCGCGGCGGGCGGGAAGGACGACATCGACCGCACCGTCAAGATGGGCTCGGCGGACGACGCCGCCTTCCTGATGGCGAACGCCTCGAAGGTGATCATCGTGCCGGGATACGGCATGGCCGTCGCCCAGGCGCAGCACGCGCTGCGCGAGATGGCCGACAAGCTGAAGGCCGCCGGCGTCGAAGTGAAATACGCCATCCATCCGGTCGCCGGCCGTATGCCGGGCCACATGAACGTGCTGCTCGCCGAGGCGAACGTGCCCTATGACGAGGTCTTCGAACTCGAGGACATCAATTCGGAGTTCGCGCAGGCCGACGTCGCCTATGTCATCGGGGCCAACGACGTCACCAATCCGGCGGCGCGCGACGACAAGTCCTCGCCGATCTACGGGATGCCGATCCTCGACGTCGACAAGGCCCGCACCTGCCTCTTCGTCAAGCGCTCGCTCGGCTCCGGCTATGCCGGCATCGACAACACGCTGTTCTACAAGGACGGCACGATGATGCTGCTCGGCGACGCGAAGAAGATGACCGAGGACATCGTCAAGGCGCTGGAGCACTGAGGGCGTCGGGGCATCGCCCGGCGGTGTGCCGGACGCCGCCCGGGCTGGCTCTTTCCCTTTTTCCGACGCTGCGCAGCGGCTCCTCGTGCCGACGATCCCGACTGCGCCGGTGTGCGGCCTTTTGTCGGCGAAACATCTTCAGCATCCTCGTTGTTCGGATGGGCACCGGCGGCAAGGGTGCGCGGTGCATCGGCCGTCGTCACGTGCACCGATCCGAGGAGATGTCTTCCATGTTTACCGTGAAATCAGCCATGCTGGGCATGGCAGTCGTCGCATTTGCCGCCGCCCCCGCATTCGCAGCCACCAGCATGTCCGGCTCGAAGATGGCGCCGAGCGAAGTGAAGACCATGCATACCTGTCAGTCGATGTCGCACAGCGCCATGATGAAGGACAAGAACTGCACCGCCCTCATGAAGAAATATCCGAAGATGATGAGCAGCAAGGGATTCATGCACAAGGGATCGATGAGCACCAGCTCGATGAAGGGCAAGGGTGGCTCGATGAAGAAGAGCTCCATGAGCGGCGGGTCGTCGAAGACGAACGGCTCGATGAACTCGAGCGGCGGTTCGATGGGCGGCGGGACGCAGGCGCAATAGAGCGTCCAGGAAAAGTGGAAACCGGCTTTCCGTCCGGAAACGCGGGAAAGCAAAGAATAGATCGTTTTCGCGATTCAACGAAACGCGGAAACGATCTCAGCTGGCCTCCGTTGAAACGCCGTAGCGACCACAACGAAGGCCCGCTGCCGGAGCAGCGGGACTTCGCAAACGGGCCGTACCGGCAGTCAGCCGGCGGCGGGCCGGAGCGTCAGCGTGTTGATGCCGACTGCGGCGTTCACGCCTTCCTGGACCTGGATGCTGAGCGGCTGCAGGATGAACGAACTGCCCGTGCCGCCGACGAGCAGGTGGGCGCCGAGCCCGGCTGCGAAGCTCGCATTGGCGCCGACACCCGAGTAGCTGCCCGACAGCGAGCCGACCGTATAGGGCACGTCGTTCTTGGCGAGCACGGTCCATTCCATGATCGTCTTGCCGGTGGCGCCGAGGTCGATGCCGATGTTGGTGATGGTGCCGGAGTAGGTTTCCGGCGGAATCCGTTCGTCCGCCGACTTGAAGATGCAGGTCAGATGCTTCGTGGAGGCGATGATCATGCCCACGCCGCCTTCCGACTGGCAGGTGAGATCCCCGAGCTTCAGCGGCGCCGCGCTCGACACTGAGGTGAGGGCCGCCAACGAAACGGCCGTGGCGAGGACATATTTCAACATTCGGCTCTCCTTCGATTGTCGGAAAGACAACTCGAAAGGGAGCTTCTTGTTCCGGCGCGCCCCCGCCTGCGCTCAGCGCGTGCGGGCCAGCCCCTCCTTTGCGGGCTGGTAGTTCGGGTCGATGCTCGCCGCAAACGCGTAGGATTTCGCCGCACGCGCCTTGTCTCCGCGGTGCTCGTAGACCAGTCCCTGATTGGTCCAGGACTGGGCGTTCTTGCGGTCGAGTTCGATCGCCGTGTTGAAGTCGGCGAGCGCGTTGTCGTCGTCGTTCATCGCGAGATAGGAGAGGCCGCGGCCGTTATAGGGTTCGGGCGAACGCGGCGACAGCGAGATCGCCGCCGAAAAGTCTTCGATCGCCTGGGCCTGCTGGCCGCGCCGCTGCAGGATCAGGCCACGATTGTAGTGGGCGCGCGGGTTCGTCGTATGGAGCTCGATCGCCCGGTTGTAGTCGCGCAGCGCATCGTCGAGCTGCCCCGCCTCGCGGTAGAGGTTGCCGCGGCCGATATAGGCGTCGGCATACTGGTCGTTGATCTTGATCGCCGCGTCGTAGTCGGCAAGGGCTGCGCGCTGGTTGTTCTGGCTGCGCTCGATCAGCGCGCGGTTGGCATAGGCCTCGTAGAACTTGGGGTTGATCGCGATCGCCTGGTTGAAGTCGGAGATCGCCTTCCGGTAGTCGCCCGCCTTGCCATAGGCCATGCCGCGGACATTGTAGGACGAGGCGTCGTTCGGATGGGCCTCGATGACGCTGGTCAGCGAAGCGATGTTCTGGCTCGACCCTTGAGCCGGATCGAGGGAGATGACGCTGGCATTCGGCGTCGACTGGCAGGCGGAGAGGCCGAGGCCGGCGACAAGCAGGATCCCAGCGGCGAATGTGCTCTGGGTGAGCCTCGGGAAGGCAGTGACCCCTGTCGGAAGGGATGCGCGGTCAAGCTCCGATGCCTTGGCCAATGTCAAATCCTTTCGTAGCCCGCTGTCGGCGAAAGACAGTGCCATACGGGCCGTTCCGGTCAGCAAAAAGGCGGGTGGCGAATAAATTCGCCCCCGCCACGATTCGATTGAAGCTCGAAAGAAGGGATCGTCAGTGGCCCGCGCGGCCGCCGATCAGACCTTCGCGCTGGGCGCGCTTGCGTGCGAGCTTGCGGACGCGCCGGACGGCCTCGGCCTTCTCTCGCGCGCGCTTCTGCGACGGCTTCTCGTAGAAGTCGCGCATCTTCATCTCGCGGAAGATGCCTTCGCGCTGCATCTTCTTCTTCAGCGCGCGGAGCGCCTGGTCGACGTTGTTGTCGCGGACAAGTACCTGCACGTGTAACCCGTTCCTTCAAGATCATGAAAACGCGCTGGTCGATCGCCAGTCGCACACCAACCCTCGTTCGCGCGCGTCGGACGCCTCGCGATTTCGCAGGCTCTTATCAGGGGCGGCTCGGGAAGTCCAGATGAAGATGTCCGGCGCGAAGCGTTTTCGCCGCCGCGGTCGGCGCAAGGCGCTGCGCCTGCCGAAGGGCGACGGTCGCGCGCCCGTTCGCGTCGCAAAACGGCCATTGTCGGGCTTAGGGATTTGCGATCTCATGACGCCGTGACGCAGCCGGGAGCCTCGAGCCATGCGCAAATATTCGGTCTTTGCCGTCGCCCGCGAGGCGATGCGCGGCCACAAGGGCTGGGAGAGCCAATGGTCCTCGCCCGAGCCGCGCTCGTCCTATGACGTGATCATCGTCGGCGCCGGCGGCCACGGCCTCGGCACGGCCTACTACCTCGCCAAGGAGCACGGCATCACCAATGTCGCGGTGCTGGAGAAGGGCTGGCTCGGCGGCGGCAATACCGGCCGCAATACGACGATCATCCGCTCCAACTATCTCTACGACGAGAGCGCCGGGCTTTATAACCATGCGCTGAACCTTTGGGACGGCCTCTCCCAGGACCTGAACTACAACGTCATGTATTCCGACCGCGGCGTGATGATGCTCGCCCACAACGTCCATGACGTGCAGGTCTTCAAGCGCCACGTCCATTCGAACCGGCTGAACGGCGTCGACAACGCCTGGCTGACGACGGAGGAGGCGAAGGCCTTTTGCCCGCCCCTCAACATCTCCGCCGGCGCCCGCTACCCGGTCGTCGGCGCCGCGCTGCAGCGCCGTGGCGGCGTCGCCCGCCACGATGCGGTCGCCTGGGGCTATGCGCGGGCGGCCTCGGCGCGCGGCGTCCACATCATCCAGAACTGCGAGGTCACCGGCATCCGCCGCGCCGGCAACGGCTCGGTCACCGGCGTCGAGACCAGCCGCGGCTTCATCGGCGCGAAGAAGGTCGGCGTCGCCGCCGCCGGCCACACCTCCGTCATCATGCAGATGGCGGACGTGCGCATGCCGCTCGAAAGCTATCCGTTGCAGGCACTCGTCTCCGAGCCGGTCAAGCCGGTCTTCCCCTGCGTCGTGATGTCGAACACGGTGCACGCCTATATCTCGCAGTCCGACAAGGGCGAGCTCGTCATCGGCGCCGGCACCGACCAGTACACCTCCTATTCGCAGACGGGCGGCCTGCACATCCTCGAGCACACGCTCGAGGCGATCTGCGAGATGTTCCCGATCTTCACGCGCATGAAGATGCTGCGTTCCTGGGGCGGCATCGTCGACGTCACGCCCGACCGATCGCCGATCCTCGCCAAGACGCCGGTGCCGGGCCTCTACGTCAATTGCGGCTGGGGCACGGGCGGCTTCAAGGCGACGCCGGGCTCCGCCCACGTCTTCGCCCACACGATCGCCAACGACGCGCCGCACAGGATCAATGCGCCCTTCACGCTGGAGCGTTTCAAGACCGGCAGGCTCATCGACGAGGCGGCTGCGGCTGCGGTGGCGCATTGATGACGACGCTGGAGATGGCAGAGGCGAGGCCGCTTGCTCCCGATCTCCCCCCTTGCGGGGGAGACGTCGGCGAAGCCGACAGAGGGGGGTATCGGAACCTCTCGATTTTCACTGCCGCCAGCGGTTTGCCGCGCCGCCCCAACCTCCCTCTGCCCTGCCGGGCATCTCCCTCGCAAGGGGAGAGATCAGCGAGCCGCAGCCTCCGCCATCCGTCATGGTCGGGCTTGTCCCGACCATTTGCGGACGTCGGTCGTATCGCGGCGTCGGCAGATCCTCGGCACAAGGCCGAGGATGAGGTGCGGAGAGGCGAGATCGGCGGTCGTCACGCCGGAGGACCGATGGCCGATGGCCGATCGAAGGCTTCGATCTCCGGCGGAGATCAGGCGGTAGCAATGTCTGTGAGATGAACCGATGCTTCTGATCCACTGCCCCTATTGCGAGGAAGAGCGCCCGGAGGTCGAGTTCCGGCATGCCGGCGAGGCGCATGTCGCGCGGCCGGCGGACATCGCCTCGACCACCGACGACGAGTTCGAGCGCTATTTCTTCATCCGATCGAATCCGAAAGGCATCGTCTTCGAGCGCTGGCGGCATATCCATGGCTGCGGGCGCTTCTTCAACGCCGTGCGCGATACGGTCAGCGACAAGTTCTTCACGACCTACAAGGCCGGAGAGCCGAAGCCGGACATCGCGGCGCTTCACGCCAACCAGAACCAGCCGAACGGGGATCAGACCCGATGAGCGGAGCCAACCGCATTGCCGGCGCCGGGCGCCTGACGCCTGCAAGGACCGCGCGCTTCACCTTCGACGAGAAGACCTATACCGGGCTTGCAGGCGACACGCTCGCCTCGGCGCTGCTTGCGAACGGCGTCCATCTCGTCGGCCGCTCCTTCAAGTACCACCGGCCGCGCGGCTTCCTCTCCGCCGGTTCGGAGGAGCCGAATGCGCTGGTTGGCATCGAGCGGGATTCGGCGCGCCGGCAGCCGAACGTGCGGGCCACCGTGCAGGAGCTCTATGACGGGCTGAAGGCGGTCTCGCAGAACCGCTGGCCGTCGCTCGCCTTCGATGTCGGCGCGATCAACGACAGGCTGTCGCCGATGTTCGCCGCCGGCTTCTACTACAAGACCTTCATGTGGCCGAAGCAGGCCTGGAAGAGGTTCTACGAGCCGAACATCCGCGCGGCCGCCGGCCTCGGCGTCGCGCCGGACGAGCCGGATCCGGACCATTATGCGAGCCGCCACGCCCATTGCGACGTGCTCGTCGTCGGCGGCGGCGTCGCCGGGCTCTCGGCAGCGCTGGCGGCCGCCGAAATGGGCGCCCGCGTCATCCTCTGCGACGAGCAGCCGGAGGTCGGCGGGGCGCTCCACCACGAAAGCGAGGCGACGATCGAGGGCGCGCCCGGCTTCGGCTGGGCGCAGGCGACGGCGGCGCGGCTGAAGGCCATGGACAATGTCCGCCTGCTCACCCGGACGACCGCCTTCGGCTATTACGCGCAGAACTTCGTCGGGCTTGCCGAGCGCGTTTCCGATCATCTCGCCAGTCCCGCTCCGGAGATGCCGCGCGAGCGACTCTGGAAGGTGCGGGCGAAGCGCGTCGTTCTCGCCGCGGGCGCGATCGAGCGCCACATGGTCTTCGCCAACAACGACCGGCCCGGCATCATGCTCGCCTCGGCGGCGCGCACCTATCTCAACCACTACGGCGTCGCCGTCGGCTCCAAGGTCGGCGTCTACACGGCCTGCGACTCCGCCTATCTCGCCGCCTTCGACCTGAAGCGCGCCGGCGTTTCCATCGAGGCGATCGTCGATACCCGCGACCATCCGGGCGAGGGGCTGATGACGACGGCCGCCGATCTCGGCATCGAGGTTCTGACGAGCCACGCGGTCACCAATACCGGCGGGTCGCTGCGTGTCTCCTCCATGTCCGTGCGGCCGATCCACGGCACGGCGACGCGCGTGATCCCGGTCGATGCGCTTCTGATGTCGGCGGGCTGGACGCCGTCCGTGCACCTATTCTCGCAGTCGCGCGGCAAGGTCGCCTGGGACGAGAAGAGCGAGCGCTTCCTGCCCGGCGCGTATGCGCAGGACTGCGTCTCCGTCGGCGCCTGCAACGGCACAAGCGGCCTCCAGGTGGCGATCGACGAGGCGCTCGCCGCCGGCGAGACCGCCGCGAAGGAAGCGGGAGCCGAGGCCGGCGCCGGCCTCAGGCTCACCGGCGAAAGCTCCGCCTCCTGGGCCGGCGGCATGGCCGGCGCCGGTGTGGGCGCCGGGGCGGACGACATCGTGAAGGCCTTCGTCGACTTCCAGAACGACGTGACGGCGAAGGACATCCGGCTCGCCGTGCGCGAGGGCATGCATTCGATCGAGCACGTCAAGCGCTTCACGACGACCGGCATGGCGACCGACCAGGGCAAGACGTCGAATATCCATGGGCTCGCGATCGCGGCGGAAACCCTCGACCGGCCGGTGCCGAAGGTCGGGCTCACGACCTTCCGCGCGCCGTTCACGCCGGTCACCTTCGGCACCATCGTCGGCCACGGCCGCGGGCGGCTCTTCGACCCGGCGCGCAAGACGCCGATGCACGACTGGGAGGAGGCGCATGGCGCCATCTTCGAGGACGTCGGCCCCTGGAAGCGCGCCTGGTACTATCCGAAGGCCGGCGAGGACATGCATGCGGCGGTCAATCGCGAATGCCGGACCGTGCGCGAGGTGGCCGGCCTCTTCGACGCCACGACGCTCGGCAAGATCGAGGTCGTCGGGCCGGACGCGGCGCAGTTCCTCGACCTGATCTACACCAACGGCTGGCAGAAGCTCGGCGTCGGGCGCTGCAAATACGGCGTCATGCTGCGCGAGGACGGCTTCATCTATGACGACGGCGTCGTCGGGCGCATCGCCGAGGACCGCTTCCACGTCACGACGACGACCGGCGGGGCGCCGCGCGTGCTCCACCACATGGAGGACTATCTGCAGACCGAGTTCCCGCATCTCAACGTCTGGCTGACGTCGACATCGGAACAATGGGCGGTGATCGCCGTGCAGGGACCGAAGGCGCGCGCGATCATCGCGCCGCTCGTCGAGGGTATCGACATCTCCAACGAGGCGATGCCGCATATGAGCGTGCGCGAGGGCAAGGTCTGCGGCGTGCCGGCGCGGCTCTTCCGCATGTCGTTCAGCGGCGAGCTCGGCTTCGAGATCAACGTGCCGTCCGACTACGGCCGCGCGGTCTGGGAAGCGGTCTGGGCGCAGGCCGAGCCGATGGGCGCCTGCGTCTACGGCACCGAGACGATGCACGTGCTTCGCGCCGAGAAGGGCTACATCATCGTCGGCCAGGAGACCGACGGCACCGTGACGCCTTATGACGCCGGCCTCGGCTGGGCGGTTGCCAAGTCCAAGCCGGACTTCGTCGGCATCCGCGGCCTGAAGCGGCCCGACCTCGTCGCCGAGGGGCGCAAGCAGCTCGTCGGCCTCCTGACCAAGGATCCGAAGGTCGTGCTCGAGGAAGGCGCCCAGGTCGTCGCCGATCCGAACGAGCCGATCCCGATGACGATGCTCGGCCACGTCACCTCGTCCTACTGGTCGGAGAATTGCGGCCGGTCGATCGCCATGGCGCTTGTCGCCGGCGGTCATGCGCGGACGGGCGAGACGCTCTATGTGCCGATGCCCGACCGCACGATCGCCGTCGAGGTGACGGACACGGTGTTCATCGACAAGGACGGGAGCCGGCTCCATGGTTGATCTTTTCCTGACCGGCTGCCGCGGGCCCCTGGACGGCCGTCGCGGCGGATCGGGCGTCGTCACGCTGGCGCCTGCCGCGCCTGCCACGCGTCTCTCGCTGCGGGGGCGCGGCGACGCCGTCGCGGCCCTTTCGGCTGCGCTCGGCCTCGACCTGCCGCGCACACCGAAGGCCTCGGTGTCTGTCGGTCCACGCCATGTGCTCTGGCTCGGGCCGGATGAATGGCTGGTAATCGACGAGAGCGGTGGCGACCTTCCGGCCGCCGTAGCGGCAGCCGACACCCTGCATTCGGCCGTCGATGTCTCGCACCGCAATACGGCGATCATCGTCTCGGGCGAGGGGGCCGAGGCGACGCTCGCCGCCGGCTGCCCGCAGGACCTTTCGCTCGCGGCATTCCCGGTCGGCGCCTGCTCGCGAACGATCCTCGGCAAGATCGAAGTGGTGATCTGGCGACGCGGCGGGGCGGAGTTCCGCATCGAATGCTGGCGCTCCTTCGCCGCCTACGCCTTCGATTTCCTCAGCGAAGCGGCCCGCGACGCGGCGGCTTGAAATAAGTCTGTGTATTGCCGGCGCTTCCGGACGGAAAGCCGCGATCCGGCTTCTCCTGAAGCGCCCTATTTCGGCCGCCGCGAGCGCACCGGCTTGACGCGCGCCTTGAGGCCGCGGCCTTCCATGCGCTCGACCTCGAAGCCGCCGGCGTGCTTGACGAGGTCGCCGAGGCGCGTGTGGCCGTAGGTGCGCGGGTCGAAGTCCGGCGCGAGGTTGGCGAGCCGTTGACCGAGGCCGCCGAGATTGATCCAGCCATCGTCGTCGTCCATCAGCGCGATCGCCTTGCGGATCAGCGGTGCGGCGGCGCTCGGCGGCTGGAGCGGGCTTGCGGCCTCGGCCGGTTCGCGGCCCGCCGCCGGCGCTTCCGGCAGCAGGTTCTCCGCATAGATGAAGCGGTGGCAGGCCTGGCGCAGGCTCTCGGGCGTCTTCTGCTCGCCGACACCATACACATAGAGGCCCTGCTCCCGGATGCGGGCGGCAAGCCGGGTGAAGTCGCTGTCGGAGGTGACGAGGCAAAAGCCGTCGAAGCGGCCGGTATGGAGCAGGTCCATCGCGTCGATGACGAGGGCAATGTCGGAGGAGTTCTTGCCGGTCGTATAGGCGAACTGCTGCTGGGCGTTGATCGCGTGGCGCGACAGGATTTCGGCCCAGGACCTCAGGTGGTTGTTGGAGAAGTCGCCATAGATGCGGCGCACGCTCGCCTCGCCGATCGTCGCCAGCTCCTCGAAGAGGCCGTCGGCGATGCGGTGGGAGGTGTTGTCGCCGTCGATCAGGACGGCGAGGCGCATGGGGGAGCCGTCGCTTGCCATCGCCCTGTCATAGCGGATCGGTCGCTCGCTGTCGTCACCGATCACCGTCCATCCTACACGTCGGCCGGACGATCCTTGGGATCGAACTGGATGATGGTGATCCACTGCGCCGTCAGCGCCGGCTTGCGTTCGTTCTCGATCTCGACCGTCACGGCATAGGTGGTCATCACCATGCCGGGGCCGCGGAAGCGGGCGTCCGCCATGGTGAAGCGGCCGCGCACCCGCGAGCCGGTCCTGACCGGCGACATGAAGCGGACCTTCTCGAAGCCGTAGTTGATGCCGAGCTGCTGCTCGCGCACCTTGGGCAGGCAGTCATAATTCATCGCGGAGAGCAGCGAGAGGGTCAGGAAGCCGTGCGCGATGGTGCCGCCGAAGGGCGTCTCGGCGGCGGCGCGGACCGGGTCGACATGGATGAACTGGTGGTCCCGGGTCGCGTCGGCGAAGCTGTCGATCATCGTCTGGTCGACGGTGATCCAGTCCGAAATCCCCAGCTCCGTGCCGACGAGACCCCTAATGTCGCTGAGTGAAATCTCGCGCGGCATCCTCTCTCCGATCGCTTGCGCGCCACCGGCCCGACGCCGGCCGGCGAGCCGGCCGCGACCGGCCGATGCCGTCGTCCCCGCCTCACTTGATAATCGGTTGCGGGGGGCGCCGCTACCCCTATTTGGGCGGGTCCCCGCACCGCTCGACGGCAAGGCCGACGCTCCGCGCGCCGAGGCCGACGACGCCTGCCGGCGCCGGCTGTTGCCGGTCGACACGTCGCCATGTGCGCTCCGGCTGCCGGGGCAGGGCGAAGCTCACGTCTTCGGCGGCGCGGTTGATGAGGACGGCGATCCGCGCGGCATCGTCATTGTCAGCGTTTCCGGGGTCGAGGATCATGGCGAATGCCGCGGCGTCCGGCGCCTGCCAGTCGTCGACCGTCATCTCGCGTCCCACCGGATGCCACCAGATCACGTCGGGCGCCTCGCCGGCGGTCTTCGGCAGCCCGGTGAGGAAGCGAGGGTCCGCGAGCGCAGGAAAGTGCCGGCGCAGCGCCGACCAAAGCACCGCGTGGTCCTCGAACCCGCGGTCGCGGCTTCGCCAGTCGAGCCAGGTGAGCGGATTGTCCTGCGCATAGACGTTGTTGTTGCCCTGCTGGGTGCGGCCGAACTCGTCGCCCGCGGTCAGCATGATCGTGCCCCGCGAGGCGAAGAGCGTGGCGATCAAGGCGGCCGCGTCGCGCTGGCGGGCAGCGACGACCGCCGGGTCGTCCGTCCGCCCCTCGGCACCGTTGTTCCACGACAGGTTCTCGTCGTGGCCGTCGCGGTTCTCCTCGCCGTTTGCCTCGTTGTGCTTGTGCTCGTAGGCAACGACGTCGGCGAGCGCGAAGCCGTCATGAGCAGCGATGAAGTCGACGGTGCGGCTGATGGCTGCGCCGCTGCGCTCGAAGATATCCGAGGAGCCGGCGAGCCGCGTCGCAACAGCCCCGATCATGCCTCGGTCGCCGCGCCAGAACCGGCGGACGTCGTCGCGGTAGCGGTCGTTCCATTCGAGGAAGGGCGGCGGGAAGTTGCCGAGCTGATAGCCGCCCGGGCCGATGTCCCACGGCTCGGCGATCATGATGCGGGCGGAGAGCACCGGATCTGCGGCGATCTCGGCGAAGATCGCGGCGTCCGGCGAAAAGCCGGACCCGTCACGGCCGATGATCGGCGCGAGATCGAAGCGGAAGCCGTCGACGCCGCCGTGAATGACCAAATGGCGCATGGCGTCGAGGATCATCCGCCGCACGACCGGCCGGTCGCAGGCAAGCGTGTTGCCCGTGCCGGTATCGTTGACCAGCCGCCCCGGGTCCTCCGCCGCGTGACGGTAGTAGACGGCATTGTCGAGGCCGCGCAGCGACAGCGTTGTCCCGTCCATGTCGCTCTCGCCGGTATGGTTGAAGACGACGTCGAGGAAAAGGTCGATGCCGGCCGCGTGCAGCGCGTCGACCGCAAGGCGCAGATCGGCGATGCCGCCCGGCGCGATGCGCGGGTCGAGCGGGAAGAAGGTGACGGGGTTGTAGCCCCAGCCGTTCGAAAGGCCGAGCGGCGGCAGGTGGCGCTCGTCGATCCAGGCGACGATCGGCATGAGTTCGACGGCATTCACGCCGACCTTGACGAGATGATCGAGGGCGGCGGGTTCGGCAAGCGCCGCGAGCGTACCGCGCAGGGGTTCGGGAATGTCCGGATGCAGCCGGGTGAAGGGCTTGACGGGGAGCTCGTAGATCAGGCCGCCGGGCCGGAAGGTCGGAGCGCGTCGCGGCGGCGGTTCGGGGAGAGCCGTGACCACGCCCTTCGGCACCAGATCGGCCGTGTCCGCGCCGAAGCGGCCGAGGCGCGGGTCGTAGGCAAAAGGCCGGTCGAGGGCGAGGGCGTAAGGGTCGACCAGCAGCTTGCTTGCGTCGAAGCGATGGCCGCGGGCCGGATCGAAGGGGCCGTCGGCCCCCAGGCCGTAGCGGCTGCCGGCGGCGACGTCCGGGACGAAGCCGGAGAACAGGTCGTCCGTGACGCGCGCCAATGCGTGCCGGCCCGTCTCGTGCGTGCCCGTTTCATCGAAAAGGACGACCTCGACGGCTTCGGCGTTTTCGGAGGCGACGGTGAAGACGGCGCCGCCCGCGACCAAGCGCGGGCCGAGCCCGGACGTTTCCGTCAAATCCATCAGGTGATGACGCTCGGGCGGTCGCGGCCGGTGTGGCGGGCAATCCCGGCGATCTCGTCGGCGGCGGCGATCAGGTCGGCCAAGGCTGCCTGCGTGTCGAGGTCGTGGCGCGCCACGTCGGGCTCGAAGCGTTCGATATAGACGCGCAGCGTCGCGCCGGACGTGCCTGTGCCGGAGAGGCGGAAGACGACGCGCGAGCCGCCCTCGAAGAGGATGCGGATGCCCTGGTGCTCGCTGACGGGGTTGTCGACCGGATCGTGATAGGCGAAGTCGTCGGCCTTCTCGACCGTCAGGTCGCCGAAGCGCTGGCCCGGCAGGCTTTCGAGCCGGCCGCGCAACCCGTCGACGAGCGCATTGGCGGCGGCCGTCTCGACGCCTTCATAATCGTGACGGGAGTAGTAGTTGCGGCCGTATTCCGCCCAGTGCTTGCGGGCGATGTCGGCGACGCTCTCGCCGCGCGCGGCCAGGATGTTCAGCCAGAGGAGC
>JBQCEN010000224.1:0-3303 GCA_051960215.1 Pararhizobium sp.
TGCCCGACGCGTGGACGGGGCCGCGCGTGCCGGGGCGGAAGAAGGCGCGGATCGGCTCGTGCGTCTCGACCTGGCTCACGAAGATGACCTCGCCGCGGTCGACGATCGCGAGGTTCGCCGTCTCGCCCGTCGTCGCCATGATCTCCTGCATCTTCGGGCGCGCCTGCTCGACGATGCTGGAGCGCCCGAGGAAGGCGCTGCCGATGCGGAAGGCCTCGACGCCGATCCGCCAGAGCTGGGCACCGGCGTCGAACTCGACGACGCCATGCTTCTGCATCGTGAGAAGCGCGCGATAGGCCGTCGCCGGCGCCTGGTCCGTCGCCTCGGCGATCTCGGTGAGCGAAAGGCCGTTGCCGCCGGCGACCACCTTCAGCGTTCCCATCGCCCGGTCGAGCGCCTGGACGAGAGTGCCCTCCGACGTGTTGTTGAAGGAGCGCGGCCGCCCCCGCGTCCTGCCGCCGTGTCCATCCATCGGCCCGGTTCTCCTAGAATACAAAAATATTTCATACAGCGAAAAACAATAAAATTCCAGAGAAACAGAACTCTAAGGGCTCGATGCGTGGTATGAAAATATTTTTCAAAAAAATTGCGCATACCGCCTCTGCGGCCTTATCGTGGGCACATCCAGAGACCCGAGCTGACCTTCAAGGAGCGATCCATGTCGACGCAGAACCCCGTCTTCATCCCGGGACCGACGAACATCCCCGAAGAGCTGCGCCGCGCCGTGGACGTGCCGACGCTCGACCATCGTTCCTCCGCCTTCATCGAGGTCTTCGGTCCGGCGCTCGCCGGCGTGAAGCGCAGCCTGAAGACGGAGACCGGCGAGGCGCTGATCTTCCCGTCGACCGGAACCGGCGGTTGGGAAGCGGCCGTCAGCAACCTGCTCTCGCCGGGCGACCGCGTGCTCGCGGCGCGCCACGGCATGTTCTCGCATCGCTGGATCGACCTTTGCCGCCGCCATGGCCTCGACATGGAGATCGTCGAGGAGAAGTGGGGCGAGGGCGTTCCGGCCGAACGATTCGAGCGCATCCTCTCCGCCGACCGGACGCATTCGATCCGCGCCGTCCTCGTCTGCCATAACGAGACCGCGACCGGGGTCCGCAGCGACGTCGCGGCCGTTCGCAAGGCGCTCGACGCGGCCGGCCACCCGGCGCTGCTCCTCGTCGACGGCGTCAGCTCCATCGCCTCGATGGACTTCCGCATGGACGAGTGGGGCGTCGACGTCGCCGTCACCGGCTCGCAGAAAGGCTTCATGCTGCCGGCCGGGCTTGCGATCCTCGGCGTCAGCCGCAAGGCGATCGAGGCGATGCAGTCGGCCCGCCTGCCGCGCACCTTCTTCGACTTCCGCGACATGCTGAAGGCGAACGCCACCGGCGGCTTTCCCTATACGCCGCCGGTCAACCTGATCATCGGCCTCAACGCCTCGATCGGGATGCTGGAGAAGGAGGGGCTCTGCAACGTCTTTGCCCGGCACTACCGCATCGCCGAGGGCGTGCGCCGGGCGGTCGACGCCTGGGGGCTCAAGCTCTGTGCGGCCGAGCCGCGGCTCTATTCGCAGACGGTCAGCGCGATCCGCGTGCCGCCCGGCTTCGACGGATCGGCCGTCGTCGCGCATGCCGCCGAGAAATACGGCGTCGCCTTCGGGACCGGCCTCGGGGAGGTCGCCGGCAAGGTCTTCCGCATCGGCCATCTCGGCTCGATGACGGACGTCATGGCACTCTCCGGCATCGCCACCGCCGAGATGGCGATGGTCGACCTCGGCTTCCCCGTCCGGCTCGGCTCGGGCGTGGCGGCCGCGCAGGAACACTACCGCACCTCCGGCAACACGCATGGCGCGACCGCCAAGCGCGCCGCCTGAGGAGAGACCGATGCAGATGTCCACGGCCGCCGTCCTCGATGCGCGGATCCCGACCTATGACGACGTGCTCGAGGCGCATCGGCGCATCCAGCCCTACATCCATCGCACGCCGGTGCTGACGAGCAGTTTTCTCGACGACCTGACCGGCGCCAAGCTGTTCTTCAAGTGCGAGAACCTGCAGAAGGCCGGCGCCTTCAAGGCGCGCGGCGCGTCCAACGCCGTCTTCGGCCTGAGCGAGCGCGAGGCGGCCCGCGGCGTCGCCACGCACTCCTCCGGCAATCATGGCCTGTGCCTCTCCTACGCCGCCGGCCGGCGTGGCATTCCGGCGACGGTCGTCATGCCGCGCACCGCGCCGGAGGCGAAGAAGGCGGCGGTGCGGGGCTATGGCGGCACCGTCGTCGAATGCGAGCCGAGCACGTCGTCGCGCGAGGCGGTCTTTGCCGAGGTCGTCGCGAAGTCGGGCGCCGATTTCGTCCACCCCTATAACGACCCGCGCGTTATAGCCGGGCAGGCGACCTGCTCGAAGGAACTGATCGAGGAGGTCGGCGAACTCGATGCGGTCGTCGCCCCGATCGGCGGCGGCGGCATGGTGTCCGGCTCCTGCCTGACGCTTTCGACGATCGCGCCGGCGACGAAGATCTACGGCGCCGAGCCGAAGAACGCCGACGATGCGCACCGCTCGCTCAAGGCGGGGCACATCATCGCCGACGACGCGCCGGTGACCGTTGCCGATGGGCTCAAGGTGCCGCTCAAGGACCTGACATGGCACTTCGTCTCGCGCCACGTCAGCGATATCCTGACGGCGACGGAGGAGGAGATCGTCGCCGCGATGCGGCTCACCTGGCAGCGCATGAAGATCGTGATGGAGCCGTCGAGCGCCGTGCCGCTCGCGACGATCCTGAAGAACCGCGAGCTCTTCGCCGGCCGGCGCGTCGGCGTCATCATCACCGGCGGCAACGTCGATCTCGACAAGCTTCCCTGGCTCTGAGCCCAGGTCCCCACCACCGAGGAGAAACAGTCATGAACGCGATGAACAGGACCGCGACGCCGGTCGTCGGCCTCACCGTTCCCGCCGAGGTCGGGATGCGCGAAGAGGACATCTGCACGCCGGCGCTGATCGTCGATCTCGACGCCTTCGAGCGCAACGTGAAGACCATGCGCGGCTTCATCGAGCAGCAAGGCATCCGCCACCGCGCTCACGCCAAGACGCACAAGTCCGCCGACATCGCGCTCTACCAGATCGAGCACGGCGGCGCCTGCGGCGTCTGCTGCCAGAAGGTCTCGGAGGCCGAGGCGATCGTCGCCGGCGGCGTCAAGGACGTGCTCGTCTCGAACCAGGTGGTCGACAGGAGGAAGATCGACCGCCTCGCGGGCGGTGGGTGCGCGGCGCGCGACCTCGGCAGCGGCGACGCCCCCCGCCAAGTCGCCGATCTGACGGGGGGGGG
>JBQCEN010000225.1:0-12767 GCA_051960215.1 Pararhizobium sp.
TAGCCGCTCACCCAGCCGGCCTTCGTCACGGTGCCGGCGCAGGTCGCATGGACGGCGCTGCCGACATCCTCGCGGAAGTCGATTCCCGGTTGGAAGGCCGCTTCGCCGAGGAAGGTATCGCTGCGCGCGCCGAACGGGCTCGTCATGACGTCGACCCTGAGCGGCTGCCCGAAGGGCAGCGAGCGGGCGAGGCGCCGGACGCTCTCCAGCCGGTCGAGCGCCTTGTCGAGGCGGCTGAGCGAGAGATCGAACGCCGCCGGATCGGTGATCGGAATAAAGGGACCGCCGACGCCGTCCTTCCCCGCCGTTTCCTTCCGCGGCGCCTTCGCGTCCGCCAGGGGAAGGCCGCTCTTGTGGATCAGCGTCTCGATGCTGCTCGCCGTCGCCTCGGCGGTCTTCGTCAGCGACTGCACCTTCTGCTCCTGGTCGCCCTCGACCGTCCTGAGCGACGTGGCGACGACGCTCACGATGCTGTCCGGATCGCGAGCGATCGGGCTCTCGTTCGCCGCCCAGGCCGCCGGCGCGGACGGCTCTACATAGGCATTGGCAACGTCCGGCTTACCCGACGCTTCCCCGCCGGCCTTCGCGGTGCCGAGCACGGCGGCCATCGCGGCCGTCGCGTTCGCGCTTGCGTCCGATCCTGCTGCCGCATCGGCGGTTTCGGAAGAGGGGCGGGCGAGGGGGACGGGGATGTCGCCGGACAGCAGGCCGGCCGACTCCGCCCGGCGCAGGAGCGGCGCGAGCTTCGAGTGGCGTGAGGTCAGCGCGAGCTGGCGCTGGTAGAGTGTCTCGACCCGCTTCTCGATCGTCTCGTGATCGATGACGCTGCGGCTCGTCATCCGGTCGAGCTGCGTGCGCAGCGCCGCGATGCGATCCTCGTAGGCATGTTCGATGCGCGCCTGTCTTGCGGTCGCGACATCGATCAGGTCGTCGCGAAAGACAAGGTAGGACGTGGCGGCGAGATAACCGACGAGCAGGGCCGCCCCAGCCGTCCCGCAGAGGATGGCCGTCCACGGCCGGATCGTGAAATGCCGGATCGTCTCGCCGCTCGCGATGATGATCGTGTGCTGGCGCGACCGTCTGCCGAAAACCTGGTTTCGATGGTTTTGCGACACGGAGCGCTCCTCGGATCATGTCTGTCGTCGCTCCGGTGAGTGTCATCCATTAAGGTTAACAAAACATCGCCAATGGGTTGCGGCTTTCGGGGGAGGACGGAACCGCGAAGCGGCGGCGCCTTCAAAGCGCCTTCACGGCCTCCAGCACCTCCTCCGCATGGCCCGGGACCTTCACCTTCGGCCAGACACGCGCGATCCGGCCGTCGGGACCGACGAGCACAGTGGTCCGCTCGACGCCCATATATTTTCGGCCGTACATGCTCTTTTCCTTCCATACGCCGTATTTCTCGAGCACTTGCCTGTCCTCATCGGCGGCGAGAATGACGTTCAGCCCATGCTTGGCGATGAACTTGTCGTGGCTCGCGGCGGAATCGGGCGACATGCCGATGACGACGGCGCCCGCCTTGCCGAACGCGTCGGCGAGCCCGGTGAACGCGATGGCCTCGCTCGTACAGCCGCTGGTGTCGTCCTTTGGATAGAAATAGAGGACGACGGGCCGGCCCTTCTGCTCCGACAGGGAAACGGTTCCGCCTCCGTCGCGGGGAAGGGCAAAATCGGGCGCAATCGCGCCTACTGAAACTTCGCTCATGGTGCGGCCTTCTGCAGGTTGAGACAGGTGTGTCGACAATGCAATGCGATATATATTGTGACCGTGACTCGTCCAGCACTTGCCGTATTTCGGGAGGATTTGCTGCTTTGCAGAACGGGACCGACAGCTGAATGACGGACCAGCGCGGCGAAGAGCCTATGAACGGCGGCGGCGGGCACGATCCCGTTCGGCTGCACGACTTGCCGTCCGCCAAGGCTCACGACCCGCTCATCGTCTCCTGTCGGCGCCGACCGCTCCGGCGGCGCCGGAGGGTGCTCAAGGGGCTTGCGCTCGGCGCCGGTGTCGTCTTCCTCATGATCGTCCTCGCCTTCGCGGGGCTCGAGGCGGGCTTCGCGGACGCGCCATTGACCGCGCGGGCGCGCAGCGCGCTCAAGGCCGCCTTCGGTCCGGGCATCTCGGCCAGCATCGGCGGCGCCGGCATCAGACTCTCCTCGCGCGGCACAATCCAGTTGCAGGCCCGCGACGTGCGGATCGCCGACGCTCAAGACCCGACGGCGATCGCCGGTGTGCGCAGCATCGACCTCGACGTGGCCGCGCTGCCGCTCCTTCTCGGCCACATCTCGATCACCGTCCTCGAGATCGACGGCGCCTCGCTCGATCCGAAATCCTTCGGCTCGAACAAGCCTTTCGACATCAATGCGCTCCGGATCGACGCACTGGGGCCGCTGATGGACAATCTCTTCAGGCGGGCGGACCGGCTGGCGGAGATCCTGAGGTCGCGTACGGCGGGCGATATCCTGCTGACCAACACCCGCATCGACGACGGCAAGGGCGGAAGCCCGCCGATCGTCATCCGGTCGATGACCCTCAATCGCACCGTCAACGGCGAGATCGAGCTCAACGGCGACCTCGACGAAGGCAAGGGATCGGCGAGGTTGGAGGCGACCGCCAAGCCGCGGACGCCGAACGGCCCGATCGACGCGATCGACATCAGCCTGCGGAACCTCGACACGCAGCCCTTCCTCCTGCAGCGCGACGCGAACGGCCTACCGATCGGGGGGCTGGCGACGGAGGCCGACGTCTCCATCGCAGCGCGCCGGGCCGACGACAGGCAGGGACCGTCGCTGACGGGCCGGGTGACGCTTGGTCCGGGCAAGTTCTATGCCGACGGGGTCGCGGCGCAGCTCAGGGCGAGCACCATCGCTCTCGGCTACAGTTTCGCGCGGCATTCGCTCGACGTGCTGCCCTCCGAGATCGACATCGGCAATTCGAAGTTCCCGTTCTCGGGCGGCATCATCGATCTCTCCCGCCTTGGCCGCGACGAGGACGGCGCCGGCGTCGGCCTGGACCTCGTCATGAACAATGCCGTCTCCGCCCCGATGGATTCGGAAGAGCATTCGCTGCCCTTCAACGCCAAGCTCTTCGGGCGCTACCTAAAGAAGCAGCGGACGCTCTCCTTCAGCCAGATGGCGATCAGCACACCGCTCGGCTCCCTCGCCGGGTCCCTCAACGTGGAGGGCGGCGCCCATACCTCGCCCGAAATCAGCTTCGTCGCGAAGATCGCGCAGATGCAGACGAGCGCGGTGAAGCAGCTCTGGCCGTTCTGGCTGGCGAAGCGGACGCGCGAATGGGTTCTCGGCAACCTCTTCGGCGGCTCCGTCACCAACGGCACGATCCGGCTCTACATCCCGACCGGCAAGATCGCGCACTCGACGAACGGCATCGACTTCACGCCGGACGAGTTGCAGATCGACTTCGACTACCAGCGGGCACGGATAAACATCGCTGGCGAAATCCCGCCGCTGCGCGAGGCGAGGGGGCATTTCAGCCTCAGGGGAAAGCGGCTCGACGTAGGGCTCACGGATGCCGTCGCCTACTTCGCGAGCGGGCGGCAGGTCGACGTCTCGAAGGGCCGGTTCTCGATCCCGGACACCGACGTGCATCCGCTGATGGCCGATCTGGACATTTCGGTGGCGGGAAAGGCGAACGCCGTCGCCGAACTGATCTCGAAGCGTCCGATCGACGTGCTCGAACGCACGCATTACAAGCCGGACGATTTCTCCGGCGAGATGACGTCGCACGTCACCGCCACGTTCGGCCTCATCCAGGACCAGAAGCCGCCGAAGCCGGTCTGGCACGTCGATGCGACGCTCAACGGAGTCGACCTCGCGCCGAAGGTGGAGGGGCGAAGCCTGAAGGATCTCGACGGATCGCTGGTGGTCGACCCCGACAAGGCCGTCCTCGATACCGACCTCGATATCGACGGCGTGGGCATGCATCTGGCGCTGACGGAACCGTTCGACGAGTCCAGCACGGTCGCGCGCCAGCAGGTGATCACCGCGAAGCTCGGCGAGGCGGATCGCAAGAAGCTCCTGCCGGGCCTCAACGATATCCTGGGCGGTACGGCGGACGTGACGATGACGCGACTCGGCGCCGGGATCCAGTCCGTCACGGCTGATCTCACGGATGCCACGATCACGATCCCCGGCCTTGGCTGGACGAAGGGCGCCGGGATTGCCGCCAAGGCGAGCATGACGGCCGACGACACCGGCAGCGCGCTGCAGGTCAAGGACTTCGCCCTCTCGGGCGACGGCTTCTCGGCCGCGGGTGCGCTGACGGTCGCCAATTCGAAGCTGACGCGGGCGCACTTTTCGGATGTGCGGCTTTCCGGCCAGGACAAGTTCGACGTCGACCTGACGCGTACGGGCAAGACCTACCACGTCGCCGTCGACGGCTCGGCGATCGACCTCCGGTCGCTCATCAAGTCGATCAAGGGCGACGGCGGATCGGGCGGCTCCTCCGACGGCGCTGCCATCGACCTCGACGCGACGATCGATACGGCCTACGGCTTCCATGGCGAAACGCTGTCGGGACTGACCGCCCATTACGTCGGACAGGGCAGCGGCCGCATCGACACGCTCGATGTGAAGGGCGTCACCGACAGCGGCGAAGCCTTTGTCGGCAAGGTCACCTCCGACGGCAGCGGCCGGGACCTCAGCGTCACATGCGGGGACGGCGGCGCGGTGGCGCGCTTTGCCGACATCTACGGCCGGCTGAAGGGCGGGCTGCTCAGCATCAGGCTGCGCAAGAACGGCGACGGGCCCTACCGCGGGACGCTCGACCTCAGGGACTTCTCCGTGGCGAACGAGAGCGCGCTCAACTCGCTCGTCACCTCGCGCACCGGCAACGGCCGCAGCCTGCGCGATTCCGTCAGCAGGCCGATAAACCTCGACAATGCGGAGTTCCAGCGCGGCTACGCGCAGATCGAGCTCGGCGCCGACTACCTGCTCGTGTCGAACGGGGTCGTGCGCGGCACGGCGGTCGGCTCGACCTTCCAGGGCATCGCCTTCGACGCCAACGGCAACATGGACCTGACCGGCACCTTCATGCCGGCCTACGGCCTCAACCGGCTTTTCGCGGAGGTGCCGATCGTCGGGGCGCTGCTCGGCAACGGCCGCGACCGCGGCCTCATCGGCATCACCTTCCGGCTTTCCGGCAAGGCGTCGGACCCGAAGCTCGAGGTCAACCCGCTTTCGGTCATCGCGCCGGGAATCTTCCGGCAGATCTTCGAATATTGAGGCTACTCAGCGGCCTTCGCCATCAGCGCATCGTCCTTCTCCCGGGCGCGTATGAAGGCCGGCCGCTCATGCAGGCGCCCGACATAGGCCGTGAACTCGGGACGGGCCTCGAACGTGCCGAACTGCATGCCAAAGCCGATGTGCGAGCCGACATAGACGTCGGCGGCCGAGAAGCGACCACCGGCGATGTATTCGACACCGGAGACGGCTGCCACGAGCGTTTCCTGAACCGTCGAGAAGTCGCCGTAACCGACGAAACGGCGCCGTTCCTCCGGTACGACGACGCCGAGGGCCCGGTTCGTCGCAGCCGCCTCGACCGGGCCCGCAGCGAAGAACAGCCAGCGATAGTAGTCGGCGCGCTCGGCGGGCGGCGGCGCAAGCCCGGCTTCCGGAAAGGCATCGGCCAGATATGCGCAGATGGCAGCACATTCGGTGACGGTCCGGCCATTGTGGCGGATCGCCGGAACCTTTCCCATCGGATTGACCGCCCGATAGTCGGCAGCCTTCATCGACGTGTCGTAGTCGAGGACGCGCGTCTCGTAGCCGGCGCCCGTCTCCTCCAGCATCCAGCGCGCAATCCGGCCGCGGGACATGGGATGGGTGTAGAAGATCAGTTCGCTGCTCATCGGCTTCCTCCGGGGTTTGCGTCACGCGGCGCGGACGAGCACGTGTTTCTTCCGGCCGAGCGACAATTTGATGACGCCGTCGACCGAGAGATCCACGTCGCTGACAATGCGCGCATCGTTCTCGACGAGCTCGTCGTTGATGCGAACGGCGCCACCCTTCACGTGGCGGCGAACCTCGCCGTTCGATGCGCCAAGTCCGGCGCGGACGTAGAGGGTCAGCACGCCGATGCCGGCTGCGAGCTCCTTCGAGGGAACGGTGATCGTCGGCAGCTCGCTGGAGATGCTGCCGAGCTCGAAGGTGGCGCGTGCCGTCTCCGCTGCCTGTTCGGCCGCCGCGCGTCCGTGGAGCAGGGCCGTGACCTCCGTCGCCAGCACCTTCTTCGCCTCGTTGATCTCGGAATCGCGAAGCAAAGCGAGCCGTCCGATCTCCTCCATCGGCAGCGTCGTATAGAGCTTGAGGAAGCGGACGACGTCGGCGTCCTCGGTATTGCGCCAGTACTGCCAGAAATCATAGGCCGACAGCATCTCCGGATTGAGCCAGATGGCGCCCGAGGCCGACTTGCCCATCTTGGCGCCGGACGCCGTCGTCAAGAGCGGCGAGGTGATTGCGAAGAGCTGCGGCGTGCCCATGCGGTGGGCGAGGTCGATGCCGTTGACGATATTGCCCCACTGGTCGGAGCCGCCCATCTGCAGCCGGCAGTCGTAACGCTTCGCCAGTTCGACGAAGTCATAGGCCTGCAGGATCATGTAGTTGAACTCGAGGAACGACAGCGACTGCTCGCGGTCGAGCCGGAGCTTGACGGAATCGAAGGAGAGCATCCGGTTGACCGAAAAATGCCGGCCGACGTCGCGCAGGAATTCGAGGTAGTTGATGTCGCGCAGCCAGGCGGCGTTGTTGAGCATCAGCGCGTCGGTCGGACCCTCGCCATAACGCAGGTAGTTCGAGAAGACGCGCTTGATCGAGGCGATGTTGGCCTCGATCGTCTCGACCGTCATCAGCTGCCGGGCCTCGTCCTTGAAGGAAGGATCGCCGACCATGCCGGTGCCGCCGCCCATCAGCGAGATCGGCCGGTGGCCGGTCGCCTGCAGCCAGTGCAGCATCATGATCTGGATCAGGGAGCCTGCGTGCAGGCTCGGCGCCGTCGGGTCGAAGCCGATATAGGCAGTCACCGTTTCCTTCTGTAACAATGCGTCGAGGCCGGAATCATCCGAGGTCTGGTGGATGAAGCCGCGCTCGGAAAGCGTGCGAAGAAAATCGGATTTGAACGCTGACATGAAGCTTGATCCCTGCAAGGAGGGCGGCGGCGTTGGGGTCGCCGGCCGCTCGGCGCGGCGTGTACCATCCCTTGGCGGCAAATTCATCTTTTTGTTGAAACGCCATCGGTTGACGGGCTTGGCATGAGGATCTTGCTGTCCGTCGTCCGTCAAGGGCAACCCTGCGCGGATAGCGGAACGGCATGGGTTTCCGTGACAAACACAGAAATGACGGGAGGATGGATGATGCGCCCCGGATCAAGCCGAAATGCCTGAATCGCATAGGTCTATCCGCACGGCGATCGGCCTGATGAGCGGCACCTCGCTCGACGGGATCGACGTGGCGCTGCTGCGGACGGACGGGCGCGAGGTCGTCGAGCGTGGCCCATTCCTGGGGGTCCCTTACGAGGCGGCGTTCCGTCGGCGGCTTGGAGAGGCGCTGGAGACCGCAAAGGCGGTCGGCGCGCGCACGGAGCGGCCGGGAGATCTCGCAGAGACGGAGCGGCTGCTGACGCTGCGTCACGCGGAGGCCGTGCGCCGCTTCCTTGAACGGCACGGACTCGAGGCCGGCGCCATCGACGTCATCGGATTCCACGGGCAGACGGTTCTGCACCGGCCTCTGCAGGGGCTGACGGTGCAGCTTGGCGACGGGGACCTGCTTTCGCGCGAGACCGGCATCCCGGTCGTCTACGACATGCGGGCGAACGATATGCGCCACGGCGGCGAGGGGGCGCCACTTGCACCCGCCTATCACCGCGCGCTTGCGGCCAATGTGGCGGCGGAGGTGGCCGCGATGCCGGCCGTCTTCGTCAATATCGGCGGCATCTCGAACGTCACCTTCATCGGCCGGGACGGCGCCGTGATCGCCTTCGACAGCGGCCCGGGCAACACGTTGATCGACCAATGGGTCGAGCGCCATGCCGGCGTGCCCTTCGACCAGGGCGGGGCGATTGCCAGCGAGGGCCGTGTTCTGACGCCGCTGGCGGATCGCTATCTCGCCGCCGACTTCTTCACCGCCAAGCACCGGCGCTCTCTCGACCGCAACGATTTCCGGCCGCCGGCGGACGACGAGGCGGAGCTTGCCGACGGCGCCCGGACGCTCTGCCATGTGACGGCGGCGGCGATCCTCAAGGCGGCCGACCATCTGCCCGAGCAGCCGAAGCTCTGGATCGTCTGCGGCGGCGGGCGGCTGAACCGCATCGTCATGGAGGACATGCGGGCGATCGCCGGACCCGACGCGCGCGTCGTCACGGCCGAGGAGGCGGGCTTCGATGGGGATGCGATGGAGGCCGAGGCCTGGGCTTATCTCGCCGTCCGGGCGCTCGACGGACTGCCCCTGAGCTGGCCAACCACGACCGGCGTTCGCAAGCCCGTTTCGGGCGGCGTCATCGCGCGCCCGGGCAACGAGACTGCAGCCGGCCGTGGCCATGGATGAGACGGCCGCCAAGGCGGCGGCGCAAATTCTCTGGGATTATCATCGGCTCGATCAGGAGATCGGTGCGGCGGAGGTGATCGTCGGCCTCGGCTGCTACGATCTGCGGGTGGCCGACCGCGTCGCGGCGTTGTTCCTCTCGGGCTGCGCCGGACGCGTCATCTTCACCGGGCACAGCGGCCACTGGACGGAAGGACGCTATGCAGGGAGCGAGGCCGCGGCCTTCGCCAGCCGCGCCATCGGACACGGTGTTCCGGAAGATGCGATAACGCTTGAGGAACGGGCGAGAAACATCGGCGAGAACGTCGCTTTCTCCGCCGAGCTGATTGCTGCTCGCGCGCGGGTCGTCTTCGTCACCAAGCCGCAGACGCAGCGCCGCTGCTGGGCAACCGTGCTTCGCCAATGGACGGAAGTTCCGGAAGGAGATGCCGCCGGGCGGCTGCGCGTCACGGCGCCGGCGACGGCCTTCGACGAGCAGCCGACGCCGGACTTTCCGCTCCGGCGGCTGATCGAGGAGATGGTCGGCGACCTCTGGCGGATCCTCGAATATCCGAAGCTCGGCTTCCAGGTGCCGCAGGCGGTGCCGGACGAGGTCCTGGATGCATACCGGCGGCTCTGCGCCGCCGGCTATGACGGGCACATCCCGCGCTGACGCGCGGATTTCAGCGAATGCGCTTGGCGGCCGGCTCCGGCACGAGTTCGCCGGCGAGCCGGCGGTCGAGATAGTCGGAGCATTCGGTCATGAGCGTGTCGACCTGGCCGGAGAAGAAATGGTTCGTCCCCGGGATCGTCCTGTGCGTGATCAGGATGCCCTTCTGCTGCTTCAGCTTGTCGACCAGGCCCTGCACGTCCTTCTCGGGCGCCACCTTGTCCTCCGACCCGTTGATGATCAGGCCGGACGACGGGCAGGGCGCGAGGAAGGAGAAGTCGTAGATGTTCGGCTGCGGCGCGATCGACATGAAGCCCTCGATCTCCGGCCGGCGCATCAGCAGCTGCATGCCGATCCAGGCGCCGAAGGAATAGCCGGCGACCCAGCAGCTCTTGGAGTCGGGATGCAGGCTCTGCACCCAGTCGAGCGCACCGGCGGCATCCGACAGCTCGCCCGCGCCATGGTCGAACTCGCCCTGGCTGCGGCCGATGCTGCGGAAGTTGAAGCGCAGCGTCGTGAAGCCGCGCTGCTGGAACATGTAAAAGAGCTGGTAGACGATCTGGTTGTTCATCGTGCCGCCGAACTGCGGATGCGGATGCAGCACGAGGGCGATCGGGGCGTTCTTCGTCTTCGACGGCTGGGAGCGGCCCTCGAGCCGCCCGGCCGGGCCGTTGAAAATCACTTCAGGCATGGGAACTCCATCTGGCCGGCTCGGCCGGTCGAGTTTGAAGGAGAGGCGCGCCCGGTCGACGCTCGCAGCCTTGACGGCGCCGCCTGGCCTCCTTAAAAACCCGTTTTTAGAATCGTTCGAAACTATGAGGCGCGAACCTCATATTTGCGTTGCGGTGTCTTAAGACAAGCCCGGCTGAAAATTCAAGAAAAATGCGCCGGGCGAGCGGCACCCGAACGGCTAGGACCGATTTCATGGCGGACGATCGCATCTATCTCGACTGGAACGCCACCGCGCCCCTGCGGCCGGAGGCGCGACAGGCCGTGGTCGCCACGCTTGATCTTCTCGGCAATGCCTCATCCGTCCACCGCGAGGGCCGGGCGGCCCGGGCGCTGGTCGACGAGGCTCGCGCCGCGGTCGCCGCACTTGCCGATGCGGCGCCGGCCCACGTCGTCTTCACGAGCGGCGCGACGGAGGCGGCAAGCCACGTGCTGACGCCCGACTTCCGCATGGGACGAAGCCCGCTTGCGGTCTCGCGGCTCTATGTCGGGGCCAGCGAGCATCCGTGCGTGCTCTCCGGCGGTCGGTTCGCCCGGGATGCCGTCACGCCGCTGCCCGTGGTGAGCGACGGGCTCCTCGACCTCTCGGCGCTTGAAAAGGCGCTGGCGGCTCACGATGCGGCGGCGGGCCTGCCGATGGTCGCGGTGCAGCTTGCCAACAACGAGACGGGCGTCATCCAGCCGGTCGGCGAGATCGCCGCGCTCGTCAAGGCGCGGCGCGGCATCCTCGTGGTCGATGCGGTGCAGGCGGCGGGGCGAATTCCGCTTTCGATTTCAGCGCTCGGCGCGGATTTCCTCATCCTGTCTTCGCACAAGTTCGGTGGCCCAAAAGGTGCCAGCGCGCTCGTTTCTGCCGGGGAGATCATGATGCCGGCGCCGCTGGTGACGGGCGGCGGCCAGGAGCACGGCCATCGTTCCGGCACGGAGAACCTTCCGTCGATCGCCGGCTTCGGCGCGGCGGCTCGCGCGGCACGCGATGAGGCGGTCGGCTTCGCGGCGGTCGTCGGGCCCCTGCGCGACGGCATGGAAGCGGCGATGCTCGCCGAAGCGCCGGACATTGTCATTCACGGCCGTAGCGCGCCGCGGCTCGCCAATACGAGCTTCTTCTCCCTTCCCGGGCTCAAGGCGGAGACGGCGCAGATCGCCTTCGACCTCGAAGGCATCGCCGTATCTGCGGGGTCGGCCTGCTCGTCGGGGAAGGTGGGACCGAGCCACGTGCTGAAGGCGATGGGTCAGGATGGCAGTCACGGCGGCATCCGCGTCAGCCTCGGCGGCACCACAGGGGAGGACGACGTCGACCGCTTCCTCGACGCCTTTCGGACGATCAACCGGCGCAGGGCCGCCCGTGCCGCCGCATGCGAAGCGGCCGCCTGAGGAACCGTTTCGGACAGGAATCGCGTTTCGCTGTTCCGCCGGGATGAAAACTTGAGTACGAGAGACTAAATATGTGGTGAGACGTCCGGCACCACATCGAAAGAGCGAAGGCCGGCCGGGGAGCCGGCTTTAGATTGGAGAGCGCCATGCCTGCCGTGCAGGAAACCATAGACCGCGTCCGTCAGATCGACGTCGACCAGTACAAATACGGTTTCGAGACGCTCATCGAGTCCGACAAGGCGCCGAAGGGGCTCAACGAGGACATCATCCGCCTGATCTCGGCGAAGAAGAACGAGCCGGAATGGATGCTCGAATGGCGCCTCGAGGCCTATCGCCGGTGGCTGACGATGACGGAGCCGACATGGGCGCGTGTCGACTATCCGAAGATCGACTTCAACGAGATCCACTATTACGCCGCGCCGAAGAGCACGGCGGGCCCGAAGTCGCTCGACGAGGTCGATCCCGAGCTCCTGAAGACCTACGAGAAGCTCGGCATCCCGCTCCGGGAGCAGGAAATCCTCGCGGGCGTGCAGAAGCCGGTCGAAGCGGACGGCATGAGCGACGAGGACGATCCCCAGGCGCCGTCGAGCCGGGTCGCCGTCGACGCGGTCTTCGATTCCGTTTCGGTGGTGACGACCTTCAAGAAGGAGCTCGCCAAGGCCGGCGTCATCTTCTGCTCGATCTCCGAGGCGATCCGCGAGCATCCGGAGCTCGTGAAGAAATATCTCGGGTCGGTCGTACCGACGACGGACAACTTCTATGCCACGCTGAACACGGCCGTCTTCACCGACGGCTCCTTCGTCTATGTGCCGAAGGGCGTGCGCTGCCCGATGGAGCTGTCGACCTATTTCCGCATCAACGAGAAGAACACCGCCCAGTTCGAGCGCACGCTGATCATCGCGGACGAAGGCGCCTACGTCTCCTACCTCGAGGGCTGCACGGCGCCGCAGCGCGACGAGAACCAGCTCCATGCCGCCGTCGTAGAACTGATCGCGCTCGACGATGCCGAGATCAAGTATTCGACGGTGCAGAACTGGTACCCGGGCGACGCCGAGGGCAGGGGCGGCATCTACAACTTCGTCACCAAGCGCGGCGACTGCCGCGGCGCCCGCTCGAAAATCTCCTGGACGCAGGTCGAGACCGGCTCGGCGATCACCTGGAAATACCCGTCCTGCATCCTGCGCGGCGACGATTCGCGCGGCGAGTTCTATTCTATCGCGGTTTCCAACGGCTACCAGCAGATCGACTCGGGCACCAAGATGCTGCATCTCGGCAAGAACACGTCGAGCCGCATCATCTCCAAGGGCATTTCGGCGGGGCACTCGTCGAACACCTATCGCGGGCAGGTCTCGGCGCACCGGAAGGCGACGAACGCGCGCAACTTCACCCAGTGCGACTCGCTGCTGATCGGCGACAAGTGCGGCGCGCATACCGTTCCCTATATCGAGGCGAAGAACGCG
>JBQCEN010000226.1:0-12560 GCA_051960215.1 Pararhizobium sp.
GATTGCGGCCATGACGAAGCTCCTGGCTCGGCTTCTCGTCAATCTTGACGGCGACCTCGCAGGCGAAGAACTCGCTCGCCGACTTCAGCTTGGGGAACTTCTCGAGGATGGGCAGGCTCTCGCCTTCGAGCCCGAAGAGCAGGAAGCGGATGTCCGGGTGTCGCTCCAGGGCCTTCGCCGCGCCTGCCAGGACGACGGAAGGGCCGTGGTCGCCACCCATCACATCTACCGCGATCTTGACCACGTCATGCTCCGATTCCCCTGCGATTCGACCAAGCATGGCCACCGCGGCGCAGAAAATAGACGTTTCGCCGGCCGGCACAACAGCACGCCAATCGTTTTCCCGGCATGCCTAGTCATCGCCGCGCCGCCAATCCTTCAGCCGCGCGAAGGGCGAGGCCCCCTCTTCCTCCCCTTCCGCGCCCTCGGCCGCCGGAGCGAACTCGGCGCCAGGCTTGCGCGGATAGGGATCGATCGCCAGCGCCGCGAATTCGGCGACGACCGCACCGACGTCGATCGTGTCGCCGCTGAATGGTTCCGGCATGTCCGGGCCGTCGGGGTCGACCACCACTTCGCCGCCATCGAGATCGGGCCGGGCGAGCCGCGAGCCTTCGGGCACAAAGAGCGCCTCGAAAGGCTCGTCGATCACTGCCTCGACCGGCTCGAGCGTAACGACGCAGGCCTGCGTCAGGCGGGCGTGGCAGCGGCCCTTTACCCGGACCCCGTCGCGCTTCCACCGGCTCACCTGCATCTCGGCGGCCAGTTCGCCGACCTCGAGCACGTTCCAGCTCTGCGCGAGGGCCGCCCGTTCGTCGGCGTCGGCTGCGATCGTCACGGTCACCGGGTTCGCCGACACGTGGCCGACCTTGACGGGATAGGAAAAGGGGACGTCCTTCATTTCCGGCCTCACGCGGTCGCGACCACGGGCGGGGCGCCGAGGTCGAGCGTGCCGTCGGCGATCGCCCGGTCGGAGCAGCGGTCGAAGGCCCGCGCCAGATGGATCATATAGGACGCCAGGCCCTGCATTTCCGACGCCTCGGCACCAGCCTCGGGATGGATGTTGCGCCGCAAGGCGAGCGCCAGCGCCTGCTCATCGCCCGCGTCGAGCGCCTTACCATACGCATCGACACGGCCGTAAAACATGCGACCGAACTTCTTCATCTTCTTCGGCACGCCCATGTCGCCGACGCCGAGCTCGCGGATCGAATGATCGATGTCGAGGAAGAACTCGTCGACGATCTCCTGGGCGATGTCGCGGACGGCGCGGTCGCCGGAGCGCGCGCGCCTCAGAAACAGGATGACGTGGGCAGCGACCATCTCGAATCGCCCCATGACCGTGTCCGGCACGTCCATCTCCTCATAGAGGAGCGGCAGCCGCGCGGCCTCCGTCAGCGACGCATACAGACGATCGACGATCAGCCGGTTGTCGCTTTTTTTCCGGCTGAAGAACGAAAGGATCATGAAAATGCCTTCGATTGCCCGTTTCTTCGCCGCGCAGTCTTGGCGCGCCATGTTGCATAGTCGTAATGGCTGGTTTACCGAAGCAGCCGTGAAACGCAATGGCAAGCCGGGCAGGCCGCACCGAGGGAGATGTCGTTGAGCATACGGGTTTTCAAGTCGCGCCGCGGTACGGTCGCCGCGGCAGCGCTGGCGCTGTGCGTGGTGGGCGGAGCCGTCACGGGCTGTGCCGAACAGACCCTTCATCAGGGCTACGTCGTCGACGAGGACGCCCTGAAGCTCGTCCCGGTCGGCTCCAGCCGCGAGCAGGTCCTGCTGACGCTCGGAACGCCCTCGACCACGGCCACCTTCGACAACGAAGCCTTCTATTACATCAGCCAGAAGCGCGTGCGCGAGCTCGCCTTCATGAAGCCGCGGATCGTCGGGCAGAACGTGCTCGCGATCTATTTCGACAAGGACGGCACGGTCCAGCGGATCGCCAACTACACGCTGAAGGACGGTCACGTCTTCGACATGATCTCGCGGACGACCCCGACGGGTGGCAAGGAACAGACCTTCCTCGGCCAGATCCTCTCGGGCGGTGCCTCGGTCCCGCAGATCGGCCACCAGCGCACGCCGGGGAGCATCTAAGCCCCTTGGGACGTCATGGCCGGGCTTGTCACGGCCATCCATGACGCCGGAGCTTGTACCCATTTTGTCATCACACTGAAAAAACCCCGCGCGAAGCGGGGTTTTTCTTTTTCGGATGCGCGGTGCTGGTCAGTGCGAGAGCACGGCGAGAAGCAGGAGCGCCACGATGTTGGTGATCTTGATCGCCGGGTTCACCGCGGGACCTGCCGTATCCTTGTAGGGATCGCCGACCGTGTCGCCCGTCACCGAGGCCTTGTGGGCGTCGCCGCCCTTCTCGTGGCGCACGCCGTTGGCGTCGACGAAGCCGTCCTCGAAGCTCTTCTTGGCGTTGTCCCACGCGCCGCCGCCGGAGGTCATCGAGATCGCGACGAAGAGGCCGTTGACGATCACGCCGAGGAGCATCGCCCCCAGGGCCGCGAAGGCGGAGGCCTTGGAGCCGGAGATCAGCAGCACGCCGAAATAGACGACGAGCGGCGCCAGCACCGGCAGCAGCGAGGGCACGATCATCTCCTTGATTGCCGCTCGCGTCAGCATGTCGACGGCGCGGGCATAGTCGGGCCGGTCGCGGCCTTCCATGATGCCCGGCTTCTCCTTGAACTGGCGGCGGACTTCCTGCACGACCGCGCCCCCTGCCCGGCCGACGGCGGTCATCGCGATGCCGCCGAAGAGGTAGGGGATGAGGCCGCCGAAGATCAGCCCGGCCACCACGTAGGGGTTGGAGAGGCTGAAGGAGATGTCGCCGATGCCGTGGAAGTACGGGAAGGCGGTCGCCCCCGCCTTGTTCGCCTCGGTGGCGAAATAGGTGAGGTCGTTCGAGTAGGCGGCGAAGAGCACGAGGGCGCCGAGGCCCGCCGAACCGATGGCGTAGCCCTTCGTCACCGCCTTCGTGGTGTTGCCGACCGCGTCCAGCGCATCGGTCGACTTGCGGACCTCCGAGGGAAGGCCCGCCATCTCGGCGATGCCGCCGGCGTTGTCGGTGACGGGGCCGAAGGCGTCGAGGGCGACGATCATGCCGGCAAGCCCGAGCATCGTCGTCACCGCGATCGCGATGCCGAAGAGGCCGGCGAGCTGGTAGGTGAAGATGATGCCGCCGGCGATCACGATCGCCGGCAGCGCCGTGGCCTCGAGCGAGACCGCAAGGCCCTGGATGACATTGGTGCCGTGGCCGGTGACCGAGGCCTGGGCGATCGAGTTGACGGGCCGCTTGTTGGTCCCCGTGTAGTATTCGGTGATGATGACGATCAGCCCGGTGACGACGAGGCCGAGCAGGCCGCAGAAGAAGAGGTTCGTGCCGCTGATCGCGAGGTCCGCGCTGCCGACGAGCGGCTTGACGGTGCCGACCGTGCCCCAGCCGACGGTGAGGCTCGTGGCGATGGCGAGCCCGACGATGGACAGGGCACCGGTGACGATCAGGCCCTTGTAGAGCGCGCCCATGATCGAGCCGTTGGCGCCGAGGCGCACGAAGAAGGTGCCGATGATCGAGGTGACGATGCAGGTGCCGCAGATGAGCAGCGGATAGAGCATCACCGACGGCAGCACCGCCTGCCCCGCGAAGAAGATCGCGCCGAGCACCATCGTCGCCACGACCGTCACGGCGTAGGTCTCGAAGAGGTCGGCGGCCATGCCGGCGCAGTCGCCGACATTGTCGCCGACATTGTCGGCGATCGTCGCCGGGTTGCGCGGATCGTCTTCCGGAATGCCGGCCTCGACCTTGCCGACGAGGTCGCCGCCGACGTCGGCCCCTTTCGTGAAGATGCCGCCGCCGAGACGGGCGAAGATCGAGATCAGCGAGGCGCCGAAGCCGAGCGCGACGAGCGCGTCGATCACGTGGCGCGGCACCGCGTTGTCGACGATCGGGTAGCCGAAGGCCCGGGTCAGAAGCAGGTAGTAGATCGAGACGCCGAGAAGCGCGAGGCCGGCGACGAGCATGCCGGTGATGGCGCCGGACTTGAAGGCGATCTCGAGGCCGGCCGAGAGGCTGTGGGTGGCGGCCTGCGCGGTGCGCACGTTGGCGCGGACCGAGATGTGCATGCCGATGAAGCCGGCCGCGCCGGAGAGCACCGCGCCGATCAGGAAGCCAAAGGCGGCGGCGGCGGAAAGAAGGAACCAGGCGATGATGAAGACGATGATGCCGACGATGGCGATCGTCGTGTACTGGCGGGTCAGGTAGGCCTGCGCGCCCTCGCGAATCGCCCCGGCAATCTCCTTCATGCGGGAATTGCCCTGATCGGCAGCCAGGACCGACTGCGTGGCCCACACCGCATAAGCGATGGACAGGAGCCCGCAGACGATGACGGCAATCAAGATTGACATTGCCCAACTTCCTCCTTCATGGCCGACAGACTCCTCCATCGTCGGCCGGTTACACCTGGCGACGCGTTGCTGTTCGCGCTTTCCCTGAAAGCTGACCCCGCATCGAGGCGGATGATTGCGGGAGCGTCACCGGCCGTCAAGGACTGTTTGTCGCAGACGGTATCCGGCTCCTCACGGGTCGGGAGCAGACCTGGAGCGCCGAGCTTCAGCGGGCCTGGGCCCGCTCCCGGCGGCTGGCGAGCGCGCCGAAGGCGAGCAGCGTCAGGCAAGCGGCGACGACGGGCCAGAAGACGAGGCTGAGGGCGCTCCAGCCGAAGGCGTTGAGCACCTGGCCCGACGCGAAGGAGGCGAAGGCAACCGAGGCGAAGAGCACCACGTCGTGCAGGCCCTGCACCTTGTTCTTCTCCGACGGCCGATAGCAGGCCGTGATCATGGCGGTCGAGCCGATGAAGGCGAAGTTCCACCCGAGACCGAGCAGGACCAGCGCCAGCCAGAAGTTCCAGACGGCAATGCCGATATGGGCGATCATGGCGCAGGCGATCAGGATGAAGAGGCCCGTCGCGACGATCCGCTCGCGCCCGAAGCGCGCGATGAGCCGGCCGGTGAAGAAGCTCGGCGCGTACATCGCCATCGCGTGCCACTGGATGCCGAGCGTCGCGGTATCGGTCGAGAGGCCGCAGCCGACCATGGCGAGCGGCGCGCCGGTCATCATGAAGGTCATCAGGGCGTAGGAACTGACGCCGCAGACGAGGGCGATGAGGAAGCGGCGATCGAGCACGATCTCGGCCAGCGGCCGCGCCGGCTCGCTCGTCGCCGTCTCGTCGTCCGATTCCGGACCATCGGCGATCCGCAACTGCGAGAGGACGGCGACGCCGATCAGGCCGATCGGCACGAGCGCGACGAAGGAGCCCGCGAACATCGCAGGCGCCAGAGCGGTCCGCGTATGGATGACAACCTGCGGACCGATGATCGCCGCGAAGACGCCGCCGGCGAGCACCAGCGAGATCGCCTGCGGCTTGAACCCGGGCGGCGCCGCATCGGCGGCGGCGAAGCGGTATTGCTGGACGAAGGCGTTGCCGAGGCCGACGACGAGCAGGCCGGCGGCGAAGAGCCAGAAGCTGCCGACGAGCAGCGCAAGGGCGGCGATGATGCCGCCGGTCGCCGGCAGCAGCGCGCCGGTCATGAAGCCGTTGCGGCGCCCGACGCGGCGCATCAGCGCCGCTGCGAGCACCGCGCCGAGCGCGACACCGACGTTGAAGCCGGTGACGGGAAGGGTCGCGAGCGACTTGTCGTCGCCCAGGAGGTAGTGGCCGGCGAGCCCGCCCATCGAGATCGTGATCGGAACCGCCGAGCCGACGATCGCCTGGCTCGCGGCCAGAAGCAGGGCGTTGCGCCGCGCGCCGGAGCGTGTGGCCGTGCCGCCCGCCCTGACGTCCGGCCAATTCATCCCTTGCGGCTGTCTTCCGCAGCCCTGATGCGGCGCGCGAGACGGTCGAGCACGGCGTTCACCAGCTTCGGCTCTTCTTCCTCGAAGAACGCCTTGGCGACGTCGACATCTTCGGAGACGACGACGGCGATCGGCACCTCGCCGCGATGCGACAACTCATAGGCGCCGGCCCGCAGGATCGCGCGCAGCGTCGAATCGAGGCGCGACAGCGGCCAGTCGGCCGTCAGCGCGGAGCGGATCATCGGGTCGAGCCGCCGCTGCTCGGAGACGACACCGGAGACGATCGAGCGGAACCACTGGACGTCGGCGCGGCGATAGACGAGGCCGTCGAGCTCCTGGCCGAGGCGGTGCGCTTCGTATTCCGCGACCACTTCGAGCACGCCGGCTCCCCCGACGTCCATCTGGTAGAGCGCCTGCACGGCGGCAAGCCGCGCCGCGCCGCGCTGGTTGGCCGGCTTGACGTCCTTGGGGATCGGATTGGTATCGCTCACGGCTCCACGCCCAGTTTCTCTTTGACCTCGATCATCCGCAGCGCCGCACGCGCTGCATCCCCTCCCTTGTCCTTCTCGTTGCGGCGCGCCCGCACCCATGCCTGTTCGTCGTTCTCGACGGTGAGGATGCCGTTTCCGACAGCAACCGATTCGTTGACGGAAAGGTCCATGATGGCGCGACAGGATTCGTTGGCGACGATGTCGAAATGATAGGTCTCGCCGCGAATGACCGTGCCGAGCGCGACGAAACCGTCATAGACCGTGCCGCCGTCCTCTCCGGCCGCGTCGAGCGCCATCGCGATCACGGCCGGCACTTCGAGCGCGCCGGGCACGGTGATCACGTCCCACGTCGCCCCCGCCGCCTCGAGCGCCGCGGTCGCCCCATCGAGAAGCGCGTCGGCGAGGTCGTCGTAGAAGCGCGCTTCCACGATCAGCAAATGGGAGCGGGAGCTCTTGGCCATCGAAACCGGAATCCTTGGGACCGCCGTCTGGCGAAATAAGGGAGTGTGACCGCGGGTCAAACCATGACAGAGGGCATTAGGCAATAGCGGAATAGCCGGCGCCGCGCAGAAGCCGTTGGCTCAGCGGCCGCTACCGGCCATCTCCGTGAGCCTGGCGGCGTAGCGGGCCATCTGGTCGACTTCGAGGTTCACCCGATCCCCGACCTTGCGTTCGTTCCAGGTGGTCACCTCGAGCGAATGGCGGATAAGGAGGACGTCAAAGACGGGACCGTCGACGCCGTTGACCGTCAGCGACGTGCCGTCGAGTGCGACGGAGCCCTTGGGCGCGATGAATTTCGCCAGCGCGTCGGGCGCGCGGAGACGGAACCGGGTCGCCTCCCCCTCCTCCTCGATGCCGATGATCTCGGCCGTGCCGTCGACATGGCCGGAGACGATGTGGCCGCCGAGCTCGTCGCCGATCTTCAGCGAGCGCTCGAGGTTGATGCGGCGGCCGGGCCGCCACTCGCCGATCGTCGTCAGGCGCAGCGCCTCTTCCCAGGCCTCGACCTCGAACCAGCGGCTGTTGCTCTCGCCGCCGGAGAGCGCCGTCACCGTCAGGCACGGGCCGGAGCAGGCGATGGACGCTCCGATGGCGATCGTGGCGGGGTCATAGGCGGTGGCGACGCGGATCCGCAGGCCCTCGTCGAGCAGTGCGATGGCCTCGACCGTGCCGACGTCGGTGATGATCCCTGTGAACATTCAGCGCTCTCTGTCGAACTCTTCGTAGACGTCGCGGCCATACGCCATCCGCTGCACCAGCGCAAAGCCCGCCGGCACGGATGCGCGGTCGAACGGCGCGCCGACGCCGCCGGCGCCGATGGCCCCAGGGCCGGTATAGAGGGCGATGCGATCGACGAGGTCCTCCTCGAGGAACGAGCGGGCGACCGCAGCCCCCCCCTCCACCATCAAGGACTGGACGCCCCGCGCCGCAAGGTCCTCCATCAGCTCCGGCAGCGCGATCCGCCCTTCGTTCTCGACGGCGGCGAGCAGCTCGACCGACGTTCCCGCAAAAGCCGCCCGTCGCCCGTCTCCCTCAGCGAGCGTCGTCGCGAGCCAGAGCGGAACCGACTTCGCGCTGGCGACAAGTTTCGACCCGAAGGGCGTCCGCAAATTCCGGTCGAGGACGATGCGGATCGGAGAGCGGTCCTCAAGCCCCGGCAGGCGGCAGGTCAGCTCCGGGTCGTCGGCCAGGACCGTGCCGATGCCGACAAGGATCGCGTGGCTGCGCGCCCGCAGCAGATGCACCTGCGCCCGCGCAATTTCCCCCGTCACCGCGACCTGCCCTGCGCCGGTCCGTCCGATCCTGCCGTCGGCGGAAACAGCCATTTTCAGAGTCACATGCGGGCGGTTGCTCGTGCGCTGGGTGAGATAGCCGGCCATGGCGCGCGCGGCGTCCCCGGCGAGCACGCCTGCTTCGACGTCGATGCCGGCGTTGCGCAAAATCGCGTAACCCTTGCCGGAGACGCGCTCGTCCGGGTCCGTCGCTGCAGCGACGACGCGGGCGACGCCCGCGGTCACCAGAGCCTCGGCGCAGGGCGGCGTACGGCCGTGAGGGGCGCAGGGCTCAAGCGTGACATAGGCGGTTGCGCCGCGGGCGCGTTCGCCCGCCTCGGCAAGCGCCTGCGCCTCGGCGTGCGGCCGGCCACCGATCGCCGTGACGCCGTGGCCGACGATGACGGGCCCGCTTCCCTCGTCGCGGACGATCAGCGTGGCGACGGAGGGATTGGAGGCGGTACGGCCGGAATTGCGCCGCGACAGGCGGATCGCCGCGGCCATCATGCGTTCATCGAGTGGCGTCGCGGCCATCGGCTCTCAGTCTTCAAGAGTGGCCGGATCGCGCGCGATCTTGGCCGAGAGCTCCGCGATGATCGTTTCGAAGTCCTCCGGGCCGGAAAAGTCGCGATAGACCGAGGCGTAGCGGACGAAGGCGACGTCGTCGAGCTGCTTCAGCGCCTCGAGCACGAGGAGGCCGATCTCGTCGCTCGGCACGTCCGTCTCGCCGGAGCTCTCCAGCCGGCGGACGATGCCGGAGACGGCGCGCTCCACCCGCTCGCGCTCGACCGGGCGCTTGCGGAGCGCAATCTCGAAGGAGCGCATCAGCTTGTCGCGGTCGAAGGGGACCTTCCGACCGGTCTTCTTGATGACCATGAGGTCGCGAAGCTGGACGCGCTCGAAGGTCGTGAAGCGACCGCCGCAATCGGGGCAGACGCGACGGCGGCGAATGGCAGCGCCATCCTCCGCCGGCCGCGAGTCCTTCACCTGGCTGTCTTCAGAGCCGCAATAGGGACAACGCATCGAGGCCGCTTATCCGAGATGCGGATAGATCGGGAAGCGGTCCGTCAGCGCGACGACCTTCTGCTTGACCGCCGCCTCGACGGAGGCGTTGCCCTCCTCCGAGTTCGCGGCCTTGAGGCCGTCGAGGACTTCGAGGATGAGCTTGCCGATCTCGCGGAACTCGTCCGTTCCGAAGCCGCGTGTCGTGCCGGCCGGCGTGCCGAGGCGCACGCCGGAGGTGATCGTCGGCTTCTCGGGATCGTTCGGGACGCCGTTCTTGTTGCAGGTGATGTAGGCGCGGCCGAGGGCGGCCTCCGACGCCTTTCCGGTCAGGTTCTTCGGGCGGAGGTCGACGAGCATCAGATGTGTGTCGGTGCCGCCCGAGACGATCTGCAGGCCGCCCGCGACGAGCGTCTCGGCGAGCACCTCGGCGTTCCTGACGACCTGGGCGGCGTAGCTCTTGAACTCCGGCGTCAGCGCCTCGCCGAAGGCGACGGCCTTGGCGGCGATGACGTGCATCAGCGGGCCGCCCTGGAGGCCCGGGAAAACAGCCGAATTGATCTTCTTCGCGATCTCCTCGTCATTCGTCAGCACGAGGCCGCCGCGCGGACCGCGCAGCGTCTTGTGGGTCGTCGAGGTCGCGACATGGGCATGCGGGAACGGGCTCGGATGCACCCCACCGGCGACGAGGCCGGCGAAATGGGCCATGTCGACCCAGAGATAGGCGCCGACCTTGTCTGCGATGGCGCGGAAGCGCGCAAAATCGATGCGCCTCGAATAGGCCGAGCCGCCGGCGACAATAATCGCCGGCTTGTTGAGCATCGCCAGCTCCTCGACCTGCTCATAGTCGATCAACCCCGTCTCCGGCACGACGCCGTACTGGACGGCGTTGAACCACTTGCCGGAGAGGTTCGGCTTCGCGCCATGCGTCAGGTGGCCGCCGGCGTCGAGGCTCATGCCGAGGATCGTGTCGCCGGGCTTGGCGAGCGCCAGGAGCACGGCCTGGTTCGCCTGCGAGCCGGAATTCGGCTGGACGTTCGCGTAGCCGCAGTCGAAGAGCTTCGTCACGCGGTCGATCGCCACCTGCTCGGCGATGTCGACATACTGGCAGCCGCCATAGTAGCGCCGTCCCGGATAGCCCTCGGCATATTTGGTGGTCAGCACCGAGCCCTGCGCCTCCAGCACCGCGCGGCTGACGATGTTTTCCGAAGCGATCAGCTCGATCTCGTGGCGCTGCCGGCCGAGCTCCTTCTCGATCGCGCCGAAGACCTCGGCGTCGCTCTCGGCGAGCGGACGGTTGAAGAAGGCGTCAGCAAAGCGGGCGGCAGCAGCCGAAGAAGCGTTGGACATCTCGTCATCTCCCCGATGTTCGAAGGCCGGGCGGGAAATCGTTCGCGCGGGGATTAGCATATGTTTCCAGCCAAGGCCATCGCGGCCGACGGCGCCGCCCGACGCCGTCGCGAAGCCTCAAGGGATAAGCCGCCGCCGCGCTGCCGGAGCGCCTGAAGGCGGCTTCCCGCCGATGATTTCCGACATGGCGCGTGGCGTCGAACGGCGTCTCCGCGCGTTGAACAGCGACGCGAACACGTTAATCTTGAAGCGACGACATGCGTGAAGCCATCGAGCAAGCTGCAAAGGCCGCAATGAGCGACACCACGGCTTCACAACCAGCCGGCGAGGAGGAGAGGCCGAACAGGCCGCGGCGCGCCTTCGCCCGGCTGCGCGACCGGATCGTCGCCTCCGACCCCGCCTTCTCCCGCCTGAGGCTCGCCTCGCGGGCGCTGATATCGGTCATCGTCACGGGCTGCCTGCTCGCGGCGATCACGCTCCTCCACAAGCTGCCGATCGCCGCCTACGGCATCGGCATCATCATGTCCTTCACCGGCTCCACGGCTGTGCGGGACAAGACGGCGCAAGCGCAACTGGTCACCCGCCTCCTCGCCGCGATGGCGGCCACCTCCGCCGTCCTCGTCGCAAGCGTGCTCGCGCCGGCACGGGCGATCGCCGACCTCGCCTTCCTCATCGTCATTTTTACCGCCGTCTACATCCGCAAGTTCGGCCAGCGCGGCTTCGCCGTCGGCATGCTGACCTTCATGGCCTATTTCATGGGCGACTACCTCCACCCGCAGCCGCAGCAGATGGGCTGGGTCGCGCTCGCCGCCTTCCTCGGACTGGGCGTCACCCACGGCGTCACCACCTTCCTCCTCGTCGACGATCCGGAGCGGGATTTCCGCCGGGCGCTGACGACGATCGACCGGCGGATCAACCTGATCCTGCGCGAGCTGAGGCGGGCGGCCTCTGCCGGCTCGCTCGACAAGGAGAACCGCAAGGAGCTCAATGCCCACATCGCGCGGCTGCACGACATCGTGCTGATGGCCGAAGGCTTCATCCCGCAGGGCGACGACGGCGGGCTTGCGGCGCGCGGCGCGGCTTCCGATCTCGCCGTCGCGCTCTTCGACCTCCAGCTCGGCATCGAGCGGCTGGTCGCGGCGAGCCTGAAGGCGCTGCCGCCCGCCCCGCTCGTCGATGCCGTGCTCCATGGCGACATGCCGACGATGCGCCGGGCGGCCGCGGCGCTCGACGACCAGCCGGAAAGCAACGCGCTGGCGACTCAGCAGGTCCTCCTGCGGCTGCGCGCCGCCCGCCGGCGGCTTGAGGAGGCGCTCGGCCCCTCCCCCGCCCTCGCCTTCCGCACGAAGGCGCCGGCAACCGACACCAAGGGCCCCGACCGGATGCCGCCGGCTCCGCCGGAGGGGACGAAGAAGCCGCCGCTCATCCCGGAATCGCTGCACCTGCCGATCCAGGTGACGCTGGCGAGCGCGGTCGCGATGACCGCCGGGCTCTTTCTGTCCTCTACGCGGTGGTACTGGGCGGTGATCACCGCCTTCATCGTCTTCAACAACACGCGCTCGCGCGCCGATGCGGCGGTCCGGGCCCTGCAGCGTTCCGCCGGCACGCTCGGCGGACTCGTGGCGGGGACGATCGTCGCGACGCTGATGCGCGGCGACATGGCCGGCTCGCTGATCCTGATGCTCGCGCTCTTCTTCGTCGCCATCTACTACGTCCAGACATCCTATGGCGTGATGATCTTCTTCCTTACCATCGCCATCGCCCTGCTCTACGGCCTGATGGGCGTCTTCACGCCGGAATTGCTGGTGCTGAGGCTTGAGGAGACGCTGATCGGCGCCGCCTGCGGCGTCTCGGTCGCCTTCTTCGTCTTTCCGAAACGGGCGACGACGGGCGTGGCGGAAGCGCTCGAGGTCTACCTCTCCGCACTGCATGCGCTCGTCGATGCGGCACGGACCGAGGCCCATGCGCCGGAGCGCGACCGGCAGACGGCGCGAGACCTCCTGGCGCTTTCGCGGGCGCTCGACCGCAGCTTCGCCGACCTGTCGACCGCGGCGCGGCCGCTCGGCGGCTTCTGGACGGTCGTGACGCGCTTCGGCA
>JBQCEN010000227.1:0-5444 GCA_051960215.1 Pararhizobium sp.
TCGGCCACCGGCCCCCGCCCCGCCATCTCGTTTTGGTGCCGCGGGCGCGCGTCCGCCACGCGGCGTCGCGCGACCCCACGCCCGACCAGCGCCCGTGCAAAGAGGGCGCGCTCGATGAAGGACAGGTCGCGCCGCTCGGCGTTCTCGTTGCCCTGGGCAAGGACCAGCGCCTCGTCGGAAAGGGCGCGCACGATCGCCCGCACGGGCCGATCCAGCCGCGCCGCCGCGCGGATGCGGCGGTGGCCATAGGCCGTCTGGTAGCGGCCGGGCGCCTCCGGGTGCGGCCTGAGGAGCACCGGCACCTGCTGGCCGCTGCCGCGCATGCTCTCGACCAGGGCGGCAAAGGCCGGATCGCCTCCCTCGTCGAGGCTCAGCCGGTCGGCGACGAAGGCCGCATCGATCAGCGCCGTGTCGACGTCGACCACCCGGTCGCCGTCCTCGAGCGCACGCCGGAGCGATCGCGCATCGGCGATCTCCGCGGTCATGCCGGCAAGCGACAGGCCCATCGCCTTGACCGCTCCGGAACGCTGCCGCGCCGCCGGCTCCGGTGCGGGCGCGGTTGACGGGTCGGACGGGTCGGGGATGAAAAGCGCCTTCAGCGCGTCGCGTCGCTTCGAGCTCATCGGTTTTCCTCCACCCGCTAGACCCGCCGGCCCCAGGCCTGGAGCACCAGCGACTCGATCTCGGAATTCACCGCCGAAAGCGATTCCATCGCCCGGTCGTAGGTCGCGCGCGCGAAGTTCTCGCGTCCGACCTCGTAGAGCGTCTGCTTCGTCAGCCCTGCGTCGGAGATGGCGGTTGACTTCACCATCGGCGCCGTCAGCACCCGCTCACCGAACAGCGACCGAAGGAAGCCGACGATCTGCACCTGCGGCCCGTCGTTCGGCTCGAAACGGGTGACGAGATAGCGCATGAAGTCGAAGTTGAGCGAGCCGCCCGCCTCGCGAACGACGGCAAGCAGGTCCGCCGTCATGAAGAGGAACTGGCTCATCGAGGCGACGTCGAGCATCTGCGGATGCACGGTGACGATCACCGAGGTGGCCGCGCAGAGTGCAGAGAGCGTCAGGAACCCGAGCTGCGGCGGGCAATCGAGGACGACGACGTCGTAGCGCTTCTCGACGCTCTCGAGAGCCGACTGGACGCGGGAGAAGAACATCGCCTCGTAGCCGCTCTCGCCCGCATGGCGCTCGGCGAGCACGCGCGGCGTGACGTGCTCGAACTCCTGGAGTTCCAGATTGCCGGGCACCAGGTCCAGCCCGTCGAAATGCGTCCGGCGCACGATCTCGGAGAGCGGCCGGCGCTCCGCGTCGTAGCGGATCGCGCCATAGAGCGGGTCGTTGCCGGAAAGGTCGAGCTCCGGCTGGTAGCCGAACAGCGCCGAGAGCGAGGCCTGCGGGTCGAGGTCGACGGCCAGCACGCGGAAGCCGGAGAGCGCAAGCGCCTCGGCGAGATGCGCGCTCGTCGTCGTCTTGCCGGAGCCGCCCTTGAAGTTGGTGACGGCGATCACCTGCAGGTGTTCGCCGAGCATGCCGTCGCGCTGCTTGAGATAGGACCGCGCCTTGACGGCATTGCCCTTTTCGACCGCCTGGGCGGCGAGGTGACGCCTGAGCGCGTTGATGTCCTTCAGCGTATAGAAGCGCCGGCCGCCTGCGCCCGTCTCCGGCTGCGGCCCCTCGCCGGCGAGCGAAAGCTGCCGCAGGTAGCCGTCGCTGACGCCGATCAGCCGCGCTGCCTCGCCGCTCGAGAAGCTGCGGAGCGTCCGCCCGGCGCTCGGCGCGAGGAACCGCTCGCGCATCGCCTTGAGCTGCGCGGAGAGCGCCGCCGCATCGGCTGCGATCGCGCCATCAGCCGCAACGGCCGGAGCGGCGTCAGAGCGTGGCAGAGCCGGCGCGACATCGTCGGGATGACTGCGCGCGGCGAGTTCGGCGAGCGACGGCGGCATGAGGCGGCATCTCCATCAGCGATCTGCGGCGTCCGGCAGGCGACGGCAACGCGCGCCTGCCGACCCTCATGACGGGCAAAAGCCGTAGTGACGGCAAATCGCCCGATCAACGGGAATCGGCGTAACCACAGGTGTTCGATGATTGATTCGTCGTCAAGCCCCTGCGGCAGGCGGCAGAGCCGGCACGACTTAGCGGACGGGGACCGTGAAGGAGAAGTGGTAGCTGGGCTCGGTATCGACGCTGATGCGTCCCTGCCACTTGCGCTCGATGAGGGCGGAGATGAGCTTGGAGCCGAAGCCCGCCTTCCGCCGCGGCGACGGCAGGGCCGTCTCCTCGCCGGCGCGATCCGCATCGCGCCAGTGCAGCGTCAGCGCGCGACGGTCCGGCTGCTCCGCATCGTCGATCGACCAGTCGAGAAGGACCTTGCCGTCGGGATGGGCAAAGGCGCCGTAGCGCGCGGAATTCATCGCCAGTTCCTGCAGGATCAGCCCGAGGTCGAAGCTGAGGTCGGGCGAAAGCAGCACGTCCCGCCCGTTCAAGACGATACGGTCGGCGAAGGGCCGGAGGACCTCTTCCGTCAGCGCCATCAGCCGGGTCTGCGTCCAGCCGCCCTTGGCGATCAGGTAGTTGGCGCGGGAAAGCGAGCTCAGCCGTTCGGAGAACGCCCGCCGCGCCTGGTTCTGGTCGACGTCGTCGCGGAACGTCTGGCTGGCGATGGAACTCACGAACTGCAGCATGTTGCCGGCGCGATGCGACATTTCGCGAACCAGCATCTCCTTGTGGTCGGCGGCGCTGGCCTGCCGGGCGGCGCTGGCGACGATGTTCGAAAGCGCGAGCATGAAGCCGGCATCCGCCTCGTCGAAGGCGCGCGGCGCCCGCGTGTGCACGGTGAAGACACCGAAGGGCCGGGCATCGCTGCCGGCGATGACGACGCTGATGCCGCTGACGACGCCCTGGTCCCTGAGCAGCGGGCTGCCCGTGAAGCGCGTCTCGCTCGCGAGATCGGTGACGATGACCGGACCCGGTGCGGAAAGCGTGTATCCGGCTTGCGAATGCTGATCGATGGGCACCGTCGCCGTGCCGACAAGGCCCGGCGGCCAGCCGATGCCGGCCGTCAGAACGAGGTGGTCGGCGCTGTCGGCCAGCCGGAGGATTTTCGTGAGCGGCGCGTCGAGGACCTGCGCGGCGCTGAGCACCGCCCGGTCGAGCACCGCGGAGAAATCCCGCGTCTCCAGGGCGAAGCTGCCGAGCGAGGCGATGGCTTTCTGCTGCTTCAGCCGCCGCTCCAGCTCCTGCCGCGCGATCATGCGTTCCGTCGCGTCGCTGCAGACGCCGGTCAGGACCCGCTGCCCGTTCTCTTCGGTGACGATCCCTCCCCGGGCTTCGAGCCACAGCGGCGCGTCGGGCCCCGCCGACGCCGAGCGGTAGACGACGTGGAACGGTTCGCCCTTCGTGATGGCCTGGTCGATCGCCTGCCAGACGCGCGGCGCGTCGTCTTCGTAAAGGTCGCGCGAAAAGCTCCGGATCGTCCCGTCGAAATCGTCGAAGGCAAGCTTGTGGAGGTCCGGAAGGTTCTCCGTCCAGACCAGTCGGTCCTCGTCGATGGACCACCGCCAGACGCCGACGCCGGCATTCTTCAGCCCCTCCACCAGGGCTTTCGAATCCGTCAGTGCCAATGCTTGCCAAGGCGGGCCGTCCCCCTTGGTCCCGGCACCTCTGCTCATCCACGAATCCCCGATGCTGTGGAACGACCGCATGGTTCCTGCGGAACGTGCGGGAGAGCAGTCGGTTCCGAATTCTTTCTTAGTGGCGCCGAAGATTTACGGGCTCGGATGCATCGAGGTCACACCTCCTTGGCCGTCTTGCCGATCGTATCGGCCATCCGTGCACCCCGCTCGCCGAGCGGGCGCGGTTCGCCGGTGGTCGAATCGCGGCTCGTCTGGTGCTCGATCTCCGAATTGAGCTCCGCGCCGGCGAGAAGGATGATCAGCGAGATCCAGATCCAGACGAGGAAGCCGATGATCGCGCCGAGCGACCCGTAGGTGGCGTTGTAGTTGGCGAAGTTCTGCAGGTACCAGGAGAAGCCGAACGAGGCGACGATCCAGACGATGGTCGCCGTGATGGCGCCGGGCACCTGCCAGCGCCACTTGGAGTGCTCGCGGCTCGGCCCGTAGCGGTAGAGGATGGCGATCGCAATGGCGACGCAGACGAGCAGCGCCGGCCAGCGCAGGGCGGAGATCAGCGTGTCGACCACGCCGCCGAGATGCAGGAAGGCGATCGCCGCCGGCACGACGCCGACCGCGGTGATCAGCAAGGCGCCGACGAGGATCGCGCCGAGCGTGAAGATCAGCGACAGGAGGTTGAGCCAGATGAAGCTGCGCTTCTCGTCCTCCTCGTAGGCGATGTTCATCGCATCGAAGAGCGTCTTGATCCCGCTGTTCGCGCTCCAGAGGGCGGCGAGCAGACCGAAGGCGAAGCCGAAGCTGAGTGCGTTCGAGCTCGCATGGGCGAGCGCCTTCAACTGCCCTGAGATGAGGTCCATTCCGGACTTCGGCATCACCTGGCCGAGCATCGCGATGTGATCCGTGATCGCGGCGGGATCGGCGACGAGACCATAGATCGAGACGAAGGCGGTCAAGGCGGGAAAAAGGGCAAGGATGAGGTAGAAGGTCGCGCCGGCCGCGATCAGCATGACGCGGTCGTCCATCACCTCGCGGAAGACGCGGCGCAGGATGTCCCACCAGCCGCGCGCCGGGATGTGCTGCGGCGACTCCGCGTTTCGTCCGCGGCCGCTCTGCGCCGACCGCACGCTGTTCAGATCCTCGTCTCCCATGACCTCTCCGTAACGCACCCCCACTGCCGGGCCGAACGGCGCGACGGGCGGAATCGTTCCCTTCGTTTCCCGCGTTTCGTCGAACCGCGGATGCCGGGCGGGTCGTACCGGGAACCTCCGGAAGGCGGAGAGGGTTTCCCACCGGAGGAAGCGAGGCTTGGAGAGGACGATGGCCCCTGAAATCGAACCGGAACGCGCACGCCAGGGTGGAGGCGGCCGGCGCGTGCTCGTGATCCTGGTCATCGCGCTGATCCTCGCCGGCATTGCCTGGCTGATCGCCGACCTCTATTTCTACCAGATTTCGCCCGACCAGAAGAATTTCGAGGCCGAGCCCGGCCAAGGCCAAAATACGCCGCCGCCCTCTCCGACGAAGCATCTCGACAATCCTTCGCAGGCGACGCCGCAGCAGAACGGAACGCCGCCGCCCGCGAGCCCGCGGCAATAGCTGCCAGCAGCACGTCCGAGGCATCAAAAAACCCGCCGGTCGCCCGGCGGGTTTGTTGTTTCTGCGGGCCGGCCGCGCGCAGACCGCCGGGCGGTATTCGCCCGGCTGGGCGCGCCAGACCGGCAGGGTGTTGCGGCGCAGGAGCTCGTGGCGCCGCCGGCGCGCCATGATGCACTGGGCGATCGCATGGCGACCGGTCGGCTTTGCGATGAAGGTGTGCTCC
>JBQCEN010000228.1:0-3222 GCA_051960215.1 Pararhizobium sp.
TCCAGGGCCGATCGAAATAGTGGTCGACGCGGCTGCCGACCGCCTGGATGACGAGGCGCATCGGCTTGCCGGGCACGTCCGCGAAGCCCTTCAGCCGGAGGACGTCGTGGGCCGCGATCACCGCCTTCAGCCGTTCGACGAAGGTCGCCGGATCGGCCACCGCGCCGAGTTCGACGACGAAGCTCGAGAATTCGTCGTGGTCATGCTCCTCGCCGTCCTCGTGCTCCAGTTCGTGATGCGACTTGCGGTTGGCGATGTCGTTCTCGGTGCCCACGCCGAGGCCGAGGAGCACGTCCGGCGTCACGACGCCGCCGCGCGACGCGATCATCGCCGGCCTCCGCCGGCTGCGTGCCTCGATATCCGCGCGCACCGCCGCAAGCCCCGCCTCATCGATGAGGTCGGCCTTGTTCAGGACGATCAGGTCCGCCGCCGTCAATTGATCCTCGAAAAGCTCTTCGAGCGGGCTCTCGTGGTCGAGCGCCGTGTCCTGCGCGCGGGCGGCCTCCACCTTCGCCGGATCGTCGGCGAAGCGGCCGGCGGCGACGGCGGCGCTGTCGACCACCGTCACGACGCCGTCGACGGTCACCGCAGTCTTGATCGCCGGCCAGTTGAAGGCGGCCACAAGCGGCTGCGGCAAGGCCAGCCCGGACGTCTCGATGACGATGTGGTCCGGCCGATTCCCGCGCTCGAGCAGCTTCTCCATGGCGGGGATGAAGTCGTCGGCGACGGTACAACAGATGCAGCCGTTCGTGAGTTCGACGATGTCGTCCTCGCTGCACGCTTCCGCGCCGCAGCCCTTGAGCACGTCGCCGTCGACGCCGAGGTCGCCGAACTCGTTGATGATCAGCGCAATCCGCCGCCCGCCGGCGTTTGCCAGCATGTTGCGGATCATCGTCGTTTTACCTGCCCCGAGGAAACCGGTGATGACGGTCGCGGGGATCTTCTCTCTCTGCATCGGTCTCATCCCTTCATCCTGAGCGGCAAGCCCGCCGCCACGAAGTAAACCTCGTCGGCAAGCGCCGCGATCTTCTGGTGCAGCCGTCCGGCGTGGTCGCGGAAATCGCGCGCCATCCGGTTCTCCGGCACGATGCCGAGGCCGACCTCGTTCGAGACGAGGACCACCGGGCCGGCGAGACGCGGCAGCGTCGCAACCATTGCGTCGAGCGCCGCCTCGATGTCGCGCTCGGCCATCATCAGGTTGGTCAGCCAAAGCGTCAGGCAGTCGACAAGCACGATCCTTTCGGCCGTCGAAGCGGCCTCCAGCGCGCCGGCGAGCTCCAGCGGTTCCTCGATCGTCGTCCAGCTCGCCCCTCGCCGCTCGCGATGCAGGCCGATCCGCGCCGCCATCTCGCCGTCGAAGGCGCGGCCCGTGGCCAGATAGAGCTTTTCAAGCCCACTCCCGGCGACGAGACCTTCGGCAAAGGCCGATTTGCCCGAGCGCGCCCCACCGAGGACGAGGCGCAGGGCGGGCACGGCCGCCATCAGGCGAGCCGCGCAGCTTCAGGCTCCGAGCGCGCGACGCGGTCCATCAGGGCGCCCATGCCAAGACCGAGCACGACCCAGAAGAACAGCGCCGAAGCCAGCGCACCGACGGCGAATTCCGCCGCAAGGATCGCCGGAACGGCGCTTTCGATGCTCTCCGGCTGCGGCGCCCCGACGAGTTGGGGGGCGGCAACGAGGACGACCCCGAGCGCCTTCGCCCAGGCCTCGCGCCGCAGCGCGAGGATATAAAGGCCGGCGCCGGAGGCGATGACCGTCGAAGCCCACCAGACCTGCCGCGCCGTCAGGTCGGCGACCGGCAAGCCCGGCAGTTCCGGCGGCAGGCCGAGCGACGGCATCAGGTGCACGGCGATCCAGGCCGCGCCGCCCCAGAGCACGCCATTGCGCAGCGTGATCTGGTTGCCGGTCAGAAGCATGATGGCGGCGAGCAGCAGCGCATAGCCGGCACCGACGACGAGGTTGGCGAGCAGCGCGCCGACATGGCGGTCCATGCCGAAAAGCATGTGCCCGTCCTCGGCGCCGGCCGTCATGTCATGCGCTTCGGCCGGCGCGACGAGGCGCCAACCGTCATGGTCGAGAGCGGCGGCGTGGGCATGCCCGCCGCCATGCTCGTAGATTTCCGCTTGCTCGATCAGCGGCACGAGGCGGACCTGCTGGATGCCTGTCATCAGGACGCCCGCGATCAGCCCGGCCGCGATCGCGGCGAGCAGCGTCTTCGCGATCATGACGGAGAACCCCTAGTGGCAGGGGAAGCCGTAGGAATGCCGCGTGTCGTGCGCCGTGTCGTGCAGCGTCTGCGCATGCGACAGGCCGGCTCCGTAGATCAGGAACGAGCCGAGGAGAAGCGCGATGACGCCGGCGACGAGACGGTCGCTGACGGAAAGCGGACGGGTGGCGGTAAGGGTCTTGGCAGCCATGACAACCTCCGTGAATGGCCGGCGGGGAAGCCTCCCCAGGGGCGGGCGGAATGCCCTTCACGGATGGCAGGTCTCCTGGCTCGCGGCTCCTCGGCGGTCGATGACGACCGCGTCCGGCCTTTCCCTCGCCTTCCCGAAGCGGGTTCGCGGTGCGAAGGGGGACGATTCGTAGAAAAAGAGGCGTCCGCCCCGGTTGCTCGCACCGCCACTCCAGTGGCTTTTCCGGCACTTCGGCCCTTCAGCGCCCGCCCGCACCATGCAAGCGACCGACGCCTCGGGCACGTCTTGCCGGATGGAAAAGGCCTCGCCGCTCTACAGTCGCGGGGTCGGCTGCGATGAGGATTCCCGGATTGGGTCCATCCCTTCGCATTCCCTTTTCATCCCCATCCGGAACTTCCGGACGAGGAACCATCCATGCGCCGAGTGTTAGGCAGCGGCCCCGGCCCTGTCAACGACCGAACACGCCACGAACGCTCCAGGAAACGACACCCGCCATCTTCGACCACCTCGGCTACCTCTTCCGAGGGATGAATCGATCGATTCTTAACGGCGTGTAAACCTTGTTCTTTAACCAATGAATTCAGGGGTTTGCGGATCATTAAAATCTTACGGATCCGTGAACTTTTTGCAACGCAGCAACGAAAAGGGCTTCACAGGCGGATTTCGCTCCGTATCATCTGCGCCGTGAGCCGCTAGAGCCGTAAGCCCCTTCGCGGGGCTGAAAGGTGGCTTCTAGTCCGATCAAGCAGTGCCACGTTCGACCGGTCTTCAGCCGGACGGGACCCGTGCGAAAGAGGACAGCCAT
>JBQCEN010000229.1:0-4626 GCA_051960215.1 Pararhizobium sp.
AGGACGCGGGGGCGGCCGCGCTCCTTCAACAACACGTCGGAGGGCACTCTCGTCCAGGCGCTCGACCGGGCGATGGGAACGCTGAAGGTCGTGGCAAACGGCAATGGCCTGTCGCTGACCGAAATCGCCGAGGCGACCGGCCAGGCGCCGGCGACGGCCTATCGCGCGCTGCTCACGATGCAGAAGCACGGTGTCGTCGAGTTCGACACCGGCGCCCAGCTCTGGCGCATCGGCGTCGAGGCCTTCCGCATCGGCAGCGCCTTCCTCGGGCGCTCCAGCATCGTCGAGCAGGCGCGCCCGAAGATGCAGGAGATCATGGCGACGACCGGCGAGACGGCGAACCTCGCCATCGTCGACTGCGGCGAGGTCGTCTTCGTCAGCCAGGTCGAGACGCACGAGCCGATCCGCGCCTTCTTCCGCCCCGGCACGCGCGGCCCCGTGCACGCGTCCGGCATCGGCAAGGCGCTGCTCGCCTTCTTCCCGGACGAGGCGCTGCGACGCCTCCTCGGCCGCAAGATGCTCGACGGCTTCACCGACAAGACGATCACCGACCGTGAGGCGCTGGCAGCCGAGCTCGCCAGCATCCGCGCCCGCGGCTTCGCCGTCGACGACGAGGAACGGACGGTCGGGATGCGCTGCATCGCAGCCCCCATCTTCAACGCCCATGGCGAGGCCGTGGCGGGCATCTCGGTCTCCGGCCCCTCGGTGCGGGTGACGCCGGCGCGCGATGCGGAATACGGCGCCCTCGTCCGCAGGGCCGCCGACGCGATCACCCGCGCCACCGGCGGCCGGCCGCCGAAATCCGAAGACTGAAGCCGGCGCGGCGGCTGTCAGCGCGACGCCGCCATCCGGCGCCGACCGGCATCGGATGAAGAGGCCGCTTCCAGCTCGCGCTTCATCGCCTTGCCCGCGACATAGACCTGGTGGACGGCGCGATCGTCGCCCATCGTCTGGAGCAGGAAGAGCTCCTGGGCGAGATCGTTCGGCCGCTCCATCTTGAGCGCCATCGCCGGCGTCGCACGGCTGTCGAGCACCGCGATATCGGCGTCGGTGCCGGGCTCCAGCGTGCCGATCCGGTCCTGAAGCGACAGCGCCCGGGCGTTTCCGAGCGTGATCTGGTAGAAGCTTTCGAGCGGGTTGAGGCGGCTGCCGCGGAGCTGGCAGATCTTGTAGGCCTCGTCCATCGTCTTCAGCATCGAATAGCTGGTGCCGCCGCCGACGTCGGCCGCGACGCCGACGGGCACGCCCGCCGCCTGCAGGCCCGCCTTGTCGAAGAGCCCGCTGCCGAGGAAGAGGTTCGACGTCGGGCAGAAGACGGCGACCGAGCGGCTCTCGGCCATCGCCGCGATCTCGCGCGCGTTCATGTGGATGCAGTGGCCGAAGAGGCTCCTTTCGCCGAGGAGCCCGTAGCGTTCGTAGACGTCGAGATAGTCCCGCGCCTCCGGATAGAGCTCGTTCGTGAAGGCGATCTCCTCGTGGTTCTCGCAGAGATGCGTCTGGACATGGCAATCCGGGTGCTCGCGCACGAGCGCCCCGGCCATCTCCATCTGCTCCGGCGAGGAGGTGATCGCGAAGCGCGGCGTGATCGCATAGTGCGCCCGGCCGCGGCCGTGCCACTCGGCGATCAGCGCCTTGGAAGCGTCATAGCCGGACTGCGGCGTGTCGGTAAGCGGCTTCGGCGCATTCCGGTCCATCATCACCTTGCCGGCGACGACGCACATGTTGCGCGCTTCCGCCTCGCGGAAGAGCGCCTCGGCCGAGGCCTTGTGCACCGAGCAGTAGGCGGCGACGGTGGTCGTCCCGTGCCGGATCAGCTCATCCACGAAGAGCCGCGCGATGCGGGCGGCATGCTGCTCGTCGGCGAAACGCTGCTCCTCGACGAAGGTATAGGTGTTCAGCCATTCGAGAAGCTGGGCGGCGTAGGAGCCGATCACCTGCATCTGCGGGAAGTGGATATGCGGGTCGATGAAGCCTGGCACGATCAGGTGCGGCCGGTGATCGTCGACCGGCACGGCCGGCGCGTTGCGCCTCAGTTCGTCATAGGCGCCGACGGCCCTGATCCGGCCCTCCGCCACATGGACGGCGCCGTCCTCCAGGTAGAGATATGCCTCGCGGTCGTCTAGTCCGGCCGGCCGCCCGTGGAAGGAGAGCACGCGGCCACGGATCAGGCGCTCGGTCATTGCTTCGCCTCCTGGGCTTCCGTCGCGCTGTCATACCACGCGGCGAGAAGTTGGCGCTCCTGAGGCGTGATCTGCGTCACGTTCGCCGGCGGCATCGCGGTCGAGCGCGCCGCCTGCACGTAGATGAGGTCCGCATGCTGGGCGATATCGGCGTCGGTCTCCAGATAGATGCCCTTCGGCGCCTCGCGGATGCCCGTATAGACCGGCTCGCGCGCATGGCACATCGAGCAGCGCGTCTGCACGGTCTGCGCCGCCTGCTTGAAATGCGGATCGTCGATGAACGCCGCATAGGCCTTGGTGTTCGCGGCAGCCGCCTTCGCCTCCTCCGCGCCCGACAGGACCTTCGGGTTGGTCGAGAGCCAGACGATGACGATGAAGAGGATGACCGTCGCGAGCCATGTCCAGGTCGGCCGGCCCTTGCGCGCATGGGTCGTGTTGAACCAGTGCCGGATCGTCACGCCCATCAGGAACACCAGAGAGGCGATCGCCCAGTTGTATTCCGTCCCGAAGGCGAGCGGCTCGTGATTCGACAGCATCAGGAAGATGACGGGCAGCGTCAGATAGTTGTTGTGCAGCGAGCGCTGCTTGGCCTGCGCGCCGAGCTTCGGGTTCGGCTTGCGCCCGGCCTTGAGGTCGGCGACGACGATCTTCTGGTTCGGGATGATGATCACGAAGACGTTCGCCGTCATGATCGTCGCGGTGAAGGCGCCGAGATGCAGGAAGGCCGCGCGCCCGGTGAAGAGCTCCGTATAGCCCCACGCCATCAGCACGAGCATCACGTAGAGGACGAGCATCAGCCCCGTGGTGCTCCGGCCGATCGGCGACTTGCAGAGGAGGTCGTAGACGATCCAGCCGAGCGCGATCGAGGCGATGGAGATGAGGATCGCGACCGGCGTCGAGACGTCGAGCACCGCCGGGTCGATCAGGAAGAGGTGTGCGTGGCTGTAATAGACGAGGCAGAGCAGCGTGAAGCCGGAAAGCCAGGTCGCGTAGCTCTCCCACTTGAACCAGGTCAGATGCTCCGGCATGGCCGCCGGCGCCACCATGTACTTCTGGATGTGATAGAAGCCGCCGCCGTGGACCTGCCATTCCTCGCCGGACGCGCCGACGGGCATTCCCGGCCGCTGCACCAGCCCCAGGTCGAGCGCGATGAAATAGAACGACGAGCCGATCCAGGCGATCGCCGTGATCACGTGCAGCCAGCGCACGGCGAAGGCCAGCCATTCCCAGGCGATGGCGAGTTCGTTCATCGAATTCCTCCCGAAGGTCGCGACCCTGCTCCTTGCCAGAGAGGCACCCCGTGCGGAAGCGCCCCGGCCTTCGCATCACTTTCAAAAAAAAATGGATAATGCTATCCCGTTCACGATGTCCTACCTCAATAATATCCGTGTCTTCGTGCGGGTCGTCGAGCTCGGCAACCTGTCTGCCGCCGGCCGGGACCAGCGCGTCTCGCCGGCGGTCGCGAGCAACCGGATCAAGGAGTTGGAGGCGCATTTCGGCGTCCGGCTCTTCAACAGGACGACCCGCAAGCTGACGCCGACCGAGCACGGCCGCATCCTCTATGACAGCGCGATCAAGATCCTCGAGGCGGTGGAGGAGGCGGAGGCTTCCGTCGCCGCCGTCACGCGTAAGCCGAAGGGCGTCATCCGCGTCACCGCCCCCCTCGGCGTCGGCCGCCGGCTGATCGCCTCAGGCATCCCGGAATTCCACGATCTTTATCCGGACATCGAGGTGCGCCTCAGGCTCTCCGACCACAACGTCGACATGATGAGCGAGGCGATCGACGTCGCCTTCCGGCTGGGCGCGATCGAGGATTCGAACATGCGCATGCGCGGCATCATGGATTGCGAGCGCGTGCTCTGTGCGGCCCCCGCCTATCTGGAGAAATACGGTGAGCCGGAAACGCCGGACGCGCTGATCGCCGACGGCCACGCCTGCCTGCTCCTGCGCTTTCCCGGTTCGCGCGAGTATTTCTGGACGCTCAGGACACCGGACGGCCTGCGCCGCTTCGACGTCGAGGGACCCTACGATTCCGACGACGGCGACGTGCTCACCGAATGGGCGCTCTCCGGCCGCGGCATCCTCAACAAGCCGCGCTTCGAGATCGAGCCTTATCTGAGAAGCGGCGCACTGAAGCCGATCCTGACGGCGACGCCGCCCCCCGTCGCCCAGTTCGCGGCGATCTTCCCGCACAAGAGCTTCCAGGACCCGAAGCTCCGGCTCTTCATCGACTTCATGACCGACCGCTGCCAGCGCCTGATCCGCGGCATCCTCGAAGGCGAAACGTCGAAGGCGGCTTAGCCAGCTTCAGAAGGCCGTCAATTCGCAGGCTCGGAAGCCGCGGTCATGTAACCACCCTCCTTGAGCACCCGCCGCAGCCCCTCGGGAAACGGCAGCGTCTTCCGGTCTGCCGAAGGGCAGGAGCCCTGCGGCAGGTCGACGGTAC
>JBQCEN010000230.1:0-8104 GCA_051960215.1 Pararhizobium sp.
CGTGTCGATCAGGAGCCCGTCCGTACCGTCCACCGCCACGATCGGGGAATAGCGCATCGCCCAGCGCGCCAGGGCCTCCAGGAAGTCGGCATCGGCTTCCGCATCCGCCTGCTCGACGCGCAGCACCGGACAGGCCGCCCGCGCGTCGGTCAGCGCCTGGCCGATCGCCGCTCCCGCCTGGAATGCGGCGGCATTGGCAGCGGTGATGCGTGTTCCCTTCGCGCCATGTGCGACGAGCACCAGCGGATGATGCTCAGACGGCCCGGCGTCGTCCGGGTTCGAGGCCAAGCGCCGCCGCGCCGCCTCCAACCGCTGGAAGCGGTCGATCGCAAGCATCGGAAAGTGCACGGAAAGAATGCGTCTCGTCATTCCATGTGATCTCCCATGAGCCGGGCGTTCCGCCGCGCGCGCGGGTGAGTTCGACGGCCCAGGCGGGACAACCGGGCTTTTTCGGATCGATCGGATCGGCAGGGCCTGGCCGCGGCCCGACGCGCCAGCGCGTCAGCGCCGCCGAGGCCTCGACCGCCGCCGCCGTGTTGAGGAAAAGGCACGGCACGCCACTCTTCGCGGCAATCAGCGAGAGCCGCCGCGTCTCGGTGAAATCGAGCGGCGGACCCTCGCCGAGGACGGCAGCGACCGGCTGCATGGCCAGCGCCTCCTCCAGTGCGAAGCCCATCTCGCGCACATGCGGAAGCGAGACGAAGACGAAGCGCTTCGCCGCCACGCCGCAGCGCGCCAGCCCCGGCGCATGAGGCCGCCCATGCTCGCGCGCCTCGAACGGCGTCTGGCACCAGACGATCGGTCCCTTTCGCGGCAGACGGGCGAGAAGCCGCAGCATCAGCGCCGCAACAGCGGTTATATTCATGTTTTGTTCTGGAAAGAAGTCATGCAACGTCCCGAAGGAAAGCCGCGTCTCCGGCAGGTTCCGGTCGACCGCCGGCAGACCGAAAGACCATGTCTTTTCAAGAGGCTCGACCATAGACGTGAATCTCTTCGTCCACCCTTCGATCCGGGCGATCTCCTCTCTCAGTCGGGCGAGTTCCATGGCGGTTCAGAACAGCGTTTCCAGATTTGGACAAGATAGTATGTTCCTATTTTGTTCCTTTGGCGAGTCAATTTTGGCTGCCGCGCTTGACACGTAACCGGGATACGATCACCTTCATCAAAAAGGAAGCTGCCATGTCCGCGCGTGAGCGTGTCCGCAAATATCGCAAAACCGGCGGCGCCTCGGATCTCGTCCGAGTCGAAGTCCTCGTGCCAGCCTCGAAACGAGACCGCATCCTGACCGATGCGGCAACGATGAGGGCCGAGCATCGTTCCCGAAAGAAGCGGGTTCAGGACCTTTGCTCGAAAGCCGCCGAACTCTACGGCGCAAGGGTCTTCGACAACATCGATCTCGCGCGCCTTCCCGATCCCATGAAGCAGGCCCGCGTCGTCGCCAGCGCCCTCATGGAGAGGGGCGACGCTCGCGCCTTTGCCATGGCACGGACCATTTTGGCGGAACTCGAGCGATAGCCGTGGTCCTCACGTCCCTTCAGAGCGAGATCCTGCGCACCATCGCCGCCAACAGATCCGAAACGAGCTACATCGCCGGCGGTGTCGTGCTCAACAGCGACTGGCCGCGGCAGTCGGACGACCTGGACATCTTCCACGACACCGACGAGGAGATCGGCGAGGCGGCGAATGCCGACATCGTCACGCTTCGCGCCGCCGGCTTCCACGTCGCGATCGACATCGAGATCTACGGCTGCGTCGAGGCGACGGTCTCGAAGAACGGCCAGTCGACGATCCTGCAATGGATGAGCGAGGCGCGGACGCGCTTCTTTCCCCTCATCCGTGACAATCATTGGGGTTCCCGCCTCCATCCCGTTGACCTCGCCGTCAACAAGATCATCGCCGCATCAACCCGAAGCAAGGCGCGCGATTTCGTCGATCTGGTCACGATCGAGGAAAGGATGTCTCCTCTCGGGCCGCTCGTCTTGGCGGCCGCGGGCAAGCCTCCGCATTTCTCCCCGCGGAAGATCGTCGACGAGATCAGGCGGCGTGGTCTTTCGATCTCCACCGAAGACTATGAAACCGTGAAAGGCCTTCCGCCGGAGTGGACTGCAGCCTTCATCCGCACGGCACTTGCCGACGCTCTCGATGCCGCAGAGGATTACCTGCTTCGGGCGCCCGTCGAGACCATCGGGCTGATTGCCGTCGACGAAGCAGGAAATCCCGTCGAACTCGATACGCTCGGAAAGCGGGGCATCACCTTGCGCAAGGCGACGGCCGAGCCGGAAGCGATTCCGGCCGTGCGCGATCTGGCGGAAGATTGGAAACGATCGCCGCGAAAACGTTCTTGAGCCGGCCGCTCCTACACCGCCACCACCCGCACCTCGCGTGACAGGCCCGAGAGCACTTCCGGGCCGTCGGCGCGGACGATGACGATGTCTTCGAGCCGGATGCCGAAGCGGCCGGGAAGATAGATGCCGGGCTCGATGGAGAAGACCATGCCCTCCTCGAGCACCGTCTCCGACGTCGCGGTGATATAGGGCGGTTCGTGGATGTCGACGCCGAGGCCATGGCCGGTGCGGTGGACGAAATACTCGCCGTAGCCGGCATACGCGATCACCCGCCGCGCCGCCGCATCGACCTCCGAAGCCTTCACGCCCGGCCGGACGGCGGCAAGCGCCGCCTGCACGGCGCGCTCAACGATCGTATGGATCTGGCCGTAGCCCTCCGGCGGTCGGCCGATCACGGCCATGCGCGTCATGTCGCTCGGATAGCCGCGCGAGACGCCGCCGATGTCGAGCACAACGGCATCCCCTTCCTCGAGCCGCCGGTCGCCGGCGCTGTGGTGCGGAAAGGCGCCGTTGCCGCCGGAGCCGACGATCCAGAAGGCAGGCTGTGCGCCGTGCTCGGCGAAGGCGGCGCGGATTTCGGCGGCGACCTCGCGCTCGCTCATGCCGGGCTTGAGGATCGAAAAGGCCTTCTCCATCGCCCTGTCGCAGATCCCGGCATTCATCTTCAGAAGGCCGTATTCCGTCTCGTCCTTGCGCATCCGGAGCGCGCCGATCGTCTCGGCCGTGAAGCTGCGGCGGGCGTCGGGCAGCGCGTCGAGGAGGAGCAGCGCGAAATCGGCCCGCATCGTCTCGTCGACCACGACGGCCTCCGCCTGGGTCGCCCCGAGGTCGGCAAGCGCTGCGGCGAGCGACTGACCCGGCCCTTCATCATCGGCCCAGGTGTGGAAGGCGATCTCCGTATGCTCCCGCGTGCCTTCCGCGTTCAGCGCCGGCATCAGGAAGGCCTCGCGCTCGCGCCCGACGAGAAGCAGGCACGGTCGCTCATCGGGATGCGGATGATAGCCGAGAAGCCATTGCATATGCGAACCGGGGCCGAGCGCGACGAGGTCGGTGCCCGTCTCGTGCATCCGCGCGCGCAGGTTTGAAAGGCGGCGGCTGGCGGCTGTGGTCATGGAAATGTCCTTGCGTGAAGTGTCCGGTGCGCCTTCCTAGCAAGGACGGAGGCCGCAACGCCATGGCCAGGGCGTTCAGCGCCGTTCCAGCCCGCCGGCCTCCTCGATGAAGGCGGCGATCGTGTCGACGCCGCGCCCGCGCTTGAGGTCGGTGAAGACGTGCGGCCGGCCGGAGCGCATCCGCGCCGCGTCCCGCTCCATCACCGCCAGATCGACCTCGACATGCGGCGCGAGGTCGGCCTTGTTGATGACGAGCATGTCGGAGCGGGTGATGCCGGGGCCGCCCTTGCGGGGGATTTCCTCGCCCTGGCAGACCGAGATGACGTAGAGCGTCAGGTCGGCGAGATCGGGCGAGAAGGTGGCCGCGAGGTTGTCACCGCCCGACTCGATGAAGACGAGCTCGAGGTCCGGATGCCGGCTCCTGAGCGCCGCGATCGCCTGCAGGTTGATGGAGGCGTCCTCGCGGATCGCCGTATGCGGACAGCCGCCGGTCTCCACGCCCATGATCCGGTCCTCCGGCAAAGCCTGGAGGCGCACCAGCATCAGCGCGTCTTCCTTCGTGTAGATGTCGTTGGTGACGACGGCGATGGAGTAGTGCGGCCTGAGCGCCTTGCAGAGCTTCTCCGTCAGCGTCGTCTTGCCCGAGCCGACAGGTCCGCCGATGCCGACGCGCAACGGGCCGTTCGTGGAGGTCATGAGCGGAAGAGCCTCGTAGCTTGTGTTTCGTGCCGCATCGCGGCGAGGTCGGAGAGGACGGTCGCCGAGCCGAGGTCGTCCAGTGAAGCGGTGGCCGCGTCTCCGGCCACGGTGACCACGGTCTCCTCAAGCGCCGCGATCGCCCGCACGCCCTCGCGCTGGCCGAGCGGCACCAGCCGCACCGCCGCCTGTACGAGATTGGCCGCAAAGCCATGCAGGAAGGCCTCGAGCGTCTCACGCAGCCCGAGCCCCTGCCCGGCCGTGACCGCGCCGATCGCGACCGGATAGGCACAGGGCTCCGGCAGCCGCGCGACCTTGGATAACGCCCACGCCGCGGCCGCATCGGCAAAGGCCGCGCCCTGCGCCATCGTCTCGAGATGCCGCTCCGCCGAACCCGCCATCGCCTCGGCAAGTTCGGCGACGGGTTGAAGATTTCCCGCGGCAGACGCGCATCGCCACGCCTCGGCGATCACGACCGCGTCGTTCCAGGCCGAGCCGAAGCTGAGCAGGTCGCCGATCCAGGCGACAAGCGTGCCGCGGTCGCTGACGAGTCCATCGCCGATCGCCCGCTCCAGTCCGTGACTGTAGGAGAAGGCGCCGACCGGGAAGGCCGGCGACGCCAGCGTCAGGAGCCGCACGAGGCCGAGCGCCGTCTCAGCCATTGCCGTGGCCGCCGGGCCCATGATCGTCGTGCCCATGCTCTCCGTGCCCGTGATAGGCGCCGCTTATCGGCGTGAAGGCCGCGACGATCTTCTCGACCGTGCCGCCGAGCCCTTCGACCATCGTCTGGATCACGTGGTCGCGCGCAATCAGGATGCGGTCCGTGTCGATCTCGACGGCGAGATGGCGGTTGCCGAGATGCCAGGCGAGATGAAGCAGATGCAGCGGATCGCGTCCCGTCACGGCATAGAGCGGCTCCTCGGCTGCCGCGACCCGGACGAGGCCGCCATCGTCGAGGAGGAGAACCGCCCCGTCCGGCAGCATCACCGCTTCCGCAAGATCGACCAGCACCGCCTCGCCGTCGTCGAGCACGAGCCGCTTGCGACGCAGATGCCGCTGGTCGTGCGCAAGCGTCACCGTACCCGAAATCGCCGCCGTCTCGTCCGCCGCCGCGCGCCAGCCCCTTGCCGTCCTCATATGCTGCCGCTCGCTCCGCGCTGCCGGTCCATGCCCCGCAGCCAAGCGAGGCATGCCCGTTATGGTGCCGCCGGACGCCGCCCGCAATCGCCAAATCACCTGCTTGAGAACCGCAGCGTCATGCCGGCCAGATGGCGAGCGCCCGGACGACCAGGAACGTCGCCCCGCCGGTCACCGCCGAAAGCACGGCGCCCCAGATGATGTCCGCGATCGCGATGCTCTCCGCATAGCCCTTGAGCGTCGCCAGATTGCTTGCGTCATAGGTGAGATAGCAGAAGAAGCCGAAGAGCGCCGCCCTCAGGAGCGTCAGCGACAGGTTGGCCGCATCGAGGCCGGGCACGAGGGCGAAATAGAGAAGGCCGACGATATAGATCGCATAGAACAGGCCGGCGACGCCGAAACGCGGGCGGGTAAGCAGCAATGGCCCGAGATGCGTCTGATAGAAGCTCCGTGCGACGAGTCCGAGCCAAATGGCGTCGAGCAGGAGGAAGATCGCAAGCGCGATCAGATAGACATAGAGATATTTCACGAGGCCGCTCCGACTGCGCCAGGTTTCGGGTTCGCACTTCGTGGCATACGGCATCGAAGCCGCCGCGGATCAACGAGGCGTGCGATACGGTCGCCGGTTGCCCCCGTCGCCCTCCTGCGCTTACGATCATGAGGACGACGAGGAGGAAGGCATCATGCGGGGATGGGTCGCGGCGCTCGCCGCATTGCTCGCGTTGGGGACGGCCGAGCGGGCCGGGGATTGCTCCAAAGCGCAGGACCAGGCTGCGCTGAACGATTGCGCCCGCGCGGCGCTGCATGTCTCGGATGCCGCGCTCAACGATGCCTTTCGGCAGATCAAGGCCCGCCTCGCCGGCGATCCGGAAACCCTTAAGCTCCTTGTCGCCGCCCAGAAGCAGTGGATCGCCTTCCGCGATTCCGAATGCACCTTCGCCTCCTCGAACGTCGCACAGGGCAGCATCTACCCGATGGTCGTCGACATGTGCCTCGACGGCCTGACGAAGAAGCGGCTGGCCGACTTCCGGGCTTACCTGAGCTGCCGGGAAGGCGACTTGAGCTGTCCGGTGCCGGCGCAGTGAGCCAGCGCGGACAAGGGCGCCTCGCCCTCAGATCCGATCGAGCTGCCGGATGATGAAGGCGATCTCGTAGCCGAGCATCGCGACGATCAGCGCGCCGTGGAACAGCCGGTTTCGCGTCGCGATCGCGATCAGGCAAAGCCCGATCGCAACCGGCGTCCGTACGAGATATTCCGCGCCGAGTGCCAGCAGGTTCTCCCGCCCCTTGATCGCCGCATCGGCGAGGTCGATGACGTAGATCAATGCGAGCGTTCCGAAGAACCAGACGCGCCGCGCATAGAAGAAGTCGTCATAGCCCTTGTAGTCGTCGAGGCTTTCGGGAAAGAGGAACGCGCAGAGCAGGAAGAGCAGGACCGCATAGCCGATCAGGTACAGGTAGATCGTGAAGGTCCAGACCGGCATCTCGAAGAGGCTGATCTCCCACCACCAGAAATCCACGAGCATCAACAGGGCGAAGGCCACCCAGCCGAGATGGATCGGATAGGGCGGATGCCGGTTCGGATGCTGGATCACGCGGGCGACGCCTGAGAGCAGCCGCGTCACCCCGAGGCCGACCACCATGCCCAGGAGAATGCGGATGTGCGTGAAGATTTCCGCCGCCGGCTGATGTTCCATGCTGCCCTCTTGGCGCCCCGCAGCGCAACGACCGCCGGACGCTGGCGGGGATGGTCAGGCGTCAGAAAGGAACTCCCCTCCCAGCACCTCTGCCATCACGATTCTGCGCGCTCCGCGACTTCCTGTGAAGCGCGTCAAAACAGGAAATAGCGCTGCGCCATCGGCAGGACGGTCGCCGGCTCGCAGGTAAGAAGCTCCCCGTCGGCGCGCACCTCGTAGGTCTCCGGATCGACCTCGATCTCGGGCGTCGCATCGTTCAGGATCATCGACGCCTTGGAGATGCCGCCGCGGACGTTCTCGACCGCCAGCATCTCCTTCTCGACGCCGAGTGTCGCCCGCAGCCCGGCCTCGAGGGCCGCCTGGCTGACGAAGGTGACGGAGGACGCGGCCGGCGCATGGCCGTAAGCGCCGTACATCGGCCGGTAGTGCACCGGCTGCGGCGTCGGGATCGAAGCGTTTGGATCGCCCATCGGGGCCGTAGCGATCATGCCGCCGACAAGCACCATGTCGGGCTTCACGCCGAAGAAAGCCGGGTTCCAGAGCACGAGGTCGGCCCGCTTGCCGATCTCGATCGAGCCGATGTGGCGCGACATGCCGTGGGCGATCGCCGGATTGATCGTGTACTTGGCGATGTAGCGCTTCACCCGGAGATTGTCGTTGTCGCCGCTCTCCTCCGGCAGACGCCCGCGCTGGCGCTTCATCTTGTCCGCCGTTTGCCAGGTGCGGATGATGACCTCGCCGACGCGGCCCATCGCCTGGCTGTCGGAAGCGATGATCGAGAAGGCGCCGAGGTCGTGGAGGATGTCCTCCGCCGCGATCGTCTCCTTGCGGATGCGGCTTTCGGCGAAAGCGATGTCCTCCGGGATCGACGGCGACAGATGATGGCAGACCATGAGCATGTCGAGGTGCTCGGCGATCGTGTTGACCGTGTAGGGCCGCGTCGGGTTCGTCGAGGACGGCAGCACGTTCGGCAGGCCGCAGACCTTGATGATGTCCGGCGCGTGGCCGCCGCCGGCGCCCTCGGTGTGGAAGGCATGGATGGTACGGCCACGGAACGCCGCGATCGTGTCCTCGACAAAGCCGCTCTCGTTCAGCGTGTCGCTGTGCAGCATCACCT
>JBQCEN010000231.1:0-9869 GCA_051960215.1 Pararhizobium sp.
GTCGGCATGCTCGCCATAGCCGTCGCCGGTGTAGCGGTACCAGAGCGGCCCCTGCGGCAGCTCGCATCTGAGGAGGGCGTCGATCACCTTCACGGTATCGACAATACGGTGATCGTCGGGGGCGCGCAGCCCGAAACGCACCAGAGCCAGCGCATCGGGGCTCACCACGCGCGCCGTCGGCAGGTAGGATTCGGCGGGCGGCCGGTTCTTGATCGGCACGAAGCCTTCGGACGGCGAGGCGCCGTCGGCAACCTCGGGCGGAGCGATCCGGACATAGTAGCCGGAGACGCCGTGCTCGGAGCAGACGGCGTCTCCGCTGACGAAGGTCCAGCGCTCGACCTGGTCGTTCCAGGCGTCCGCCGTCTCGCGGACATAGGCCGCCTCGTCCGCCTTCCCGGCGATCTCGAGGATGTCGGCGGCGGCGAGCAGCGCGGCGATCTCGACGGCAAGCGTGAAGGGCGAGAAGCCGCCGTCCTCCTCCCAGCGGTCCTCGCCGGTGACCGGACCGTTGCGGACGATGTAGCGTGCCGCGCCCTCGACCATCGGGACGTAGGCGAGAAGCGCCTCGTCCTCGAGCGCGCCCGCGCGGCGGAGCGCATCGGCGAGCAGCACCGGGAAGGCGCATTCGTCCATCTGGATGCCGGTCCAGTAGGGCGCGCCGTCGAGCCAGGCGTTCTGCGGCCAATGGCCGTCCGCCTCCTGGATCGCCCGCAGATAGGCGAGGATGCGCAGCGCGTCGTGCGGCGCGCCGGCGGCGAGGAAGCCGCCCGCCGTCTCCACGAGATCGCGCGGCCAGACGAGATGGTAGCCGCCGAGGTCCTCGTCGCCCGTGTTGAAGCCCCAGGGGATAGAGAGGCTGGCGACGGCCGGCCCCTTGAAGGAGAGCGGCCGATGGGCGGCAAGCACGGCGGTCGAGATGCGGTAGCGGTTGGGTTCCGGCGGCGGCGCCGGCGGCTCGTCGAGTGGGACCAGGGTCCGCTGCCAGGAGCGCCAGCCGGCGACAGAGCTCGTCTCCGCCGCCTCGACGCCGGCAAGCAGGCTGGCGCGGGCGTTATAGCCTGCCTCCTCGGGTCGCGGACCGAAGGCGAGCGACAGGAGCGCACGGCCCGAATCCGCCGCAAGGTCGATCTCGCCGGTGAGTGCGACATTGCCGTCCTCGGCGCGCGTCTGCTCCGGGTCGAGGCGGCCCTTCGCGCGCAACTGCCGCCAGCCGTCGGAGACGCCGACGAAACCGGCCGAGGCGGACTTCCTGCCGCCTGAGGCCGCCAGCGCCAGCGACGTGCCCGCCTTGCCGCGGGCAAGGAGCATCGGCGTTCCCTTGTAGTCGCCGACCCAGCCGGTGTTCCGCCGCCCGGCGTTGACGAGGTGCGGCGAAAGGAGCGCGAAGAGCCGGTAGTCGCGGAGCGCGCCCTCGATCGGCTCGAAGACGATCTCCTGCAGCACGCTCTCGCGCGAGGGATCGACCAGCACGCGCTTGACGATGCGGTAGCGGCCATCGCGGGCGGTGTTGACGAGATGATAGGCCGGGACGCCGTCCTCGATCGTCTCGACGACCGACTCCGTGTCGCGCTTCTCCTCGGAGAAATAGCCGTCGGGTCTGGTGACGAGGAGGCCGAGGTCGCGCGTGCAGGCGCTGTCGACGCGCGGGTAATAGACCTCGTTGAGGATGCCGTGGCTGATCGTGAACCAGACCCGGCAGGCCGGAGAAAGGGCGGTGCCGACGCCGCTCTTGGCGCTCGAGGTCCAGCGCGGAGCGATGCCGCGCTTCTGATCGTCATCCGCCTCGTTCTCAGCCATTCGGCATCCTCCTGTCAGGTCACGCACTTTGCGTTTTCCGGCGGGCCCGGGCAACGGGCGCGACAAAAGGTGCGTGCGAAAGGGCCTCTTGCGAAACAGCCGCAGTGTCCCCACTTTCGCAGTTGCGAAAAACACTGTATGAGCGCGGCCGGATCGAGCGGTGCTCCTGCCGTCGCCTGTCTCTCAAAAATCGAAGTGAACCTCATGGCCCTGCGCAACATTGCGATCATCGCCCATGTCGACCATGGCAAGACGACGCTCGTCGACGAGCTCCTGAAGCAGTCCGGCGCCTTCCGCGAGAACCAGCGGGTCGGCGAGCGGGTGATGGACTCGAACGACCTCGAGAAGGAGCGCGGCATCACCATCCTCGCCAAGGCGACGTCGGTCGTCTGGAAGGACACGCGCATCAACATCGTCGACACGCCCGGCCACGCCGACTTCGGCGGCGAGGTGGAGCGCATCCTGTCGATGGTCGACGGCGCGATCGTGCTTGTCGATGCCGCCGAGGGGCCGATGCCGCAGACGAAGTTCGTCGTCGGCAAGGCGCTGAAGGTGGGGCTCAAGCCCATCGTCGCGATCAACAAGATCGACCGGCCGGACGCGCGCGCCGACGAGGTGGTGAACGAGGTCTTCGACCTCTTCGCCGCGCTCGATGCGACCGACGAGCAGCTCGATTTCCCGATCGTCTACGGCTCGGGCCGCGACGGCTGGATGAACACCGATCCATCCGGTCCGAAGAATGCGGGGCTCGGGCCGCTGCTCGACCTCGTGCTCAGCCACGTGCCGGAGCCGACGGTCGGCGAGGGACCGTTCCGGATGATCGGCACGATCCTGGAAGCCAATCCCTTCCTCGGCCGCATCATCACCGGCCGCATCCACTCGGGCTCCGTCAAGCCGAACCAGGCCGTCAAGGTGCTCGGCCAGGACGGCCGACTGATCGAGAACGGCCGCGTCTCCAGGATCCTCGCCTTCCGCGGCATCGAGCGCCAGCCGATCGAGGAGGCGCAGGCCGGCGACATCGTGGCGATCGCCGGGCTTGCGAAGGGCACGGTCGCCGACACCTTCTGCGATCCGTCGGTCACCGAAGCGCTGACGGCGCAGCCGATCGATCCGCCGACGGTGACGATGTCCTTCATCGTCAACGATTCGCCGCTCGCCGGCACCGAGGGCGACAAGGTGACCTCGCGCGTCATCCGCGACCGGCTGTTCAAGGAAGCCGAAGGCAACGTCGCGCTGAAGATCGAGGAATCCTCGGAGAAGGACTCCTTCTACGTCTCCGGCCGCGGCGAACTGCAGCTTGCCGTGCTCATCGAGACGATGCGCCGCGAGGGCTTCGAACTTGCCGTCTCGCGCCCGCGCGTCGTCATGAAGAAAGATGATTCGGGACAGTTGCTGGAGCCGGTCGAAGAGGTCGTCATCGACGTCGACGAAGAGCATTCCGGTGTCGTCGTGCAGAAGATGTCGGAGCGCAAGGCCGAGATGGTCGAGCTTCGCCCCTCCGGCGGAGACCGCGTCCGGCTGGTCTTCTACGCGCCGACTCGCGGCCTCATCGGCTACCAGTCGGAGCTCCTGACCGATACGCGCGGCACGGCGGTGATGAACCGCCTCTTCCACGAATACCAGCCCTACAAGGGCGAGATCGGCGGACGCGTCAACGGCGTCATGCTCGCCAACGAAGCGGGGGTATCGGTCGCCTATGCGATGTTCAACCTCGAGGACCGCGGCCCGATGGTCATCGATGCGGGCGAGAAGGTCTATGAGGGCATGATCATCGGCATCCACAACCGGGACAACGATCTCGAGGTGAACGTGCTCAAGGGCAAGAAGCTCACCAACATCCGCGCCGCGGGCAAGGACGAGGCCGTCAAGCTGACGCCGCCGATCCGCATGACGCTGGAGCGCGCGCTCTCGTGGATCGAGGACGACGAACTGGTCGAGGTGACGCCGAAGTCGATCCGGCTGCGAAAGCTCTATCTCGACCCGCACGAGCGCAAGCGCTTCGAGCGCGGCAAGGTGGCGAGCGTCGGCTGAGCGCCGGAGCCACCATCGCTGGTCTAAGAGCGCTTCCAGGAAAAGTGGTAACCGGTTTTCCGTCCGGAAGCGCGACAAAACAAAGACATAGATCGTTTTCGCGATTCACTGAAACGCGGAAACGATCTAAATGAAAAATCCCGCCGGTCGGCCCGGCGGGATTTTTCTTTGTTTCGTTCGGGCAGGAATCCGGCCCCGTCCGCAAGCCGGCCCGAGGGGCCGCGTCAGTAGCCGGACGGGCACCGCGCGGTGTAGCGGCGGCCGTAGCGGTCGCGGTAGTAGCACTGGTCTGAGCCTTCGGAGGCCCGCCCGATGAGGGCGCCGGCGACGCCGCCGATCGCAGCTCCGGCAAGCGCTCCGCCGGCCTTGCCGGTGACGGCTCCGCCGATGGCCGCGCCTGAAGCCGCGCCAATCGTGGCGCCTTGTTCGGTGGGCGTGCAGCCGACGATCGCGGCGGCGATCATAAGCAGTGCAATGATGATCCGCATGAAGCTCTCCTTGCTGACGGCCGCCCGGTCCGTAGACTGACGAGGCGTGTCCGGTGACGTCCCCGCTGTGAAATCTAGCACGTGCGGTGGTTTCGCCAAGAGGGGAGGTCGGCGCGGCGACGCAGGGTCCCGATGGGTGAGGCCTTCCGGAAGTCAATACACTCTAAGGACGGGTTCCGCCCGCACCGGCTTTATCGCAGGATCGCGCGCGAGGAGGCGGCGGCGTCGGGCGCCCGTGCAGGAAGGCGGTCTGGCAGCCTGCCCTCGGGGACGTGGCCGGCAATCCGTTCTCAACGAAACGGTTGAACCCGTTCGAAAAACGTAAAATGATGCGCGGGAGCGTAAGCGTGAGGGTCGCGCCGGAGCGCCGGGCGCCGAAGGGAGAGATTTCATGACAAGCGTTTCGATGACGGTCAACGGACGGAAGGTCGGCGGCGAGGTCGAGGACCGGACGCTTCTCGTCCATTTCATCCGCGAGAACCTCGGCCTGACCGGCACCCATGTCGGCTGCGACACCTCGCAATGCGGCGCCTGCGTCGTGCATGTCGACGGCAAGGCGGTGAAGAGCTGCACCATGCTCGCCGCCCAGGCCTCCGGCTCCGAGGTGACGACGATCGAGGGGCTGGCGAAGGGGGGCGAGCTGCATCCGGTGCAGGCGGCCTTCAAGGCGCATCACGGCCTCCAGTGCGGTTTCTGCACGCCGGGCATGATCATGAGCGCGGTCGACATCATCAAGCGCCACGGCGGCAAGCTCGACGAGAAGACGGTGCGCCACGAGCTCGAAGGCAACATCTGCCGCTGCACGGGCTACCACAACATCGTCAAGGCGGTGCTCGCCGCCGCAGACGGGATGGCCGGCGCCCAGGCCGCGGCTGCCGAATAGGTTCGTTTCGACGTTCGGACGGGCCGTCGAAGTTGGAGGAGGCACAAGTCCGAACGAAGTGAGGCAAGGCCGACCGGCCGTCGCGCCTCGTGGCGCGCTCCCGCGAAGGCCAGCGCTGAAAGCGCGGTGCGGCCGCGAGCGCAAGTAAACGGGAGGATCAAGATGGGAATCGAAGGCATCGGCGCGCGCGTCGCACGCAAGGAGGACAAGCGCTTCATCACCGGCAAGGGCCGCTATGTGGACGACATGGTCGTGCCGGGCATGAAACACGCGGTGTTCGTGCGCAGCCCCCATGCCCATGCGCGCATCACCGGCATCGACGCGTCAGCGGCCGAAAACATGCCGGGCGTCATCGCCGTGCTCAACGGCAAGCAGATGACCGAGGACGGCATCGGCAACCTGATCTGCGGCTGGATGATCCATTCCAAGGACGGCTCACCCATGAACATGGGCGCCTGGCGGCCGATCGCGCAGGACATCGTGCGCTATGTCGGCGACGCGGTCGCCGTCGTCATCGCCGACACGCGCGGACAGGCGCGCGACGCCGCGGACGCGGTCGTGGTCGACTACGAGGAGTTGCCGGCCGTCGCCGATGCCGTCAAGGCGCTCGAGACCGGCGCGCCGCAGCTCCATCCGGAAGCCAAGGGCAACCTGATCTTCGACTGGCAGCTCGGCGACGCGGCTGCGACCGACCAGGCGCTCGCGAACTCGGCCCATGTGACCGAGATGAAGATTGTCAACAACCGGCTGATCCCGAACGCCATGGAGCCCCGCGCGGCCCTCGGCGTCTATGACGCCGCCGACGATCACTTCACCTGCTGGACGACGAGCCAGAACCCGCATGTGGCGCGGCTGGTGATGAGCGCCTTCTACAACGTCGCGCCGGAGAACAAGCTGCGCGTCATCGCGCCGGATGTCGGCGGCGGCTTCGGCTCGAAGATCTTCATCTATCCCGAGGAGATCGTCTGCCTCTGGGCCTCCAAGCGCACCGGCGTGCCGGTCAAATGGGTGGCGGACCGGACGGAGTCCTTCCTCGCCGACGCCCATGGCCGCGACCACGTCACGATGGTGAAGATCGGCTTCGACGCGGACAACAGGGTGACCGGGCTCAAGGTCGACACGATCGCCAATCTCGGCGCCTATATGTCGCTCTTCTCGTCCTCGGTGCCGACCTACCTCTACGCGACGCTGCTCTCCGGGCAGTACGATTTCCCGGCGATCCATGCGAATGTCCGGACGGTCTATACGAACACCGCTCCCGTCGATGCCTATCGCGGCGCCGGGCGCCCGGAGGCGACCTACGTCGTCGAGCGGGTGATGGAGACGGCGGCGCGCGAGCTCGGCGTCTCGCCGGCGGAGCTGCGGCGCAAGAACTTCATCCGCCAGTTCCCGCACCAGACGCCGGTGATCATGAACTACGACGCCGGCGACTACGAGGCGTCGCTGAACGCGGCGATGAAGGCGGCCGACTATGACGGCTTCCCGGCGCGCCGGGCGGAGGCGGAGAGCCGCGGCAAGAAGCGCGGCATCGGCATGAGCTGCTACATCGAGGCCTGCGGCATCGCGCCGTCACAGGCGGTCGGCTCGCTCGGCGCCGGCGTCGGCCTCTGGGAATCGGCCGAGGTGCGCGTCAACGCCGTCGGCACGATCGAGGTGCTGACCGGCTCGCACAGCCACGGCCAGGGCCACGAGACGACCTTCGCCCAGCTCGTCGCGGAGCGCTTCGGCGTGCCGATCGATTCCGTCTCGATCGTCCATGGCGACACCGACAAGGTGCAGATGGGCATGGGCACCTACGGCTCGCGCTCGGGCGCCGTCGGCATGTCGGCGATCGTCAAGGCGCTCGACAAGGTCGAGACGAAGGCGAAGAGGATCGCCGCCCACCTGCTCGAGGCCGACGAGAGCGACATCGTCATCGAGAACGGTGAGTTGAAGGTTGCCGGTACCGACAAGACGCTGCCGTGGTTCCAGATGGCGCTGGCCGCCTATACGGCCCACAACCTGCCGTCCGGCATGGAGCCGGGGCTCAAGGAAGGCGCCTTCTACGACCCGACGAACTTCACCTTCCCGGCCGGCTGCTACATCTGCGAGGTCGAGGTCGATCCGGACACCGGCCGGACCGATGTCATCCAGTTCGTCGCCGCCGACGATTTCGGCAAGATCATCAACCCGATGATCGTCGAGGGGCAGGTGCATGGCGGCCTCGCGCAGGGCATCGGCCAGGCGATGCTCGAAGGCTGCCGCTACGACCAGTCGGGCCAATTGCTGACGGCGAGCTACATGGACTACTGCATGCCACGTGCCGACGACCTGCCGTCCTTCAAGGTCTCGACGACGGAGACGGCCTGCCCCGGCAATCCGCTCGGCATGAAGGGCTGCGGCGAGGCCGGCGCCATCGGCTCGCCGCCGGCGCTGATGAACGCCATCACCGACGCGATCGGCACCAACACGCTGACGATGCCGGCGACGCCGCTCGCGGTGTGGAAGGCGATGCATGCACGCGCTGGCGCGCAGTAGGTAGTGATCAGAGAATAGCAAGTCGTTTTAAAAAGGGGGTGGGTGTCGTCGTGGCGAGGGCGAGCAGAGATGAGGGGGAGGAACCCCGCTCTCTACTCGCTACTCACCGCTTACTACTCACCCTCTCCCGAAGGGAGAGACATATGTACGCAACGACCTATCATCGCGCCTCGTCCGTCGAGGAGGCGGCGAAGCTTCTTTCCGGCAACGACGAGGCGAAGCTGATCTCGGGCGGCCAGACGCTGATCCCGACGATGAAGCAGCGGCTCGCCGCGCCCTCAGACCTCATCGACCTTCGCCACGTCGAGGAGATGAAGGGGATCACGGTGAACGGCCGTTCGGTCAGGATCGGCGCCGGCTCGACCCACCACGAGATCCACGCCTCCCAGGCGATCGCCTCCGTCTGTCCCGGCCTTCACGAACTGGCCGGGCTGATCGGCGATCCTGCCGTGCGCTACATGGGCACGATCGGCGGCTCGCTCGCCAATAACGACCCCGCCGCCGACTATCCGGCCGCCATGCTGGCGCTCGACGCGACGATCCACACGAACAGGCGCGAGATCAGGGCGGGCGACTTCTTCGTCGGCCTGTTCGAGACGGCGCTCGAGCCCGACGAGATCCTCACCGCCGTCTCCTTCGAGGCGCCGGACCAGTCGGGCTACGAGAAGTTCCGCAATCCGGCCTCGCGCTACGCGATGACCAGCGTCTTCGTCGCGAAGGCCGGCTCGACGGTGCGCGTCGGCGTCAGCGGGGCGGGCTCCGAGGGCGCGTTCCGGTGGAGCGCTGCCGAAAGTGCGCTTGGCTCGAACTTCTCGGCCTCGGCGGTCGACGGGTTGACGGTCGATGCGAGCAACATGCTCTCTGACATCCACGGCAGTGCGGACTACCGCGCCAACCTCGTCAAGGTGATGGCGAAGCGGGCGCTGGCGAAGGCGGCGCGCTGAGCCGCCGGCGCCCGAAGCATCGGTTTTGCACCGATCGTCCCGGCAGGCAACGGATCGCCTGCCGGGGCGTTTTCGTCAGGATCGGCGCACCAGGCCGGCGTTTCGCGCTTCGGAGCGGCGGGCGTAACGCCGCAGGCGGGCGGGCGGTACTCATTGAGGGTTGACGGCGGCCATCGTCGCGACGCAAACGTAGCCTGAAACCGAAGAGAGCGTGACGATGGACTTCGAGGCCTACTTCCGCAAGGAGCTGGACGGACTGCGCGAGGAGGGCCGCTACCGGGTGTTCGCCGATCTGGAGCGTCACAACGGCGGCTTCCCCCGGGCGACGCGGCACACGGCCGAAGGCGCCCACGACGTCACCGTCTGGTGCTCCAACGACTATCTGGGCATGGGTCAGCATCCCGCCGTCGTCGCCGCGATGAAGGAGGCGATCGACCGCTGCGGCGCCGGTGCCGGCGGCACGCGCAACATCTCCGGCACGAGCCACTACCACGTCCTCCTCGAGCGTGAGCTCGCCGACCTGCATGGCAAGGAAGCGGCGCTGATCTTCACCTCCGGCTACGTCTCGAACTGGACGTCGCTCGGCACGCTCGCCTCGAAGATTCCGGGGATGATCGTCTTCTCGGACGCCTTCAACCATGCCTCGATGATCGAGGGCATCCGCCATGCGCGCTGCGAGAAGGTGATCTGGAAGCACAACGACGTGAAGGACCTCGAGGCGAAGCTCGCCGCCGCCGACCCGGCCGCGCCGAAGCTCGTCGCCTTCGAAAGCGTCTATTCGATGGACGGCGACATCGCGCCGATCGCAGCCATCCTCGACGTCGCCGAGAAATACGGCGCGATGACCTATCTCGACGAGGTCCATGCCGTCGGCCTCTACGGCCCGCGCGGCGGCGGCATCGCCGAGCGCGAAGGCCTCATGGACCGTCTGACGGTCATCGAGGGCACGCTCGGCAAGGCCTTCGGCGTGATGGGCGGCTACCTTGCGGCGTCGACCGCGCTCTGCGATTTCCTGCGCTCCTTCGCCTCCGGCTTCATCTTCACGACCGCGCTGCCGCCGGCGCTCGCGGCGGGCGCGACGGCGTGCCCGGCCGGCCGAATGTGATCCAAGGAACGCTCGCCAAGGCCTTTGGCGTGATGGGCGGCTATATCGCGGGCTCGGCGGCGCTCGTCGATTTTGTCCGCAGCCACGCGCCCGGGTTCATCTTT